>NZ_QWKP01000127.1 GCF_003470205.1 Cellulomonas rhizosphaerae
TCGCGGCGGGGTCGACGGTGAACGGGTTCGTCGCGAGCGGCGCGAACTTCTCCCAGTCGGCGGGGATCTTGACGGCCTGGCTCACCGGGTACATGTACATCGACCCGGGGATGTCGGCCTGGACCTCGTCGGACAGCAGGAAGTCGATGAGCTTGCCCGCGCCGGTCGGGTTCTTGGCGCCGGCCAGGACGCCCGCGTACTCGGTCTGCCGGAAGCAGGTGTCGAGCAGCGCACCGGTGGTCGCGTCACCGCCGCCCTTCGGGATCGTCGACGGGGGCGAGGACGCGTAGGACAGCACGATCGGCCGCGGGCCGTCGGCTCCGCCGCCGCTGAAGTCGGTGAAGTACGCGTCCGACCAGCCGTCGGCGACCTTGAGGCCGTTCTTCTTCAGCGCCTCCCAGTACGCCTTCCAGCCGTCGTCGCCCTTGGCGCCGATCGTCGCGAGCAGGAACGCGAACCCGGGCGACGAGGTCACCGCGTTCGGGACGACGAGCAGGTCCTTGTACTTCGCGTCGGTCAGGTCGTCGAGGCTCGTCGGCTCGGCCAGCTTCTTCTTGGCGAACCAGGCGTGGTCGACGTTGATGCAGACGTCGCCGTAGTCGATGGCCGTCAGGCCCTCCCCGACGGCGTGCGTCGCGGCGTCCGCGGCGGCGGGGACGGTGGACGTGTAGGGCGCGACGACGCCCTCGTCGATCGCCCGCGAAGCGAACGTGTTGTCGATGCCGAACGTCGCGTCGCCCAGCGGCGCGTCCTTGGTCAGGACGAGCTGGTTGACCAGGGCGCCCGCGTCGCCCTGCTGCACGACCTTGACCGTGATGCCGGTCTGGGCCGTGAACTGGTCCAGGATCCCGTCCGACAGCGCGAAGCTGTCGTGGGTCACGAGCGTGACCGTCCCGGGTGCGGCGCTCGTCGTCCCCCCGCTCGCGGCCGGGGCCGCCGGGTCGTCGGACGACGAGCACGCGGCGAGCGAGGCCGCCGCGAGGGTCGCCATCAGGGCGGTCGTGGCGACCACCGAGATCTTCTTCGGCATGGTGCGTGTTCCTCCATCGTCTGGAGGGGTCTCCGCGCTCGTCGTCGGGCACGCCCCTGCAAGAGCGCTGCAGGCGTCCGACGACGACCACGGAGATGAGAAGCCCGACTCCCTACGCCGGTGCAAACCGGATCAGGTTCGAGGGTCTGCGGTTGTCCGCACTCTCAGCGTCCAGGCACCTGGCCTGACGCTCCCCTGTCGTTCGTCGCTCATCGTAGCTCCGACCAGCGGTCTTGGGCGCCGGGCGATACGGTCGGAGCAGAATCCGTTCGTCACCAGGAGGCAGTCGTGTCCGACAAGAAGAGCCAGACGATGGTCGCGCGCCTCGTGGGCACCGCCGCCGCCCTTGCCGCGGCGTGGATCGTGCAGCAGGGGATCGCGCAGGGCTGGAAGGCCAAGACGGGCCACAAGCCGCCGAAGCCCGACGACGACAGCAACGCCGGTGTCGCCGAGCTGGTCGCTGCCGCGGCGCTGACCGGTGCTCTCGTTGCCGTCGCGCGCGTCCTTGCGACGCGTGGCACGGCCCGCTTCACGGCCAAGCACGACGACAAGGACCTCAACCCGCTCGACTGAGGTCAGGGCGCCAGGCTCGGCGCCTCCGGGATCGTGAACGCCTCGCGCAGCGCGCGCTTGGCCGCGTACCAGCCGCTCAGGCCGTGCACCCCCGGCCCGGGCGGCGTCGACGCCGAGCACAGGTAGACACCGTCGCGGCCCGTCGCGTACGGCTCCCAGGACGCGGTCGGGCGCGCAAACATCTGCTTGATCGTCGCCGCGCCCGCCGAGATGTCGCCTCCCACGTAGTTCTCGTTGTGCTCGCTCATGCGCGAGGCCGGGATGCAGCGGCTCGCGACGACCACGTCCCGGAACCCGGGCGCGTACCGCTCGATGTGCACCGTGACGGCCTCGGTGACGTCGACGTCCGAGCCCGACGGGACGTGCGCGTAGGTCCACAGGGGTCGACGGTCGCCCACGCGGCGCGTCTCGTCGACTACGCTCGGGTCGCTGAGCAGGACCATCGGGCGCTCGGCGTGCCGCCCGGCCGCGACCTCGCCCTCCGCGTGGGCCATCTCCGCACGGGTGCCACCCACGTGCACCGTGCCGGCGCGGCCGACGTCCGGCACCGCCCAGGGCACGGGCCCGTCGAGGACGAAGTCGACCTTGGCCGCGGCGTTGCCGTACTCGAAGGCGTCGAGCCGATGCCGCGCGCGCGGCGGGAGCCGGTCGCCGAGGACCGAGGTCAGCGTGCGCGGCGTGGTGTCGAACAGGTAGCAGTGGGCGGGCGGCAGGTCCTCCCAGCGGGCAACGCGCACGTCGGTGAAGATCTCGCCGCCGTGCGCGAGCAGGTCGGCGACGAGGGCCGCCATGATCGCCCCGGACCCACCCTTCGGGATCGGCCAGCCGTCGCCCGCGTGCCCGAGCGACGCGAGCAGGAGCGCGGTCCCGGCCGCGGCGAACGAGGGCAGCGGCGTGATCGCGTGCGCGGCGACGCCGGTCAGCAGCGCGGGCGCGACGTCGTCGACGAACCGCCGGTCCCACGCCCGGGTGCCCTGCTCGAGCACCGCCCGGCCGAACGCGGCGGCGGTCCCGAAGCCCGAGGGCAGCAGGCCGGACGGGATCGAGCGCTTGTCGCCGAGCGCGACCGCGACCGTGTGCTCGTGGTGCTCGGACAGCCGCCCGACGAGCGAGCGCCACGCACCCCCGTCGACCCCGAGCCCCTCGACCGTCCGGTCGAGCGACCGGTAGGAGAGCCCGGCCCGGCCGTCGGGCAGCGGCTGCGCGAACGACACGTCGGGCGACAGCAGCTCCACGCCGCGGGCCCGCAGGTCGAACTCGGCGAAGAACGGCGACGCCCACGCCATCGGGTGCACCGCCGAGCACAAGTCATGGACGATCCCGTCGGCAAGTCCCAGGTCGAGGGTGCGCGCCCCGCCGCCCACCGTCGGCTGCGCCTCGAGCACCTGCACGCGCAGCCCGGCACGCGCGCAGGTCACCGCCGCGGCAAGCCCGTTGGGACCGGACCCGACGACGACGACCTCGGCACGTGACACGCCTCGATCTAATCACCCCGCGGCGCCTCCGGCGCTGGCATAGTGACCTCCCAGCGACCTGTCTGGGGGACGGGTCGGCAAGGGGGCACGATGAGCACGACCACGTCCGACGCGACCGAGTCCGCGCAGCGACGGGTTGCCAGAGGCGTGACGGTCGGCACCGTCGTCGCCTTGCTGCTGGTGACACTGTCTGGCCTCGAGGCCTGGCCGCTGACCTCTTTCCGCCTTTTCTCCACGGTCCGGACGGGCACATCGGTCGGCCTGGAACTCGAGGCGGTGGCGGCCGACGGGACCCGGTCCCCCGTACGACTGCCGGCGAACCAGGTCATGAGCACCACGACCCACCAGTTCGCGCACCTCGCGCACGCCCGGCCGGAGGTCCAGCGCGCCAAGGTCCGCGCGTGGCTGGCCACCGCAGGCATCGACCCCGCCACCCTGACCGAGGTGGACCTCGTGCGCACGACGCGCTCCATGGACCCGACGGGCACTTCCCACGTCGTCGGGAACGAGATCGTCGCGGTGGTCCGACCGTGAGGGGGCTCGCTGCTCGCATCGACGCGGCACTGACCGCGCCGGGCCGGTGGTTCCGGCTCGTCGAGGTCCAGACGCTGCTCGCCCTCGTCATCGGCTGGCGCCTGCTCACGCGCGACTGGACCCTGATCGCGGACCGGCCCGCCGCGCTGACGCAGCACCTCAACGTCATGGCCTGGTACCCGGGCGCGCCGCCTGCGTGGTTGCTGGTCGCGCTCCAGGTCGTCGGCGTCGCCGCCGTCGTGGCGGTCGTCGCGCGCCGCCGGACCCGGCTGGCCTTCCTCGTCGCGTGGCTCGCCTACGTGGCGCTGTGCGCGTGGTGGGGGGCGTCGGGCAAGGTCATGCACAACGACGTCCTCACCGTGACGGTGACGTTCCCGCTGCTGTTCGCCCGGCCGCCCGCTCGCGGCGAGACGGGCTCGAGCGTGGCGTGGGGCTGGCCGCCGCGCGCTGCGCTGGCCGTCATGGCGACCGTGTACTTCCTCACCGGCTTCCAGAAGCTGCGGCACGCGGGGCTGCACTGGGTGTTCGGCGACAACATGTCGTGGATCCTGCGCCAGGGTGCCGTCGACCGGGCGGCGGGACTCGCCTCGTTCGTCGCCGACCACGCCTGGCTGGCGCAGGGCATGGCGGGCGGCGCGCTGGCCCTCGAGCTGACCGCGCCGCTCTGGCTGTCGATCCGGCGGACGCGCGCGCTGTTCGCGGCGGCCGTCCTGATCATGCACTCGAGCATCTGGCTGCTGCTCGGCATCGACTACACGGCGTGGATCCTGACCGTCGCGGCCGTGGCGGTGCCGATGAGCCTGCGCGTCGACCGGCCGTTGTTCGCGAGGCCGCGCGTGCCGGCACCGCAGCCCGCACGCGAACCCGCCTGACGATCAGCGTCGGCGCAGCTCCAGGACCGGGATGACGCGCGTCGTCTTCGCCTCGTAGGACGCGAACCCGGACGACCGGGCCTTGAACCGCGCCCACGCCTCGTCGCGCGCAGTGCCGACCAGCTGCTCGACGTGCACGTCGACCGCACCGTCGTCGGGCGTCTCGATGCTCGTGTCGGGGTGGGCCAGCAGGTTGTGGAACCACGCGGGGTTCGTGTCCGCACCGGCCTTGGAGGCGGCCACGAGCCACGTGTCGTCGTCCACGCGGATGGCCGCTACGGGGCTGACGCGCGCTTCGCCCGTCTTCGCGCCGATGTGGTGCAGGAGCACGAGCGCGCGGCCGAACCCGGCAGTGGTGACCGTCCCGCCGTTGGCGCGGAACTCGTCGATGATGGTCTGGTTCCAGTCGGACATGACCTCAGTGTGGGGTCAGAGCGCACCGGTCGCAGCGGACTCGACGACCGCGCCGGCCCCGTCGAACGTCAGCAGGCGGTCGGCGAGCTTGTCGATGAAGAACCGGTCGTGGCTCACGACCACCACCGCGCCCGGGAAGTGGGTCAGCGCGCGCTCCATCACCTGGGCACTGGTGAGGTCGAGGTGGTTGGTGGGCTCGTCGAGCACGATGACCGAGGCGCCCGAGAGCAGGCACTGCGCGATCGCGACGCGCGCCCGCTGACCGCCGGACAGCGTGCCGATCTTCTGCTTGAGCTCCGCCTCGGAGAACTGCAGCATCGTGAGGAACCGGTTGACGTTCTTCTTCGTCGCGCTGAACGCGAGCGACCCGGGCGCGGCACTCACCGCGTGCGCGACGGTGTCGTCGAGGTCGAGGTCGGCGACCACCTGGTTGTAGGAGACGAACGTCGAGCCCTTGCGCCACACGATCCGGCCCGCGTCGGGCTCGGTCACGCCCGTGAGGACGTCGAGCAGGGTCGACTTGCCCGAGCCGTTCGCGCCGACGACGGCGATGCGGTCGCCGCGGTGCAGCGAGAAGCTCAGGCCCGCGAACAGCGGGTCGCCGCCGAATCCCTTGGTGATCCCCTCGATCTGGGCCAGGTTGTCGCTCACGTGCAGGTCGGCGTAGATCGTCGTGATGATCTCGTCGACCGGACGCGGCGCCTGCCGCTTCTTGATGTCCGCGAGCTTGCGGGCCGTGCCGCGCTCCTTGACGGCCTGCCGGCGGGCGTCGCTCGCCTCCGCCTCGTACGCGAGCAGCTCCTCCTCGTGCGCGAACTGGCGCTCGAGCGTCTTGATCCGCGTCTGCTTGGCGCGCACGTAGGCGGAGTAGCCGCCCTCGTACTCGTGCAGGCGACGGTTCTCGATCTCGACGATGCGCGTGACGGCTCCGTCGAGGAACTGCCGGTCGTGCGAGACGACGAGCACCGCGCCGGGGTACGTCTGCAGCCAGCCCTCGATCCAGCGAACTCCCGCGAGGTCGAGGAAGTTCGTCGGCTCGTCGAGCAGCAGCACGTCGGGGCTCTGCACGAGGATCCGGGCGAGCGCGGCGCGGTTGCGCCAGCCGCCGGAGAGCCGGTCGACGTGCAGCACGCGGCGGTCGGCGTCGAAGCCGAGCTTGGTGAGCACGGTGTCGATCGTGTTCTCGTACGACCAGCCGTCGAGCGCGTCCATTCGCTCGAACAGCTCGGCCTGCTCGGTGAGCAGGCGGGTCATCTCGTCGTCGCCCGCCTCGCCGAGCAGCTCGCCGATCGCGTCGAGACGCGCCTGCGTCGCGTGCACCTCGGGGAACAGCGCGCTCAGCTCCTCGACGACGGTGAGGTGGCCCTCGAGCTCGGAGAACTGCGAGAAGTAGCCGATGCTCAGGCCCAGGTTCTTCTCGACGGTCCCGGAGGTGGGCTCCTGGCGGCCGAGGATCAGCTCGAGGAACGTCGTCTTGCCGGTGCCGTTGCGCCCGACGAGGCCCACGCGGTCGCCCTCGCGCAGCTTGAGGAACCCCTCGCGCAGGATGACCTTGTCGTCGAACTGCATGCCGACGGCGTTCAGGCGGATCAGGCTCACGGGGTTCCTTGCGGCTCGGGGCGCCCGCCGACGAGGGTCGGCGCGGCGCGAGAAACCCTACGCGGGCGACCGGATGGAGCAGCACCCGGGCGAGCCTGGTGCGGCTCGGGTTGGACGTGGCCGGCGCGAACACGCGCGGTGGTCCGAGCGCCGCACCCGAAGGGCGGCCGCCGGCGATACTCACCACGGGACCGTTCGCCTGCTCACTCAGACGGCCACCTCCCAAGACGACGCCGCCGTCGCGCTCACCGCCTGGCTAGCCGCACCTCACGAACCCCGCCCCGCGTCCCCAGATGCGCTGTGACGACGGACCCGAACGATGGCGTATCACACCCGCGCACCCTGCCGAGATCGAGGTCCGTGCCGACCTGGACACGTCGCGCAGCCCCGGATCTACAACGTTCCAATAGCTTCGAATCCGATTAAGACAAATACGCTGAGCACGCCCAGCCATGCAATTAGCACGCTTCCTCGCGCCCTAACAAAAAGCACGATTTGCACAACCAAAACCGCGACGACCGCCGCGAGACTGCCGAACTCGAGCACGAGCGACGGGACAGGATCCTCGCCATCATTTATGTTGCCGACGTGCCAAACCCACATCGGCACAAAGATCACGGCTATGGCGAGCAACTGGATAGCGATAGCAATACCGATTGCCACACCCCTCGAGACTCTCGATTTCTCAACCATCCGCGCACCGACTTCTTCTGTCATCAGAACCACGTCCTAAGGTTTTCAAAAGTTGAGGACGCCTCGGTCCGCTGAGAGAGGTCGTCGACACGCTCCCCCGCCAGGCGGGTTTTGGGCGGGCCCCACAGATGATCGTCTGACGGCCACGCGTGGCGGCTAGACGCTAGTTCAATTTCGTTCTTTCGAGCAACGAACGTCGCCTAGCGATTTTTTGTTCACCCATTTGCAGCAAGTCGGGCTCGGTGTGGCGCCTGCGAACGACTCCTCCTAGGCGCCCACGGCGCCGGGTGAACCGCGCCGTCGCAGATGCCGCCAGGGTCAGCACGAGCCCAACGAGCGGATCCGGCGCTACTCGTCGTCCTCGCGCACGACCCGGTCCAGGTCGTTGGTCAGCTCGTCGACGACAAGCAGGTCGTTGCGCACCTTCCCCGTCCGGTACCCGGCCCGCCCGACCATGTGCGCCGCGACAGGCGCCGTGAGCATCTGGAAGATCGCGACGAGCACGAGCGCCCACACCGCGCCCCCGGACCGCAGCCGCAGCGCGAGGCCGATGAGCACGAGCACCAGCCCGAGCACCTGCGGCTTGGTCCCCGCGTGCATCCGGGAGAGCAGGTCGGGGAAGCGCAGCACGCCGACGCCGGCCGCGAACGCGAGGAACGCGCCGCCGAGCAGGCAGATCGCGGAGGCGACGTCTGCCACGGTGTCCCAGTTCATCGGACCTCCCCCTCGGCCGCGCCGCCGTGCTCGTCGGTGCCCCCGTGCTCGGCGGCCTCCTCGGCCTCGCGGCGCGCCTTGTCCTCGGCGGCGACCTCCTCGCGTGTGCGGACGCGCCCCTCACCCTCGGGCTCGACGGACGCGAACCGGGCGACGGTCACCGAGCCGACGAACCCGACGAGCGAGAGGACCACGAGCACGGGCACGACGTCCGCGCGGCGCTCGACCGCCGCGTACAGCGCGACCGCCGCGATCATCGTGGTGACCACGATGTCCAGCGCCACGGTCCGGTCGAGGATCGACGGGCCCTTCTCCGCCCGGACGACGGCCAGCACCGCGCCGGTGGTCAGCAGCACGCCGCACGCGACGATGATCCAGCTCATGCGCGCACCTCCAGCAGACCGGCGCCGATCAGCTCGGCGTCCGAGGCGAACGCGCGCAGCACGCGCTCCTCCTGGTCGAGGACCGACTGGCGCGCGGCCTCGATCCCGCCGGACTGCTTCACGTCGAGCACGTGCAGGTAGAGCATCCCCGTGAGGCGGTGAGCCTCGACGACGAGGGACCCGGGCACGAGCGAGCACAGCTCCGCGGTCATGGTCAGGTACAGGTCGGAGTGGCTGCGCAGCTGGACGCCGATCACTGCGCCGCGCGGGGTGTAGCGGGGCCGCAGCGCGAGGAGGCTGACCTCGAACGACGCGCGTACGAGGTCGACCGCGAACCGCACCGCGAGCCGGACGACGCCGAGGGGGCGGATGCGGCCGTGGAACGCGAGCGGCGCCATCCGCAGGCCGGTGGTGACGGCGAGGCCGATGAGGACGCCTGCGATGACGTTGCCCAGCGACAGGTCGCCCCACAGCAGGACCCAGACGGCGGTCAGCCACGCGACCGTGCCCCACTGGGGACGCGCCCGGGCGCGGCGCGGGTGCAGGCTCATCCGTGGCCTCCGCCCAGGTCGATGGTGATGTGGTCGTCTCGATCAGCGACGTCTGCGGAGTCGCCCGTGCCGCGCTCGCCGTCCGGCAGGACCGCGTCGATGTACGGCGTGCGCTCGACGAGGGCCACGGACGCGCGCTCGGTGTAGGCGTACAGCGGGCCACCTGCGAAGGTCAGGACGAGGCCGACGCCGATGAGTGCCGCGGCGGGGCCGACCATGCCGAACGGCAGGTGCACGGGCCGGGGCTCGACCTCGGGGGTCTGCCAGAACGCCTTGTTCCACGCCTTGACGAGGGCGTAGAGCGTGAGCAGCGAGGTGACGATCCCGCCGACGACCAAGATGTACGCCAGCGGCGTTCCGACATGTACACCGGCCTCGAGCAGGCCCAGCTTGCCGAGGAACCCGGACAGCGGCGGGATGCCGGCGAGGTTCATCGCGGGCACGAAGAACAGGATCGCGAGCACGGGCGCCACCCGCGCGAGGCGGCCCAGCCTCGTCAGCGACGTCGAGCCGCCCACGCGTTCGACGAGGCCCACCACCAGGAACAGCGCGGTCTGCACGGTGATGTGGTGGGCGACGTAGTAGATCGACGCGGACCAGCCCGCGTCCGTGGACAGGGCGATCCCGAAGACCATGTACCCGATGTGGCTGACCAGGGTGAACGAGAGGAGTCGCTTGATGTCGTCCTGCGCGACGGCGCCGAGGATCCCGACGACCATCGTCGCGAGCGCGAGCCACATCAGGACGTCGTCGAGCCGCCCGTCGGGGAACAGCAGCGTCTGCGTGCGGATGATCGCGTACAC
The DNA here is from genome assembly GCF_003470205.1 of Cellulomonas rhizosphaerae. Lineage (GTDB taxonomy): Bacteria > Actinomycetota > Actinomycetes > Actinomycetales > Cellulomonadaceae > Cellulomonas > Cellulomonas rhizosphaerae. Next base: position 9,642 of record NZ_QWKP01000127.1, read on the forward strand.
GCCGACCTTGGTGAGCAGGCCCGCGAACACCGCGGTGACGGGCGCGGGGGCGGTCGGGTAGGAGTCGGGCAGCCACGCGGACAGCGGGAAGATCGCGGCCTTGATCGCGAACGCGAGCAGCAGGAGCACCTGCAGGACGAGGCGTGTCCCGGGGTCGATCTCAGGCAGGCGGATCGCGAGCTGCGCGAGGTTCACCGTGCCCGTCGCGGCGTAGATGAGCGCGATCGCGACGAGGAACAGCACCGACGAGAGCAGGGCCACGACCACGTAGATGCTGCCCGCGCGGATCCGCTCGCCGGTCCCGCCGAGCGTGAGGAGCACGAACGACGCGGCGAGCAGGATCTCGAAGCCGACGTAGATGTTGAACAGGTCGCCGGACAGGAACGCGTTGGCGACGCCGGCGGTCAGCACCAGGTAGGTGGGGTGGTAGATCGAGACCGGCGCGGACTCCTCGTCGTCGTCCCGGCCCTGCGCGAGCGAGTAGAGCAGGACGCAGAGGGTGACGGCCGACGAGATCGTCAGCATGAGCGCGGACAGGCGGTCCGCGACCAGGTTGATGCCCACGGGCGCGGCCCAGTCGCCGACGTCGACCACGAGCGGCCCGTCGTCGACGATCACGAGCAGCATCACCGACGCGATCAGCACGAGCGACAGGGCCGTGACCGACACGATCGGCTGGATGCGCGGGCGACGGTAGAGCGCGAGCGCGAGCCCCGCGGCGAACAGCGGGATCACCACGGGCAGCGGGACGAGCCAGGTCCAGTCGGTCATCGGCGCACCTCGTCGGCCGGCAGACCTTCGTCCGTCTCGTCGCGTGCGGTGGCGGCCTCGTCGTCGAGGGTCTCGGTGCCTTCCTCGGTGTCGTCGTCGGCCGTCGCGCGCTCGTCGATCGCGGCGAGGCGCGCGATGCGGCGGTCCTCGACGTCGTCCTGCACCTCGTCGTGCCGGTGGAGCTGCCACGAGCGGTAGGCCATGGCGAGCAGGAACGCGGTCATGCCTAGCGTGATGACGATCGCGGTGAGGACCATCGCCTGCGGCAGCGGGTCGCTCATCTGCCCCTCGGGCTCGACGCCCACGATCGGCGGTCGTCCCGCGGCCCCGCCCGCGACGAGGAACAGCAGGTTGGCGCCGTTGCCGAGCAGGATCACGCCGATGAGCACGCGCGACAGCGAGCGCTCGAGCAGCAGGTAGACGCCCGCCGTGAACAGCACGCCGATCGTGACGACCAGGACGACGTTCGGGGTCATGTCGATCATCGCTCGGCCCCCGATCGCACGCCGTCGTCGGAGCCGAAGGCCGCGTCCTCGCCGGTCTCGGCGCGGCGGTCGAGCTCGGCCCCGAGCGATCGCAGGATGTCGAGCACGAGCCCGACGACCACGAGGTAGACCCCGACGTCGAAGAACAGGCTCGTCACCAGGTGCAGGTCGCCGATCAGCGGCAGGTGGATGTCGATGATCCAGGACTGCAGCACCGACCCGCCGAGGACCAGGGCGAACAGCCCCACGCCGGCGGACAGGAACAGGCCGAGCCCCAGCAGCAGACCGGGCTGGACGGGCGCGGCCTCGCCGAGCTCGTACCGACCGCCGGCCAGGTAGCGCACGATCAGCGCGATGCCCGTCACGAGGCCGGCCGCGAAGCCGCCGCCCGGGGCGTTGTGGCCGCTGAACAGCAGGAACAGGGAGTAGACGATCATCGTCTGGTAGAGCAGCCGGACGACGACCTCGAAGATGACCGACCGTCGCTGCGGTGCCAGCGTGCTCCCCGCGCGCAGCCACTCGCGGTCGGTGCTGGGCGCGTCGACGCGGGCCTGGTCGGTGGCGCGGCGCAAGCGGGCCATCGGGTCCGGTCCGGCCCAGACGCGGCGCTCCTGGCGGGCCTCGTCGGCCCGGAAGATCTGACCGCCGCGGCGCGAGAGGAAGACGAGCGACGCGACGCCGGTCGCGGCCACCAGCAGCACCGAGATCTCGCCCATGGTGTCCCAGGCGCGGATGTCGACGAGCGTGACGTTGACGATGTTGTGCCCGCCGCCCCAGCGGACGGCCTCCTCGGCGAAGTCCTCGGACACGGGCGCGTGGATCCGCGCGCCCGGCGCGACGAGCGCGACGCCGGCGACCGTGAGTCCGACGGCCAGCCCGATCCCGAGCCGCACCCAGCGCGAGGCGGCCAGTGGACGGTCGGAGAAGTACGGGGGCAGGCGGCGCAGCACGAGGACGAACACGACGAGCGTGACCGTCTCGACGAGGACCTGCGTGAGCGCGAGGTCGGGGGCGCCGTGCAGCAGGAACAGGCCGGCGACCGAGTACCCGCCGATGCCGAGCAGGATGACGGCCTTGAGCCGGCGGCGGGCGCGGGCCGCGAGCGCGGCGGAGACGATCGTCGCGGCGGCGAACACCACCTGCGCGGGCTGGTCGAAGGCCCGCAGCGTGTCCGGCCAGCTCGTCTGCGTGATCGTCGTGAGGCCCACCGAGAGGACGAACACGGCGAGGATGATGCCGAGGTAGAGCGGCAGCGAACCACGCTGCGTGACGGCCGTGACGTCGGCGGCGACGTCGTCGAGGCGGCGCATGAACCGGCGGTAGATGCGGTCCGCCTCGGGGCCGCGGTACGCGCCGGACTGCAGGCGCTCGACCCGGTCGCGGACCAGCCACAGCGCGATACCGGCGGCGAGGATGCCGAGCGTCAGGACGAAGGTGGGCGTGAAGCCGGCCCACAGTGCGAGGTGGCCGGCCTCGCCCTCGGGGTAGGTCTCGGCGTACGGCTGCAGCAGGTGCTCGCCGAGCTGCGGCAGGAGCGCGACGGCCAGGCCGAGGACGGCGAGGATCATCGCGGGCCAGACGAGCATGAGCGACGGCTTGGTGACCGGGGCGGGCTCCGCGCCGACGACGGGCTCGAGGCGCGTCGTCGTGCCGGGGCTGCTCGCGCCGTCGACCTGGGTCGCGACCGAGTCGGGCACGAGCGCGGACGCGGGGACGACGGCGCACTTCGTCGCGAAGGCCCCCCACCACAGGCGCAGGCCGTAGGCGACGGTCAGCACCGAGCCGAGGGCGACGGCGACGAGGACGACCGGCCCGGCCGAGCCCTCGTCGAGGTGGCCGAGCGCCTCGAGCCCGGCCTCCTTGGCGACGTAGCCCGCGAACGGCGGCAGGCCGATCATGCTGGCGGTGGCCAGGGCCCCCGCGAGCGCGGTGAGCGGGAGCGCGCGGCCGACCCCGGACAACCGGCGCAGGTCGCGCGTGCCGGTCGCGGCGTCGACCACGCCGACGACGAGGAACAGGGCGGCCTTGAACATCGCGTGCGCGCCCAGCATC
>NZ_QWKP01000128.1 GCF_003470205.1 Cellulomonas rhizosphaerae
CGTTCGCCTCGTCGAGACCCACCGGGTCGGGGTAGATCGCTGTACCGAGGACGCCGGCGAGCACCGCGGCCAGGCCCAGCCCGGCGATCCAGCCCGCCCAGCGCTGCCCGCGGATGGTCTCGACGAGCGAGTCCGACGCACCGACGCCGACGAGCATGAGCACGAAGAGGAACAGCATCATGATCGCGCCGGTGTAGACGACCACCTGGACCACGCCGAGGAACACCGCGCCCTGCGCGACGTACATGAACGCGAGCGAGATCATCACGACGATGAGCGACAGGGCCGCGTGCACGGCCTTGCGGGCGAACAGCAGCCCGAGCGCGGCGAGCACCATGACCGGGGCGAGGACCCAGAACAGTGCCTCCTCGGCGCCCGACGTCTGGGTGCCGCCCGCCAGCGCGGTGTGCAGGACGGTGCTCATCGGCTGCCCTGCTTGTTCGCGGCCGCCACGAGGCGGGCCATCTCGGCGGCCGTCGTCGCTGCGTCGCTCAGCTGGACGTTGGCGGCGTCGACGCCCTCGCCCTCCGGCAGCGTCGGGTCGTCGGGCCGGTGCTCGCGCACCCAGGCCTGCTGCGCCTCCGTCGGGCCCGTGACCTCGCCGCGGTAGTACTCGGTGTCGGTCGTGCCCTCGACCATCGGGTGGGGAGCGGCGAGCATCCCGCTGCGCAGCGGCGCGAGCAGGTCCTGCTTCTCCCAGATCATCCCGGTGCGCGTGGGGCCCGCGAGCTCGTACTCGTTGGTCATGGTCAGCGCGCGCGTGGGGCACGCCTCGATGCACAGGCCGCAGAAGATGCAGCGCAGGTAGTTGATCTGGTAGACCGCGCCGTACCGCTCGCCGGGCGAGCGCTGGTTGTCGGGCGTGTTGTCCGCGCCCTCGACGTAGATCGCGTCGGCCGGGCAGGCCCACGCGCACAGCTCGCAGCCGATGCACTTCTCGAGGCCGTCCGCGTACCGGTTGAGCTGGTGGCGGCCGTGGTAGCGCGGCTTGGCCGGCACCTTCTCCGAGGGGTACTCCTCGGTGACCGTCGGCCGGAACATGTTCGACAGCGTCACGCCGAACCCGCCCGCGGGGGCGAGGAAGCCCCGCACGCCGCCGGCCGGCTTCATGAGCGGCTCGTAGCTCACGGGCGCGCCGACGTCCCCGACGGGCGACCGCTTCTCGACGTCGCGCGACTCCGCCTTCGGCGCGGGCTTCGCCGCCGTGCGGGCGACCTGCTTGCCCGTTGCCTTGCGAGGCTCAGCCACCGTGCACCTCCGGGTCGGTCGTGGTCGTGTCGGGGGTCTCGCTCGTCGTCGACCCGACGAGCGCGGCCTGCGCGCGGCGCTGCGCACGCGGCGACGCGGGCAGCACCTGGCCGGGCATCGGGGGCACCGGGTACCCGCCCGCGTACGGGTCGAAGACCTCGGGCTCGGTCGGTGGTGGTGCCACGGGCTTCTTCTTCTCCGGTATCAGCAGGCTGACGACGACGAACAGCCCGAGCACGCCAGCCACGACGAACAGCGCGGTCCGGTCGATGTGCCAGAACGTGCGCAGCCCCTGCACCAGGGCGACGAGCACGACCCACACGAGCGCCGCCGGGATGAGCCGCTTCCAGCCGATGTTCATGAACTGGTCGTACCGGAAGCGCAGCACCGAGCCACGGACCCAGACGAAGAAGAACATGACGGCCCAGAGCTTGACGAGGAACCACAGCACCGGCCACCAGCCGGTGTTGAACATCCCGTCGTTGATCGCCGAGATCGGCCACGGCGCGCGCCAGCCGCCGAGGAACAGCGTCGTCGCGACGGCCGAGACGTTGAGCATGTTGATGTACTCCGCGAGGAAGAACCAGGCGAACTTCATCGACGAGTACTCGGTCATGTAGCCCGAGACGAGCTCGCCCTCGGCCTCCGGCAGGTCGAACGGCAGGCGGTTGGTCTCGCCGACCATCGAGATGACGTAGATGACGAAGGCCGGCAGCAGCGGCAGCACCCACCAGATGGTGTGCTGCGAGCTGACGATCTGCGACGTCGACATCGAGCCGGCCAGCAGGAACACGCTCACGAGCGACAGGCCCATCGCGAGCTCGTAGGAGATGACCTGCGCGGTGGAGCGGACCGAGCCGAGCAGCGGGTACGTCGAGTTGGACGCCCAGCCGCCGAGCACGATGCCGTACACGCCGACGGACGCGCAGGCCAGGATGTAGAGCACCGCCACCGGGAAGTCGGTGAGCTGCAGCGGGGTGTCGTGGCCGAACAGGTTCACCGACGGGCCCAGCGGGATCACGGCGAACGTGAGCAGCGAGCAGAACACGGCGATCATCGGCGCGACGACGTAGACGATCTTGTCCGCCGCGGTGACGGTCATGTCCTCCTTGAACAGGAGCTTCATGGCGTCGGCGAGCGACTGCAGCAGGCCGAACGGGCCGTGCACGTTGGGGCCGGGGCGCACCTGCATGCGCGCGACGACCTTGCGCTCGAACCAGATCGCGAAGAGCACGCTGGTGAGCAGGAACACGATGATGACGACGGCCTTGATGACCCAGAGCCACCAGGTGTCGTCGCTGAAGTCCGCCGTGACGGGCGCGACCGCGGCTGTGAACATCACGCCACCTCCGTGCTTCCTGCGGCGACGCGGACGAGGTCGCCCGCATCGGCGTGCAGCGTGTCCCGGACCGCGGAGCCCGGCGCGTTCGTCGGCAGCCAGACCACGTGGTCCGGCATGTCCGTCACGGCGACCGGCAGCGTGATCGTGCCGGCGTCGGTGCTCACCGCGAGCGCGCCGCCGTCGGCGACCCCCGCGGCTGCGGCGGTCCCGGCCGAGATGCGCGCGACCGGCCGCTTGGCCGTGCCCGCGAGGTGCTGCTCGCCCGTCTGCAGGCGGCCGTTGTCGAGCAGCTGGTGCCAGGTGGCCAGCACCGCGGTGCCGGGGGCGACCGCGGGCGGCTCGTCGGCGCCCACCGCGGGTGCCGCGGCACGGGCGCCGTCCCAGCCGCCGATCTGGTCGAGCTCGGCGTGCACCTCGGCCAGGCTGCCGAGGCCGAGCACCACGCCCAGCTCGTCGGCCAGGCGGTCGAGGACACGGTGGTCGGGCAGCGCGTGCGAGACGAGCGCCTGCGGGAACGGCCGCGGACGGCCCTCCCACGTGACGAACGTGCCGCCGCGCTCCACCGGGGGCGCGACGGGCAGGACGACGTCCGCGCGGTCGGTCACCTCCGAGGCGCGCACCTCGAGCGAGACGAGGAAGCCCACCCGGTCCAGCGCGTCGCGGGCCAGGGCGGGGTCGGGCAGGTCGGCAGGCTCGAGGCCGCCGACGAGCAGGCCGCCCAGGCTCCCGTCGCGCGCACCGGCGACGATCGCGCCCGTGCTGCGGCCAGGAGCAGACGGCAGCGCGTCGACGTCCCACGCCGCGGCCAGGTCCACGCGCGCCGCGCTGTCGGCGACGGTCCGGCCGCCGGGCAGCACGCTCGGCAGGAGCCCGGCCTCGACCGCACCGCGCTCCCCCGCACGCCGCGGCACCCACGCCAGGCGGGCGCCCGTGCGCTCGGCGAGCGCGAGCACGGCGGTGAACCCGCCCGGGACGGACGCGAGCCGCTCGCCGACGAGGATCACCGCGTTCTCGGCACCCAGCAGGCCGGCCGTCGCCCCGAGCTCGTCGGGGGCCCCTGCGGTGATGCCGTCGAGCACCTCCGCCTCGGTGCCGGGTGCGGCGGCCAGGAGCGTGCCCGAGAGCCGCTCGAGCCCGCGGCTCGCGAGCGCGGCCACGGAGACCACGCGGGCGCGGTGGTGCACGACGGCCTGGCGCAGCCGCAGGAACAGGATGCCGGCCTCCTCCTCGGGCTCGAGCCCGACGAGCAGCACGGCGGGCGCGCGGTCGAGGTCGCCGAACGTCACCTCGAGGGTGCGGCCGGCCACGCGGTGCGCGAGGAAGGCCTCCTCCTCGTCCGAGTGCGGACGGGCGCGGCCGTCGACGTCGTTGGTGCCGAGCACCACGCGGGCGAACTTGGCGTACGCGTAGGCGTCCTCGAGCGTGAGCCGGCCGCCGGGCAGCACGCCCACGGCGCCGGCCGCGCGCAGGCCCGCGGCCGCGGCGCCGAGCGCCTCGACCCAGCTCGCGGGCACGAGCTCGCCGCGGGTGCCGTCGTCGGTGCGCTCGCGCACCAGGGGCGTCGTGATGCGGTCCGGGGCGGACTGCCACGTGAACGCGAAGCGGTCCTTGTCGCTGATCCACTCCTGGTTCACGGCCGGGTCGTCGCCGGCCAGGCGACGGAGCACGACGCCGCGGCGGTGGTCGATGCGGATCGCCGAGCCGTTGGAGTCGTGCTCGGAGATGCCGGGCGTGGAGACCAGGTCGAACGGGCGCGAGCGGAACCGGTAGGCCGCGCTGGTCAGCGCGCCGACCGGGCAGATCTGCACGGTGTTGCCCGAGAAGTAGGAGGCGAACGGCTTGCCGCTCGTGTCGAGCGTCGAGGCGCCAGTCGGCAGGTCGCCCGCGAAGCCCAGGACGTCGGTGTCGAACGTGCCGATCTGCTGGCTGGCACCGCGCTTCTGCAGGTCGATGAACGTGTCGCCCGCGATCTCCTCCGAGAACCGGGTGCAGCGCTGGCACAGGATGCAGCGCTCACGGTCGAGCAGGATCTGCGTCGAGATCGCGATCGGCTTGGCGAACGTGCGCTTGACGTCGACGAACCGCGCGCTCGCGCGGCCGTTGCTCATCGCCTGGTTCTGCAGCGGGCACTCGCCGCCCTTGTCGCACACCGGGCAGTCGAGCGGGTGGTTGATGAGCAGCAGCTCCATCACGCCGTGCTGGGCCTTGTCGGCCTCGGCGGACGTGTGCTGGGTCTTGACCTCCATGCCGGGGGTCGCCTCGAGCGTGCAGGACGCCTGCGGCTTGGGCATCTTCGCGAGCTTGCCGTCGCGGCCCGGGGCCCAGACCTCGACGAGGCACTGGCGGCACGCGCCGGCGGGCGCCAGCAGCGGGTGGTCGCAGAACCGCGGGATCTGGATGCCCAGCTCCTCGGCGGCACGGATGACGAGCGTGCCCTTGGGCGCGGACGTCTCGATGCCGTCGATGCTGAACGTCACGGTCTCGACGTCGGTCGGGGCCGCGGGCGCAGGAGCGGCCGGGACCAGGGACGTGGCCGGGTTGGACGATGTGATCGTCATGCGTGCACCCCCGCGAGAGCCTTGCGCGGCTTGTAGTCGAACAGCGCGCTGCGCTCCGGCGGGAACAGCACGTCGGCCGGCGTGTGGCAGCCGGCCTCGAACTCCTCCCGGAAGTACTGCACCGCGCTCGTGATCGGGCTCGTCGCGCCGTCACCCAGCGCGCAGAACGCGCGGCCCAGGATGTTGTCGCACAGGTCGAGCAGCAGGTCGATGTCGGCCGGCGTGCCCTGCCCGCGCTCGATGCGCTGCAGCACCTGGGCGAGCCAGAACGTGCCCTCGCGGCAGGGCGTGCACTTGCCGCAGGACTCGTGCTTGTAGAACTCGGTCCACCGCGTCACCGCGCGGACCACCGAGGTGGTCTCGTCGAAGATCTGCAACGCGCGCGTACCGAGCATCGAGCCCGCCGCGCCCACCGACTCGTAGTCGAGCGGCACGTCGAGGTGCTCGGCGGTGAAGATCGGGGTCGACGAGCCGCCGGGGGTCCAGAACTTCAGCGCGCGACCGCCGCGCATCCCGCCGGCCATGTCGAGCAGCTCGCGCAGCGTGATGCCGAGCGGCGCCTCGTACTGGCCGGGGTTGGTGACGTGGCCGGACAGGCTGAACAGCCCGTGGCCCGTGGAGCGCTCGGTGCCCATCGACTTGAACCAGTCCGCGCCGCCCACGACGATCCCGGGGACCGACGCGATCGACTCCACGTTGTTGACCACGGTGGGCCGCGCGTAGAGGCCCGCCACGGCGGGGAACGGGGGCTTGAGCCGCGGCTGCCCGCGCAGGCCCTCGAGCGAGTCGAGCAGCGCGGTCTCCTCGCCGCAGATGTACGCGCCCGCCCCGGCGTGCACCGTGATCTCCAGGTCGTACCCGGAGCCGAGGATGTCGGTGCCGACGTAGCCGGCCGCGCGCGCCTCCTCGACGGCCTTGAGCAGGCGGCGGTAGACGTGCAGCACCTCGCCGCGCACGTAGATGAACGCGTGGTGGCAGCCGATCGCGTACGACGTGATGATCACGCCCTCGATCAGGTGCTGCGGGCTGGCCATCATGAGCGGGATGTCCTTGCAGGTGCCCGGCTCGGACTCGTCGGCGTTGACGACGAGGTAGCGCGGGCCGCCGTCGGGCGCGGGCAGGAAGCCCCACTTCATGCCCGTCGGGAAGCCTGCACCGCCGCGGCCGCGCAGGCCGGACTCCTTGACCATCGTGACGACGTCGGGCGCCTGCATCTCCAGGGCTCGACGCAGGCCGCGGTAGCCGCCGTTGGCCTCGTAGGTCTCGAGGGCCCACGAGCGGTCAGCGTCCCAGAAGGCGCTCAGCACCGGCGCCAGGGTCGTGGCCATCAGGACTCCTTCGCGTCGGTCGAAGCCTGCTTCTTCTGCTCGGCCTCGGCCGAGACGTCGCCGCCGGTCGTCGCCGGGCGGTCGGCGCTGGACTGCTCCTCGCCGGGCTGCGGCTGGTGCGTCGCGCCACCCGTCCCCGCCTCGCTCGTCGCGCTCGACCGGTCACCGTCGAAGGACGGCGCCTCCCAGCCCTTCTCGCGCGCCAGCTTCGTGCCGATCACCGTCGGCCCACCGGCCCCGACGCCCTCGTCGGCCCGGCCGTCGTCGAACCCGGCCAGCACGCGGGACATCGCCTTGAACGACGTCACCGAGTCCGCGCCGCGCGTCGGCGCCACGGGCCGGCCCGCGCGCAGGGCGTCGGTGAGCCCGGCCGCCGAGTCCGGCGTCTGGTTGTCGAAGAACTCCCAGTTGACCATCACCACGGGGGCGTAGTCGCAGGCCGCGTTGCACTCGATGCGCTCGAGCGTGATCGCGCCGTCGTCGGTCGTCTCGTCGTGGCCCACGCCGAGGTGGTCCGAGAGGTGCTCCCAGATCGCGTCGCCGCCCATGACGGCGCACAGCGTGTTGGTGCACACGCCCACGGTGTACTCGCCGTTGGGGTGGCGCTTGTACTGCGTGTAGAACGTCGCGACCGCGGAGACCTCGGCCGTGCTCAGCCCGAGCGTCGACGCGCAGAACGCGATGCCGCGGGGGCTGACGTAGCCGTCCTCCGACTGCACCAGGTGCAGCATCGGCAGCAGCGCCGAGCGCTCCTGGGGGTAGCGGGCGATGATCGCCGCGGAGTCCGCGGCGAGACGAGCGCGCGTCTCGTCGTCGTACGCGGTCCGGTGCGTCTGGCCGGGCGTCCTTCCAGCTTCGACCGACATCAGCGGTCCACCCCTCCCAGCACCGGGTCGAGGGACGCGACGGCGACGACGACGTCGGCCACCTGCCCGCCCTCGCACATGATCGACGTGGCCTGCAGGTTGTTGAAGCTCGGGTCGCGGAAGTGCGCGCGGTAGGGCCGCGTGCCGCCGTCCGAGACGAGGTGCACGCCCAGCTCGCCGCGCGGGTGCTCGACCGTCTGGAACACCTGGCCGGCGGGGACCCGGAAGCCCTCGGTCACCAGCTTGAAGTGGTGGATGAGCGACTCCATCGAGGTGCCCATGATCTCGCGGATGTGGTCGAGCGAGTTGCCCATGCCGTCCGTGCCGATCGCGAGCTGCGCGGGCCAGGCGATCTTCTTGTCCTCGACCATGACCGGCCCCGCGTTCTTGTCGAGGCGGTCCAGCGCCTGCTCGACGATGCGCACGGACTGGTGGATCTCCTCCATGCGCAGCACGATCCGCGCCCAGGAGTCCGCGTCCGTGGCCGTCGGGACGTCGAAGTCGTACGTCTCGTACCCGCAGTACGGGTCGGTCTTGCGCACGTCGTACGGCAGCCCCGCGCTGCGCAGCACCGGGCCGGTGATGCCCAGGCCCATGCAGCCGGACAGGCCCAGGTAGCCGACGCCCTTGGTCCGCAGGTGCAGGATCGGGTTGGCCAGCATGAGCTCCTCGAGCTGGGCCAGGTAGTGCTTGACGTTGACCAGCGCGTCCCGCGTCGCCTGGACCGCACCCGGGGGCAGGTCCTGCGCAACGCCGCCGGGGCGGATGTACGCGTGGTTCATGCGCAGGCCGGAGATGAGCTCGAAGATCCGCAGGATCTCCTCGCGGGCCGTGAACCCGACCGTCATGATCGTCGTCGCGCCCAGCTCGTTGCCGCCCGTGGCCAGGCACACGAGGTGGGAGGTGATGCGGTTGAGCTCCATCATCAGGACCCGGATCACCGACGCCCGCTCGGGGATGTCGTCCGTGATGCCGAGCAGCTTCTCCACCGCGAGGCAGTACGCCGCCTCCTGGAACAGCGGGGCGACGTAGTCCATGCGGGTGCAGAACGTCACGCCCTGGGTCCAGGTGCGGAACTCCATGTTCTTCTCGATGCCGGTGTGCAGGTAGCCGATGCCCGCGCGGGCCTCGGTGACCGTCTCGCCGTCGATCTCGAGCATGAGCCGCAGCACGCCGTGCGTGGAGGGGTGCTGGGGCCCCATGTTGACGACGATGCGCTCCTCGCCGAGGCGGGCGGCCTCCTCGGCGATCTGCGACCAGTCGCCGCCGGACGCCTCGAACAGCGGCAGGTCCTCGTCGTCGACGATCTTGGCGGTCGAGTGCGTGGTGCTCATGAGTAGGACCTCCGCTGGTCCGCGGGCGGGATGGTCGCGCCCTTGTACTCGACGGGGATGCCGCCGAGGGGGTAGTCCTTGCGCTGCGGGTGCCCGGGCCAGTCGTCGGGCATCTCGATCCGGGCCAGGCCGGGGTGGCCGTCGAAGATCAGGCCGAAGAAGTCGAACGTCTCGCGCTCGTGCCAGTCGTTCGCCGGGTAGACACCCGTGGTCGAGGGGATGTGCGGGTCTTCGTCGGACGCCGCGACCTCGAGCCGCAGCCGACGGCCGTGCGTGACCGAGACCAGCTGGTAGACCGCGTGCAGCTCGCGGCCGTGCTCGTGCGGGTAGTGCACGCCGCTCACGCCCAGGCTGAGCTCGAAGCGCAGGTCCTGGTCGTCGCGCAGCGCCTGGGCGACCTCGACGAGGTGCGCCTTGGCGACGTGGAGCGTGAGCTCGTCGCGGTCGACGACCACGTACTCGACGGCGCTCGCGTAGCCGGTGCCGGACTCGTCGAGCACCTCGGTGAGGATGTCGACGACCTCGTCGAACCAGCCCCCGTACGGGCGCTCGGACGGGCCGGGCAGCGCGATCGTCGTGACCAGGCCGCCGTAGCCCGAGGTGTCGCCCGTGCCGTGCGCGCCGAACAGTCCGCGACGGACGTCGACGACCTCGAACGCGGTGCGGCCGGTGTGCTGCGAGCCGGCCTCGAGGGCCGCCTTGCTCGTGTCCTGCGCGCCGGTGGTGGCGTCGCCGGGCTTGGCTGCCGCGGCTGCGTCCTGCTTCTCGCTCATCGCAGCAGGCCCGTCATGTGCGAGGTGGGGGTCGCGGCGAGCGCGGCGGCCTCGGCGGCGGCAGCGGCCTCCTGGCGGTTGACGCCCAGCGGCTCGTTCTGGATCTGGTCGTGCAGCGTGAGGATCGCGTTGATGAGCATCTCGGGCCGCGGCGGGCAGCCGGGCAGGTAGATGTCGACGGGCACGATGTGGTCGACGCCCTGGACGATCGCGTAGTTGTTGAACATGCCGCCGCTGCTCGCGCACACGCCCATCGAGAGCACCCACTTGGGCTCGCTCATCTGGTCGTAGACCTGGCGCACGACCGGGGCCATCTTCTGGCTCACCCGGCCCGCGACGATCATCAGGTCGGCCTGGCGCGGCGAGGCGCGGAAGACCTCCATGCCGATCCGGGACAGGTCGTAGCGCGGCGCACCCGCGGCCATCATCTCGATGGCGCAGCAGGCCAGGCCGAACGTCACCGGCCAGAGCGAGCCCTTGCGGAAGTAGCCGACCAGGTCCTCGATCGTCGTCAGCAGGAAGCCCGACGGTGCCTCTTCGATGCCCATGCTCAGGCCGTCCTTCCGGTCGGTGCCGTGCAGATGTTCAGTCCCACTCGAGCCCACCGCGCTTCCACTCGTACACGAACGGGATCGTGATGAGGACGAGGAACATGAGCATCGCGACGAGGCCGAACGCGGCCAGGGTCTCGAAGCTCACGGCCCACGGGTAGAGGAAGACGACCTCGATGTCGAAGACGATGAAGGTCATCGCGACGAGGTAGTACTTGATCGGGAACCGGCCGCCGCCGATGGCGTGGGGCGTCGGCTCGATGCCGCACTCGTACGCCTCGAGCTTGGCGCGGTTGTACCGCTTGGGGCCGACGACGGCGCTCGCGCTCACGCCGCCGATGGTCAGCACCGCAGCGATGCCCATGAGGATGAGCAGCGGGACGTACGGATTGCTCATCGCGCGTCACTCCACTTCGTCGTGGTGGTGCTTCGGGGGGTCATGCTGCCGGTGCGATCCTGGCGAGGGCCGCGATCGTCCGGTCCACCACGTCGCCGCCCCGCGGCTCGTAGCAGTCGGACAGGAGCTTGAGCACGAACTTCATGAGCAGCGGCCGCGGCAGTCCGTGCCGCGTGCAGATCCTCATGATCTCCGGGTGCTCGATCAGCCGCACGAAGAGCCGGCCGAGCGTGTAGTACCCGCCCAGGTCGTCCTTCATGCGCCGCTCGTAGGTGGCGAACGCCCGCTCGCGTCCGGCCACGGTGCCGCGGGCCAGGCCCTGGGCGATCGCGTCGGCGGCGACGCGACCGGCCTGCAGGCCGTAGGCGATGCCCTCGCCGTTGAACGGGCTGATCATCCCGGCGGCGTCGCCGGCGAGCATCAGGCCGTTGCCGTACAGCGGGCCGCGGTTGAAGCCCATCGGCAGCGCGGCGCCGCGGACGGGGCCGATCTGGTTCTCGGGCGTGAACTCCCACTCGGCGGGAGCGTTGCGCATCCAGGCCGCGAACAGCGCCTTGTAGTCGACCTTCGTCGCGGCGGCGGTCGAGCTCACCGAGCCGAGGCCGACGTTGGCCGTGCCGTCGCCGAGGGAGAAGATCCAGCCGTAGCCCGGCATGAGGTTGGAGCGGCCGGGCTCGCCGTCCCAGAGCTCGAGGTGCGACTCCATCCACGGGTCGTCGTGGCGAGGGGTCGTGAAGTAGGTGCGGACGGCGACGCCCATGGGCCGGTCGTCGCGCTTCTGCAGGCCCATGCCGGTGGCGAGGCGCGCGCTCACGCCGTCGGCCGCGATCACGACGGGTGCGCGGTAGACGACGTCGTCGCCGGCCCGCTTGCCGGCCTCGTCGACCGGGCGTGCCGTGACGCCGAGGATCCGGCCCGTGCGCTCGTCGCGCACCGGGCCGGTGACGCTCGTGCGCTCGTGGACCTTGGCGCCCGCGGAGCGTGCGTGCTCGACGAGCGTGTGGTCGAACGACATGCGCGACTTCGCCAGCCCGTACGAGGGGTAGCTGGAGATCTCCGGCCAGGCCATCTCGATGCGGTGGCCGCCGCCGAGGACGCGCAGCCCCTTGTTCCGGATCCAGCCGTCCTGCTCACGGATGGGCAGCCCCATGCGCACGAGCTCGGCGACCGCGCGCGGCGTCAGGCCGTCGCCGCAGATCTTGTCCCGGGGGAAGGAGGCCTTGTCGAGGAGCAGCACGTCCAGGCCCGCGGAGGCGCAGTGGAAGGCGGCGCCGGCCCCGGCGGGACCCGCGCCGACGACGATGACGTCTGCGTCATCTGTCGCAATGTCCACCACGGGTGACCCCACTTGTGACGTTGTTCACTATCGGCTCCGGCGAGCATAACCACGAGTTCTGAGGCTGTCTGCGAAGGTATGGCTAACCTCATCCGGCGGGGTGAAGAACGGCCCGTGATCTGGGGCTCCGCATTCCGGGCGCGCCCGCTCCGACCGCCCCACGAACACGGCGATCCGGGGTCCGTTCTACTCCTCGCGAGCCGCCGTCGCACTCTCGTCGGGCGGCTTCTCAGCCCGTGCTCAGGCGGGCTTGGTCCCCCGGTGCAGGGCGACGATGCCGCCCGACAGGTTGCGGAACGCCACGTGCGCCCAGCCGGAGCGCTTGATGAGGATCCCGAGCTCGCGCTGGTCCGGCCACTCGCGGATCGACTCGGCGAGGTAGACGTAGGCGTCGGGCTCCTTGGAGACCGCGCGCGCCACGGGCGGCAGCGCGCGCATGAGGTAGCCCGTGTAGATCGCGCGGAACGGCTTGAACGTGGGCCGCGAGAACTCGCAGATCACCAGGCGGCCACCCGGCTTCGTCACGCGCAGGAGCTCCGCGAGCGCCGCGGGGACGTCCGGCACGTTGCGCAGCCCGAACGACATCGTGACCGCGTCGAAGGACTCGTCGGCGAAGGGGAGCCGCAGCGCGTCGCCCGCGACGAACGGCAGGTCCGGGCGGCGGCGCTTGCCGACCCCGAGCATGCCCTCGGACAGGTCGCACGGCAGGACGTGCACGCCCTTGTCGGCGAGCGGCTCGGCCGACGTGCCGGTGCCGGCCGCGAGGTCGAGCACCGTCTCGCCCCGCTGCGCGTCGAGCGCGGCGAGCGTCGCCTTGCGCCACTGGCGGTCCTGGCCGAGCGAGATGACGTCGTTCGTGCGGTCGTAACGGTGCGCCACGGCGTCGAACATCGCGGCGACCTCTTGCGGGTCCTTGTCCAGGCTGGCGCGAGACATGCCCCCATCGTCGCAGGTCCCCCGCCCCGCACCGAACTCCCCGCGCCCACCCCACCCCTCCCCTCTCCGCGCCCACCCCCTCGCGAGCGCGGGTCAGGCGGACCGAGCGCGGGTCGCGCGCCACGCGCGCTCGCGCCGTACGACCCGCGCTCGGCGAGGCAGGAGGCCCGTGAGCGCCTGTGGGCGGGCTGAGGAGGGGTGGTGCGTGTCACGGGAGCGCGGCCGGTGCGGTGCCCGGAGCGGGCATACGCTGGATCGTGATGAGCACGCTGACCTCCGCGGACGACGTGCCGCAGCCGCTCGTCGTCCGGACCGTCGCCCTCGACGGCCTCGGCACCGACGACGCGACCACCCCCGACCCGGCCGACCTGCTCGGCCTGCTGCCCGCCGACGCCCCGCTGGCGTGGGTGCGGCGCGGCGACGGTCTGGTGGGCTGGGGCGAGGCCCTGCGCGTCGAGGTCGCCGGGCCGACGAGGTTCGCCGACGCCGAGCGCGCGTGGCGCGAGGTCCTGGCCCGCGC
>NZ_QWKP01000129.1 GCF_003470205.1 Cellulomonas rhizosphaerae
CGCGACCTCGTCGGGCGCGTCGTCGTACGCGAACCGCACGCCCTCGAACCGGACCTCGCCGCGCACGGCGTCCACGGCGGCCTTGCCGTGGTTGCGCTCGATGTCGCGCTCGCTGAGCACCTCGCTCATCGACTTCACGGATTCCAGGCCCTTGGAGATGATCGGCATCAGGCTCATGAGCGCGGTGACGGACGCGGTCAGCGCGACGAAGTACGACGAGAGCATCGTGACGTCGCCGGCGCTCATGCCGAACATCCCGCTCCACGCGACCCACGCCGCGCCGATGAGGCAGCCGACCGACAGCAGCTGCATGAGGATCCACGACAGCGAGCCGAACCAGCCGTTCGTCCTGTCGAGCCGGATGCCGGCGTTGCGGACGCCGACGAGCGTGGCGCCCATCCGGTCGAGCTCGTTGCGCTCGAGCGCGTGCGCGCGCGTGATGGGGATGAGGTGGGTCATCTCCGAGACGCGCGCGGACATGTTCTCCACCTCGGCGCGGAACGCGGCGTTGCGCACGGACATCCGCCGGCGCATCGAGACGACGAGCGCCGCGGCGGCCGGCACCGCGAGCGCGTACACGGGCAGGAACTCGGGCACCTTGACCGCCGTGATGACGATCGCGCCCAGGAGTGTCGTGATCGCGGCCATGCCGGAGTCGAACGCCTGGCGCGAGCTCTCGACGACGTTCTCGACGTCGCGCACGATCTTGGCCTGCAGCACGCCCGCGCTCACGCGGCGGTGGTAGCCGATCGACAGCTCCTGCAGCCGCCGCGACAGCGCCATCCGCAGGTTCGTCTCCACCGTGCGCACGGAGACGGACAGCATCCGCACGTAGACCTGGTGCAGCGGGAGGTTCTGCGCGATGAGCAGGGCCATCAGCGCGGCGTTGACCCACAGCTCGTGCAGCGGCCGGTGCTCGACGACCACGTCGATCACGTTGGCGGTGAGCAGCGGGATGATCCAGATCGGGCTGTGCTTGAGCGTGAACGAGACGGTCGCCACCGCGAGCCGGCCGCCCTGGCCGCGGAACATGCGCGCGAGGGTGCGGACGGGGTGGGCGCCGTCGTAGATGTCGTCGGCGGGGGGCTGGTTCACGCGACCATCGTAACGATTCGATGGCCGACGATCCCAGGGGTTTCAGCGACCCCGTGCGGCGAGCGCCGCGGCGTACAGGTCGCGCTTCGCCACGCCCGCGGTCGTCGCGACGTCGGCCACGGCCTCCTTGAGCCGCTCGCCCGCATCGGCCCGCGCGAGCACCTCGGCGACGAGATCCGCGGTCGAGGCCACCTGGGTCCGGTCGTTGCCGCCGACGACCACGACGATCTCCCCGCGGACCTCGGTGTCCCGGGCCCACTGCGCGAGGTTGCCGACCGAGTCCCGCAGGACCTCCTCGTAGGTCTTGGTCAGCTCCCGGCACACGGCCGCGGGCCGCCCGGCCCCGAACGCCTCGGCCATCGCCTCGAGCAGGTCGCCGACGCGGTGCGGTGCCTCGAAGAACACCATCGTGCGGCGCTCGTCGGCCAGGTCCGCGAGCGCCCGCGCCCGCTCGCCGGGCTTGCGCGGCGGGAAGCCCTCGAAGCAGAACCGGTCGGTCGCCAACCCGGACAGCGCGAGCGCGGTCAGGACCGCGCTCGGGCCGGGCGCGGAGGTCACGGTGACGCCCGCGCGGACGGCGGCGCCGACGAGGCGGAAGCCCGGGTCGGACACGGACGGCATGCCCGCGTCCGTCACGACGACGACCGTCCCGCCGCCGGCGACCACCTCGAGCAGCTCGTCGGCGCGCGCGGCCTCGTTGTGCTCGTAGAAGCTGACCACCCGGCCCCCGACGGTCACCCCGAGCCGGGCCGCGAGCGCGCGCACCCGGCGCGTGTCCTCGGCCGCGACGACGTCGGCCTCCGCCAGCAGCCGGCGCAGGTGCGCCGAGGCGTCCTCCGCGTTGCCGATGGGCGTCGCCGCGAGCACGAGCCGTCCCTGGTTCTCCACCCCCCCACCCTCCCATCTCCCCGCTCGATTCCTCGCCGGGGGTCAGTGGTGCGCAGTTCGGCCGATTCCGGGGTTGCGCCCCTACGATGTCGGGCGTGCCGCCTGCCACCGACGACGACGTCCCCGCCGCGCCCGACGCCGAAGGCGGACCGCCCGCGCGCCGCGACGACGACGCGCCGAGCAGCGAGCGCCCCGCCGAACCCCGGGCCGACGAGGCTCCGAGCGGCGAGCGCCCCGCGGAGTCTCCCGCAGACGAGGCGCCCGCCGACGAGCCCCACGGCGGATGGACCGAGCCCGGCTGGCCGTCGGTCAGCACGGGCGCCCCGGCACTGACCAAGGACCCGGCCGACGAGCACGAGGGCACCGACACCCTTCTCGCCACCCGCGATCACGCGTCCGAGGACGAGGCCGAGGACGACGGCCCGCCCGAGTCCACCCACGACCGCCTCCTGCGCCGCCTCCTCGGCGACGCGACCATCGCGCTCGACGCGACGCGCCGCGCGCGCGTGCTGGGCTGGGTCCTGCCGCTCGCGGTGATGGTGTTCGGCGGCATCCTGCGCTTCCTGCACCTGGGCACCCCGCACCAGCTTGTGTTCGACGAGACGTACTACGTCAAGGACGCCTGGTCGCTGCTGCAGAACGGCTACGAGGCCAACTGGGACGAGAACGCCAACCCCGAGTTCGAGTCGGGCGACGGCAGCGGGCTGCGCACCGACGCCGAGTACGTGGTGCACCCGTTGGTCGGCAAGTGGCTCATCGCGCTGGGCATGCACCTCGGCGGGGGCATGGACAGCTCGACGGCCTGGCGGCTCTCGGCGGCGGTGTTCGGCACGGTCGCGGTGCTCATGGTCGCCCGCATCGGCCGGCGGCTGTTCGCCTCGACGACGTGGGGCACGGTCGCGGCGCTGCTGTTCGCGCTCGACGGCCAGGCGATCGTCATGTCGCGCATCGCGCTGCTCGACGGCTTCCTCATGTTCTTCGTGCTCGCCGCGTTCGGGTTCCTGGTCCTGGATCGAGAACAGGCCCGCAGGCGCCTGGCCGAGCGGACGGCAGTCCTGCTCGACGCCGGCCACGAGCTGGGCTACGGGCCGGGCCTGGGCATGCGCTGGTGGCGGCTCGCCGCTGCGGTGATGCTCGGGCTCGCGTGCGGGACCAAGTGGTCGGGCATCTACTTCCTGGCCGTGTTCGGCCTGCTCACGCTCGCGTGGGACATGACGGCCCGACGAGCCGTCGGGGTGCAGCCGTGGGCGTGGGCCGGGGTCGTCAAGGACGGCATCGTCGCGGGCGTCGTGCTCGTGGGTGGCACTGTCCTCGTCTACCTCGCCACGTGGGCCACCTGGTTCACGCACCCCCAGGCCTGGGGGCGGCAGTGGGCGGCGGAGAACCCGGGCCAGGGCGTGCAGTGGCTGCCCGAGTCGCTGCGATCGCTGTGGAAGTACCACCAGGACATGTGGTCCTTCCACACCGGCCTGTCGACCCCGCACGACTACGCCGCGCACCCGCTGGGCTGGATCGTGCAGTGGCGCCCCACCTCGTTCTACTACCCCACCGAGATCTCGGGCCTGACCGGGCAGCAGGCGATCGACGCGTGCGGTGCGAACAGCTGCTCGCAGCCCATCGTCGCCCTCGGCAACCCCCTGCTGTGGTGGGCCGCGTCGGCCGCGATCCTCGTCGCCGTCGTCTGGATGCTGCGCTACCGCGACTGGCGTGCGGCGGCCGTGCTGTCCGGCATCGCCGCCGGCTGGCTGCCGTGGTTCCAGTACCCGCACCGCACGATCTTCACGTTCTACTCGGTCGTGTTCGTGCCGTGGATCGCGTTGACGCTCGCCTACGTGCTCAGCCTCATCGTCGGCCCACCCGACCCCGACCCGCACGGCGCGCGCAGCCGGCGCGGCGCGATCATCGCCGTGAGCGCGGTCATCACGCTCATCGTCGTCGCGGGGCTGTTCTTCTACCCGGTCTGGAGCGGGTGGGTCATCTCCTACGACGAGTGGCACGCGCGCATGTGGCTGCGCACCTGGATCTAGCCTGACCGGGACTAGACCGGCGACAGCTCGACGTCCGCCGCCTCGACCACCGCAGCGGTCCGGCCCGGCCCGTCCTGGTAGCGCCAGTACAGGTTGGTGTGGGCGATGACGTCCGCGGGAGCGGGGGCGCCGTAGGCCGTGAGGTCCTCGGTCGTGTGCGCGTCGGAGACGAGGGTCGTGTCGTAGCCGCGCGTGAACGCCCCGTGGATCGTCGACCGGATGCACGCATCCGTCTGGGCGCCCACGACGACGAGCCGCCCCACGGAACGCTCCGCGAGCAGCTGCTCGAGGTCGGTGTCCTCGAACGAGTCCCCGAACGCCTTGCGCACCCTCGGCTCGTCCGCGCTCGGCACGAGCTCGGGGACCAGCTGCCACGCGGCGCTGTCCGCCTCGAGGTTCTCGTCGGTCTGCTGCACCCAGATCACCGGCACCTGCTGCGAGCGCGCGCGCTCGACGAGCCCGGCGATCGTCGCGACCGTCGCGTCGCGCTGGTGCGCCTCGCCGACGACGCCGTTCTGCACGTCGACGACGAGCAGGGCGCTGCGGGGTCGGTTCTCGAACGTGGTCATGATGGCCTCCCAGAGGGTCGAGCGTGGTGTCCGAACTGTCCGGAACCCACGCTAGGCACGACCACCGACACGACCCGTCAGCGGCGCCAGTCCACCTGCGGGCTCGCGTACCAGCTCAGGCCCAGGCGGTCCCAGAACGCTGCCTGTCCCGCAACCCGCGAGCGGAAGTCGTCCCAGTCGCGCAGCTCGGGCGCGGTCCACGCGACCTCGGCGACCGCGGCCAGCCGGGGCAGGAGCATCGACGTCAGGGCGGGCAGGTCGCGCAGCGTCTCGGTCCAGATCGCGGCCTCGACCCCGATGATCGCCTCGGCCGGCATGCCGTCGATGAGCGTCTCGGGGTCCCAGTCGTACGCGTCACGGACCTCGATGTGCCCGGCCCACTCCAGGCCGAGCTCGGTGCTCGCGTCGTACTTCATGTCGAGGTACGTCTTCGAGCCGGGCGACATGAGGAACTTCGCGCCGGCCTTGGCGGCCTCGACGAACGGCGCCGGGTCGACGCGCGGGTCCCAGAACTGCACGACCGTGCCGGGCTCGAGCGGCGTGTGCGCGATCTCCTGCCAGCCGACGACCTGCCGGCCCGTGGACCGCACGGCCTGCGACGCGGTGGCGACCAGCCGCGCGTACTCGTCGGGCGCCATGGTCAGGACCTCGTCACCACCGATGTGGATGTACGCGTCCGGGGAGACCGCGGCGACGTCGCCGAACACCGACTGCAGGAACGGCGTCGTCGCCGGCAGGTCCGCGGTGAGGTAGCTGAAGCCGACCTCGATGCCCGTGTACTCCGCGGTGGGCTCGCCGGACGGCGTGAGCTCGCCGTACGCGTGCGTCGCCGCGTTGACGTGGCCGGGGACGTCGATCTCGGGGACCACGCGGATGCCGCGCGCGCCCGCGTACTGCACGATCGTCGCGAAGTCCGACGCCGAGTAGTAGCCGCCCGGATCGCCGTCGACCGCGGTGCCGCCGGACAGGCGGGTCAGGTTGGGCCGCGACGGGATGTGCAGGCGCCAGCCCTGGTCGTCGGTCAGGTGCAGGTGCAGGACGTTGAGCTTGTAGTGGCCCATGAGCCCGATGACGACCTTGAGGTCGTTGACCGGCACGAAGTGCCGCGCGACGTCGATCGACAGGCCGCGCCAGGCGTAGCGCGGCGCGTCCTCGATCCGGACGGCCGGCGCGCTGGTCCTGCCCAGACGGTCGGTGCTCAGCAGCTGGCGCAGCGTCACGACGGCGCGGATGAGCCCGGCGGCGGAGCGGGCCTCGACGTCGATCCGCTCGGCGCGGACCGTGAGCCGGTAGGCCTCGTCGCTCGCGGGCAGCTGGTCGGTGATCCGCAGCAGGATCACGCCCCGCTCTCCCGCGTCGCGGTACCGCACCTGGACGGCCTGGTCGGAGACCCGGCCGAGCACGTCGGCGACGAGCACGGCGACCTGGATGAGCTCGGGGCGGGGCTCCACGACCACCGTGGTGGCCTCGTCGAGCACGAACGCGGGGGCGTCCTGGACCTCGACCGACCGCGGGCGAGGGACGAGGGCGATCTCGGGCACGAATGGTTCCTTTGCGACGCTCCGGGTGAATCGGGGATGACGCTACTCGACGCGGGCGGCCAATCGGCGCGCAAGCACCGCGCACGTCGCGAGCTGAAGCTGGTGGAACACGATCACGGGCAGCGCGACGCTCGCCGCGACGGCCGGCGTGAACAGCACCGCGGCCATCGGCAGGCCCGTCGCCAGGGACTTCTTCGAGCCGACCATGAGCAGGGCGATCCGGTCGGGGAGCGCGAGGCCGCGCCCCGCCGTCCACGTGGCGGTGAGCATCGCGGCGAGCATCACGGCGCACAGCACGACGAGCCCGACGAGCGCACCCGCCGTCACGTGGTCCCACGCCCCGGACGTCTGTGCCTCGCTGACGGCCGTGTACGCGACGAGCAGGATCGTGAACCGGTCCGTCGCCCGCGTCAGCCACGCGTGCGCCCGGACCCAGCCGCCGATCCACGGCTGCAGCAGCTGACCGATCGCGAACGGCACGAGCAGCTGGACGAGGATCCCGACGAACCCGCCCGGCGCACCCCCGCTGCCACCGAGCAGCAGCGCGACGAGCACCGGGGTCACCACGACGCCCACGACGTTGGAGATGGTCGCGCCCGTGATCGCGCCCGCGACGTTGCCGCGCGCGATCGAGGTGAACACGACCGACGACTGCACGGTCGACGGCAGCAGCGAGAGGTAGAGCACCCCGGTCGCGAGGTCGGGGGCGAGCACCGAGTCCGGCAGGAGCTGCGCGGCGAGCCCGATCAGCGGGAAGACGACGAACGTCGCGGCGAGCATCGATCCCTGCAGCCGACCGTTGCGCAGGCCGTCCCAGATCTCGCTCGTCCGCATGCGCGCGCCGTACCCGAAGAACAGCACGACGATCGCGACGGTCTGCACGGTCGACAGCACGTCGGCCGCCGTCCCGGACGCCGGCAGCACGAGCCCGAGGACCAGCACCGCCAGGATCGCGACGACGAGGGGATCGATCCAGCCGCGCACCGTCGCCACGAGCCCGCGCGAGGGCTGGTCGGGGCTGTCGGGCACCGCGCAATCCTCGCACCACCAGGTCGAGGACCGTTCAACGCGCGCGGTGGGCGATCCACCCGTAGTGTCCGCTTGCCCGCTAGATCAGATCAACGTCAAGGAGCCCAGCGTGACTGCTGACGGCATCATCAGCGCCATCGTCATCGGCGCCATCATCGGAGTCCTCGCCCGCCTCATCCTCCCGGGTCGGCAGAAGATCTCGGTCCTGCTCACGATCGTCGTCGGCATCGTCGCGGCCATCCTCGGCTCGCTGCTCGCCAAGGCGCTCGGCGTCGAGACGACCGACGGCGTCGACTGGATCGAGATCCTCATCCAGGTCGTGCTCGCCGTCATCGGCGTCTCGCTCGTCGCCGGCCGCCGCCGCCGCTGACACACCCGTCGAGGGCCCATCCGCACACGCGGGTGGGCCCTCGCGGCGCGCCGGGGCACCCACGTGGGTAGGGTGCTGCCGGATATCGGACGTCTCGGGCACTTGGGCCCCGGGCAGTCGGACGGACAGGGGGCGGCATGGCACGGCTGGACGCGGTGAGGCATCGGATCGAGCTCACGGACCACGAGTTCGAGGCGCTGCGGCTGGTGAACAACGGCGAGGAGGCTGACGCCTCGACCCGGCAGGCACTCGAGGACGCCGGCATGGTCGGCCCCGAGGGGCAGATCTCGCCGCTCGTCCTCGACCTCGTGCAGACCGTCTCGGAGCCGATGATCGAGTGCGCGATCGAGACCGCAGGGCCGCAGGGCCCGCTGCACGCGGTGCTCGCCGTCCGCGAGGAGACCGTCTGGTACACCGACCCGTGGCCCCAGGACGGCCCGGACTCACCCGTGCTCTACAGCCGCGACGAGCTGCCACAGCTGCTGTGGATCCTCGCGCGCCTCGTCGGGCTGCGCCGCCACGAGGTGCCGCGCGCGGCGGTCCCCTTCACGGTGCCGCTGCGCTCGATCGACGCCGTCGTGCAGACGATGTCGCTCTCGGAGGGCGAGTGGGAGCCCGCCCGGACCGTCGCGACCGCGCAGCTGGACCGGTTCTTCGGCGAGGTCGCCGAGTCCGACCGTCTCATGCTCATGGCGACCTTGTCCCACCTCGAGTCGACCGCGCGCGTGACGATGGTGTGGGGCCCCGACGTCTCCACCGACGCCCGCGGGGTCGCGCTGTGGAACTGCGGCGAGGGCGGCTACTGGGTCCGCTCCACACCGGCCGAGCCGCTGACCGCACAGGACATCACGCCTGACACGCTCGCGACGTTCCGACCGCTGAGCGCCGGGGAGGTCTGGCGTGCGCTGGCCGACCTGCTCCCCTCGTCGGCCGAGCTCCGCGCCCTGGTCGAACGCGTGGGCGCGCCGTGACGGTCCGCGTCGACAAGGAGGTCCTGGCCGCGACGGTCGTCGCCCTCGACGACCTGGCCGGCACCTTGCCCACGCTGTTCTCGCGGGCCTCCTCGCTCGACGCCCGGATCGACATGGCCGGCCTCAACGGGGCCGAGGAGTGGGCGAGCGAGACCTCCAAGGACCTGCGCGGGCGGATCGGCGTGCTCGAGCAGATGGCGCAGGCGCACCCGTCGTTCGGCGGCGTCCGGATGACCGGCCCGCAGGCGCTCGAGATCGCCGGGCAGTCGATGCACGTGGAGGACGCCGCGATCGCGCTGCGGGCCACCGGCACGCAGGCCGGGGCGTGGGAGAACGACGATCCGGCCAACCTGTCCGAGTGGTTCGAGCAGCTTCAGGCGGAGGCGGTCAAGCGCCTCGCGGGGATGAGCGACACCGAGCAGGCGCAAGCGCTCGTCGACGGCTACAACGACATCCAGAACCTCATCACGGCCAGCAACGCGACGGTCGTCACCACCACGCAGATCCTGCTCAAGGGCGGGCCCGCCCTTGCCCGCTGGCTCGGGGAGCACCGGGTCAACGCCGCGCTCACCTCGCTCGCGAACAGCGGCAAGCCGGGCCTGGCGAACTGGCTGTCCGGCGCGCTCAACGTCGCCGACAACAACTACCTGCGCGCGAAGACCACCTTCACCTACCCCGGCGCGTTCGTGCCGAACGTGACGCAGAAGATGCTGCTGCGCGCCGCACCCGTCATCGAGGGGTTCGACGACTGGGTCGCGCGCCTGTCCGCCAAGACCAAGCCGTTCACGGTGATGGTCAACGGGGAGGCCCGGCCGCAGCCCACCCTGCTCGCCAAGCTGCTGCAGAGCCAGCAAGGCGTCAAGGCGACGACCTGGGTCTCGGACATCCTCAGGACGACGAGCTCCGGGCAGCTCGCGCAGAAGCTCGCGGGCTGGGGCAACGTCGCGTTCGGCAAGCCGTGGACGAACCCGGCCACCGGCGCCACCTTCGGCCGCGGCGCGGGCAACCTGTGGACGATGGCCAACCAGTCGGGCCTGCGCACGATGGCGTCGACCGCGGGCGTGCTCCGCGTCGCGGGCGTGGCCGGCAGTGCGTTCGCGACCGTCGACAGCGCCGTCGGGCTGTGGAACAACCGCGAGGAGAACGCCGAGCTCTGGGCCGAGGGCGGGACCCAGGGCAAGGCCCACGTGGTCGGCGAGTACGCCGAGACCGCCTTCAACGCCTCGATGACGGCCGCGCTGATCGCGCCCAACCCGACCACGCTCGGCCTCGTGGCCGTGACCGGCCTGGTGTGGGCGGGCGCCGAGGTCGTCGAGCACTGGGACGACATCACCAAGGCGGCCGACGAGGCCGTGGACTGGGTCGGCGACCGCGCCGACGACGCCGCCGACTGGGCCGGGGACCGGATCGACGACATCAAGGAGTCCAAGATCAACCCGGCCAACTGGTTCTAGGGGACGCGATGACCTCCACCGAGCTGTACGCCAAGGCGCACGACCTCGAGACGCTCGCGAACGATGTCGAGGCCTGCGTCGACCCGGCGAAGACGGTCGCGAGCTCGCCGGACTGGGAGTGCGACAACGCCACCGACGTGCGCGACGCGCTCAAGCACTGGCGCTCCGCGGCCCAGAACGCCGCCCGCAACCTGCGCGACGAGGCCGCCCGCGTCCGCGGCGAGGCCCGCAAGGCCGAGGACCGCGAGGACGAGGCGCGCGAGCGACGCGAGAAGGAACGCGAGGCCCGATGACGCTCGACCCCTGGGCGCCGCTGGGCGAGGCCGGCACCGCGGAGGTCGTCGACGCGCTGAGCTTCCGCGACCTCGTGCACCTGCCCAAGGCCACGCCGCACGCGCACCGCTCCGACGTGGAGCTCGTCGGGCACCGCGTGGCGCTCAGCTGGCAGCACCGCGAGCTGGTCGCCTCGATCGACCAGCGCGAGGTCGCCCGCGGTGTGGCGCGCACCGGCGAGGGGCAGGACACGTTCGCGTGGGAGTTCACGGTGATGCCCGTCGTCGTGCTCGGCGACGCCGTGGAGGTCGAGCGGCAGCGCAGCGGGCGCGACCGGTGGAGCCTCGACGTGCGCGGCCCCGGCGGACGCGCGTGGGAGTGGCGCCCCGCGGGGCGGCTGCTGGCCGACCGGATGGAGCTCACGCGGGCCGACGCGAAGAGCGCCGTGGTCACGCACACGCTGCGGCCCGTGCCGGGCCACCCGCGGTCGCCGGGCGGCCCGCCCACCGTCTCCTGGGAGGCGAGCGCATCGCTGGCCGAGGTCTTGCTCCCGGTCATGTGGGTGCTCGACCGCACGTACAGCGGGCTCCTGCCGAAGACGCAGCGCGTGGTGCAGGGCGACATCCTGTGACATCGGCCGACGACTACTCTGCCCGCATGGTCCGGTACGAGGAGCGCTCCCCCAGCCGCCGCGCGTGGCTCGTCCTGCTGGGCATCTGCGCCGCCGCCTGGGCAGCACTCGCGATCGCGGACGGCGGGTGGGTGTTCGCGACGATCCTCGTCGGCATGCTCGGGCTCATCGCCGCGATCACGATGTGGAGCACCGGGGTCTACGGCAACATCCGCCTGACCGACACGACCCTGCGCGTCGGCCGAGCGACGGTCCCGCTCGCCGACCTCTACCCGTGGGGCGTGTCCCAGCCGGGCGAGAAGGTCGAGGGCAAGATCATCGGCGGCGCGTTCGGGTCGACCCTCGGCTCGCGCGTCATCGGGCTCACGCCGCGCGACGGGCAGCCCATGCTCGTGCAGAGCAAGGACCCCGACGCGCTGCGCGCTGCACTCGAGAAGGCTCTCGCGCCCTACCGGACCTGAGCCGCGTCAGCTCGTGCTGAGCGCCTGGACCTCCATGACGGGGATCTCCGCGGTCGTCGGGTCGGGCGGCTCGACGGTCAGCGCCTCCGGGTTCGCGTTCTCCGACGACGTCCACGTCGCGGCCCACTGCGACTGCGCGTCCACCGTCCACGTGGGCAGCTTCTGCCCCTGCTTCACGTGCTGGCCGGCGGTCGAGCGCGAGAACTGGATGCTGCACGTCTTCTGCGCACCCGAGACCCACGCGGTGCCCGTGCCGCCGCACTGCGCGTCCTCGTTCGCACCGTCCGACGAGACCGTCAAGCCGGTCAGCGTGGCGTCGATCCGCGCCCACGTGCCGGGGACCTCCGCGCGGACCATCGCCGTGGTGGGGGCGTCGTCGACCCAGATCCAGGTGTCCTCGCCGACGATCGTCGCGCCCGAGCCCCGCAGCTGGGGGTTCCAGTGCATCGTGCCGACGGGCAGCTGCATGTAGTCGAGGGCGATGTCGCGGAGGTCGGTGGGGTCGACGTCGACCTGGGTGACTGGTGCGGGGTCCTGGGGGCCGACCCAGATCGCGGGGTTGTCCAGGTAGAACTGGGTCCCGTACCCCGACGCGTTCGCCTCGGCCGTGCACGACGTCTCGTACCAGTAGCCGTCCTTGATGTCCTTGTAGTCCTCGAACTTGTCGTGAAGCCCGCCGCCGTAGACCCAGTCCTCGATGGTGTCCGCGCCGCGCCCCGGGCCGCCCGGCTTGTAGAACTCGTAGTACTCGTACCCGGACATCCCCCGTTCGAACCAGCACGGCGCCTGGAGCTTCGGCCCGGTCGTCGTGGTGCTGAACGAGCTCCCGCCGTTCGTCGTCCCGCTCGTGGTGACCTTGACCGAGATGGCGCCACCCGAGGTGTCCGGGGTCGCGGATCCTTCCCCGCCGACGACCGGCGGCGTGCCGTCCGCCTGCGCGGGGACGGCGACCAGCACGCCGGCCACCCCGATCACGACTGCCAGCGCCGCCCTCAGCATGAGCCCTCCACCTTCACCGTCTGCACCGTCCAGCTCGTCCCCGTCGTGCCCGACGTCCCCCGAGTCACCGTCACGTCCTTGTGCCGCGGCACGCCGTACCCCACCTGCTCGGGCGTGTACGTGCCGTTCGGGTCCTTCACGGTCATCCTCGCGTAGTCGTCGCAGATCGCGGCCGTCGCCTTGTCACCGTCGACGGCGAGGTCGCTGATCGTCGTGCTGAACACCCCGCCGAGCGTGATGTTCCCGTCCTTGTTGGTCTTGACGATCCCCTTCATCGTCGCCTGCACGTCGCCGGACGAGATGACCGAGAACGTCGGGCTGACCGAGTTCGTGGTCATCGTGCGCCAGTACTCCGTCTGGTAGGTGGAGAGCAGGTTGTAGACCTCGGCCTCCGCGCCCGTCAGGGACGGGACGTCCTCGAACTCGATCCCGAGCTCGGCGTTCGACAGGTCCTGGACCTCGTTGGCCGCGGTCGGCGTCGGTGTCGGTGTCGGGCTGGGGGTGGTGGCCTTCGTCGTCGACGGCACCGGAGCCGGGTCCGACGACGTGCATCCGGCCGCGAGGGCGACGCACAGCGCCGGCACCAGGGCCCACCTGCCTCGACTCATCCGCGTCCTCGCCCGAGATGGAGACGTCGGCCACGTCGGCCGACCCACTCGTACGGTACCTAACGGACAGTACCGACGCAGAAGAGGCCGGACCCGTACGGGTCCGGCCTCTGCTGACTTCGGTGGAGCTGAGGGGATTCGAACCCCTGACCTTCTCATTGCGAACGAGACGCGCTACCAACTGCGCCACAGCCCCTCAAGCGGGCTAAACATTAACACCACCGGGGCGCACAACAGAAACCGGCTACTCCCCCGAGGCGCGCCGCTTCGCGAGCACCGCGTCGAGGTCGATCGAGCCGGTCGTCTCGACGACCGGCTCGGCGGTGGCGGTCGTCGGCAGGGCGGCCTCGGCGGGGCGCGCGGCCGTCGAGCCCTCGAGATTGTCCAGGGCCACGGGCTCCCGACGAGGGGCCTCGGCCTTCATCGTGTAGGTGGGGCGTGGGACAGGCACGGGCGACCAGCCGTCGGCCCCGCCGGACTCGGCCGTGGTCTCGACGACGACCGCCGCGAACATCTCGGTGTCGGTGTTGGACGGGCGCACCGCGCGACCGGGAGCGGCGGACCGGGCCACCGCGGCGGACCCGCGCGCGGGCGTCGCGGTCCGGGCGGCGGCGGCGCGGAGCTCGGCGGCCTGGCGCTGCTCCCACGCGGCGTCG
>NZ_QWKP01000013.1 GCF_003470205.1 Cellulomonas rhizosphaerae
CCGCCCGCGCCTCCGTCCAGGATGCGCGGACCGCCCGCGCCGGCAGCGCCGACCCGCTCGCCGCGATGCGCACGATCACGGACGCCGAGGCCGCGCTCGACGCCGCCCTCGCCCCCACCCGGAGCGCCGTCGAACGTGACCGCCGTGCCCGGGATCAGCTGGACGACGTCATCGGCCGGCTGGAGTCCACCCTGCGCGCGACCGACGACTTCCTGAGCACCCGGCGCGGTGCCGTCGGCCCCGAGGCGCGGACCAGGCTGGCGGAGGCCCAGCGCCTGCACGGGGTGGCCCTCGACCAGCGACCGACCGACGCCGCGGCCGCCCTCGCGACCGCTCAGCGCGCCGAGCACCTCGCCCGCGACGCCGCCCAGCTCGCCCAGCAGGACGTGGAGCAGGCTGAGGAGCTCCAGCACAGCAACCGTCGCGGTGGTGGCCCCTTCGGTGGCGGCAACGGCCTCGGCGGCATGGTGCTCGGCGGCATCCTGCTGGACGGCGTCCTGCGCGGCGGCGGCGGCTTCGGCGGCGGCGGCGGATGGGGCGGCGGTGGCGGCTTTGGTGGCGGCGGGAGCGGCGGCGGCTTCGGGGGAGGCGGGACCGGAGGCGGTTTCTGACGGACCTTCAGAGGAGTCCGGGGTTGGGCGGCCGGGACGATCCGGCTGGGCAGTGACACCAGTGACAGCAGTGACCACAGGACGACGAGAGGCACGAGCCATGACCGAGAAGCAGAGCATCTTCGGACGGATCAGCCAGCTGGCCCGGGCCAACATCAACGCGTTGATCGACCAGGCCGAGGACCCGCAGAAGATGCTGGACCAGCTGGTGCGCGACTACACCGGTTCGATCGCCGACGCCGAGCAGGCGATCGCGCAGACGATCGGCAACCTGCGCCTCGCCGAGCAGGACTACAACGAGGACGTCTCGGCCGCACGGGAGTGGGGCAGCAAGGCCCTCGCAGCCTCGTCGCGTGCGGACCAGTACCGCTCGGCCGGGGACGCGGCGAACGCCGACAAGTTCGACAACCTCGCCAAGGTCGCGCTCGGCAAGCAGATCGCGGCGGAGGGCGAGGTCCGCGAGGCCGAGCCGCTCATCGCCTCGCAGCGGGAGACGGTCGAGAAGCTCAAGTCCGGTCTCGCCCTCATGAAGGACAAGCTGGGCCAGCTGAAGTCGCGCAGGGACACCCTCGTGGCCCGGCAGAAGTCCGCCGAGGCCCAGCGGACCGTGCAGAGCGCGATCTCCTCCATCAACGTGCTGGACCCGACGAGCGAGATCGCGCGCTTCGAGGAGAAGGTGCGCCGCGAGGAGGCGCTCGCGCTCGGCCACGCCGAGCTCGCGGCGTCGTCGATCGACTCCCAGTTCGCCGAGCTCGAGACCTCCGACGAGCAGATCGAGGTCGAGGCCCGGCTCGCCGCCCTCAAGCAGGGCCAGGAACCCGCGCGGCTGGGTTCCACGCCCGTCACGCCGGCGATCGAGGCCTGAGCCGTCGGGACTCGCGGTTCCGAGCACGGCTCACGCGAGCCAGCCCGGGGCAGTGAGCGCGTGGGTGTGCGACGCGCCGCATCTCGCGCGGCGTGTCGCACACCCACCCGCACCGCGCCCCGCATCGCAGCGCCTGCTGCGACC
>NZ_QWKP01000130.1 GCF_003470205.1 Cellulomonas rhizosphaerae
CTCCCACGTGCGCCCGTCGCGGCCCTTGCCGGCCGTCTGGTGGTCGGCGACCAGGACGCCGACGCCGGGCCACGCCGCGATGTCGGACTCGAGGTCGGCGACGATGTCCGCGTTGGTCGACGCGGTGCTCTCGACCACCTCGAAGTGGTCCAGCGGACCGTCCGGGGCCAGGAGCAGCGAGCGCAGCTCGTCGGCGTGCAGCGGGAAGCGTCGGGGATCGTCGTCGGCCATGCCGCCATCGTCGCAAACCGCGTGCCGCCGCGGGAGTGCTTGGAGGAAACCTACGAGGCGACACCACCGAACCCGTCACCCGCCTGCACGGCTCTGAAGGGTTCCGACAACTAGCCTCGGTCGGGTGACGCAGACGACCCCCGCGACCGCCCGTACCACCGCGGCCAAGATCGCCGACCTCGCCGAGCAAGGCCTGGCCGGCGACGCCGCCGAGCAGGCCGCTGCCGACAAGCAGCACGCCCGCAGCAAGAAGACCGCCCGCGAGCGCATCGAGGCGCTCCTGGACGAGGGCACGTTCACCGAGATCGACGCGTTGGTCAAGCACCGGTCGGTGAACTTCGGGCTCGAGAAGAAGCGCATCGCGGGCGACGGCGTCGTCGTCGGGCACGGCACGGTCGACGGCCGCCCGGTGGCGATCTACTCGCAGGACTTCACGGTGTTCGGCGGCTCGCTGGGCGAGGTGCACGGGCAGAAGATCACCAAGGTCATGGACCTCGCGCTGCGCACGGGCGTGCCGCTGATCGGCATCAGCGACGGCGGCGGCGCGCGCATCCAGGAGGGCGTCGCAGGGCTCACGCAGTTCGCGGAGATCTTCCGCCGCAACGTCGCCGCGTCGGGCGTGATCCCCCAGATCAGCCTCATCCTCGGCCCGTCGGCGGGCGGCGCGGTGTACTCCCCCGCGCTGACCGACTTCATCGTCATGGCTGACGGCACGTCGAACATGTTCATCACGGGCCCGGACGTCATCCGCGCGGTGACGGGCGAGGACGTGGGCTTCGAGGAGCTCGGCGGCGCGACGACGCACAACACGCGCTCGGGCGTCGCGCACTACCTGGCGCACGACGAGGACGACGCGCTCGACTACGTGCGCTCGCTGCTGGCCTACCTGCCGCAGAACAACCTCACCGATCCCCCGCTGTTCCCGTACGAGGCGTCGCTCGAGCTGTCCGAGGCCGACGAGTCCCTCGACACGCTGGTGCCGGACTCGGACAGCCAGCCGTACGACATGCGGACCGTCGTGGAGACGGTGCTCGACGAGGGCGTCCTGCTCGAGGTGCAGCCGCTGTACGCGGGCAACGTGATGATCGGGTTCGGGCACGTCGAGGGGCACCCCGTCGGCATCGTCGCGAACCAGCCGCAGCAGATGGCCGGCACGCTGGACATCAACGCCGCCGAGAAGGCCGCACGCTTCGTGCGGACCTGCGACGCGTTCAACATCCCGGTGCTGACGTTCGTCGACGTCCCGGGCTTCCTGCCGGGCACGGACCAGGAGTGGAACGGCATCATCCGCCGCGGCGCCAAGCTCATCTACGCCTACGCCGAGGCGACGGTCCCGCTCGTCACGGTGATCACGCGCAAGGCGTACGGCGGCGCGTACATCGTCATGGGCTCCAAGCAGCTGGGCGCCGACGTGAACCTCGCGTGGCCGACCGCGCAGATCGCCGTGATGGGCGCGGGCGGCGCGGTCAACATCCTGCAGCGCGGCGCGCTGAAGACCGTCGCGGACGCGGGCGGCGACGTCGAGGCCGAGCGCCGGCGCCTGACCTCGGAGTACGAGGAGGCGATCGTCAACCCGTGGGACGCCGCCGAGCGCGGCTACGTCGACGCGGTGATCCCGCCGTCGGCGACCCGCGCCGAGATCACCAAGGCGCTGCGCCTGCTGCGCACCAAGCGCGCGTCGCTGCCGCCCAAGAAGCACGGCAACATCCCTCTGTGATCTCAGATGACCTGCTGTGTGAGGATCGGATCATGAGCGAGCACGAGCACGACGACCAGCACGACCACGACGACGAGCACGACGAGGCCACCCACGGCACGGACCCCCTGACGGGCATCGACCCGGCAGACCTGCACGCCGCGGTGGACGCGTTGGCTGCCTCGCTGCACTCCTACGTCGACACCGCGGTCGGTGTCCGGGCCGAGTTCGGCGCGCAGGAGGCCGACGAGGACCCGCGCATCCTGTCGCTCGAGTCGGAGATCGGCGGTCACAACGCCGCGCTGTACGACCTGCTGCACGCCCGCCTCGGCCTGCACGCGGACCTCACGGGGATGTCCTGGGGCGACGAGGAGGAGGGCGACGCCGACGCGGCGCCGGCCGAGCCCGACGTCGAGACGTTCCACGTGGGCTTCGTCGTGACCCGCGGCGCGTCCGCGGGCGACCGCACGCTGGACTCGGTGCTCGACGTCGTCGAGTCGGGCGGCGCCGAGATCGCGCAGGCCGTGGTCGACTCCGGCTTCGACGTGCACGAGTGGGGCGTCTCGCGCGGCGCTCCCGTGCTGTTCGACGAGGACGCGGACGACGAGGAGCAGGAGTGAGCGACTCGCACGTGCAGGTCGTGCGCGGCGCACCCGACGACCACGAGCTCGCGGCCCTGGTCGCGGGGCTGATGTCCCGGTCGTCGGCCGAGCCGGAGGACGCCCCCGCGGCGCACTCCGCCTGGACCGACCGGCGCCGGGCCGTCCGCGCGTCGGCCACCTGGGCCGCGGGTGGCGACTCCTGGCGCTGGAGCCTGCGCGGCTGACCCCCTGCGCGCGCAGTCCCGTCTCCCGTCCGCTGCGGCGGTCGAGATCGACACTTCGGAGCGAGACCGGCAGATCAAAGTGCCGGTCTCGTTTCGAAGTGCCGGCCTCGTCGAGTGTCATCGGGGGAACCTCAGCCGCGTGCCAGCTCCTCCAGGAAGGCAAGTGTCTCCTCCGCGGAGCCCGGGGGCACCGGCCTCGGGCCGTCCTCGTGCGTCCAGTAGAGCGCGCCGTCGGCGCCAGCATGCGCCCCGCCCGACGGCTCCACGATGACGCCCTCGTCGTCCCAGAGCCCTCCGGCCGGCCACCACGAGATCGGCAGGTGCCGTTCCACGCCGAGCCGGTAGACCGCGCGCAACAAGGGGTGCTCGGGCTCCGCTCCCTCGGCGGGCGCGTACTCGTTCGGCGGCTCCTCGTACTGCTCCCACTCCTCCTGGGCCGCTGCCATCTGCATCGACTCGCGGTACATCAGCTCGGTTTGCTCAGCGCGTGTCAGTGGCGCCGGCGCGACCCAGCGCGGCAACTGCTCGACGATCCACAGGTCGAGGTGGAACGTCTCCTGCGCGATGCCGAGGACACTGCCGTCGTACTCGAGGTCGCGCCCGCGCGCCCAGCACCGCACCGCGTACCGACCCGGGAGGTGTTTCAGGAGCACCTCGTCGTGGGAGAACCCGCGCACCGCGAGCTCTCCCGACGGGAGCGCGACGACCGCCTCGGCGACGTCGTCCCACCCCGCCCGGTCCATCGGCGGTTCTTCGTCGTGCACGTCCCAAGTGAACTCGATCGTCCCGGTGTGGATGCCGGGCCACACCATGACGGCGGACTCGTCCTCGTAGCTGCCGAGCAGGTCGGCGTGCGCGAGGTCGCGCTCGCCGTCCGTCTCAGTCGTCGCGTCCGCGAGCCAGATCAGGTGGTACGACGTGTGAACCTGCGCGGTGCCGTGCACGTGCGTCCCTTCGTCGTGTGATTCGGCGAGCGTAGGTTCCGGACGACGTCGCCGTGGCCGTTTCGAGGCGTCAGCTCGCGGGGACGACCACATCACCGGCCTCGGCCACGAGGGAGGTCGTCCCGGCGGGGCCGTCGAACGGGTCGACCGTCATCACGACGAACGAGCGGTACGTGCCGGGAGGAAGCGGCGAGCCGTCGGAGCACAGGACGTCGCGCTGCGGGCTGGTCGCCCCTTCCCCGCCCGTAGCGTCACCGATCATGGCGATGTCCACCGCCTGGCCACGGACTGGGTCCGCGCCGTCGACGACGATCTTCCCGGACGCGTCGGCGAGGTAGATCCGGGCGGAGTAGCTGCCCTCGAGCGTGCGTGAGCCGATCAGCGCGAACGAGGTGGTTGCTCCGAGATGCTCGTCGTCGGCGACGTCGCCGTAGATCTCCGGTTCAAGTGACGGGTAGTCGATGCGGGCCGTGAAGTCGGCACTCGGGTCGGACGCGGGCAGCGTGCTGACGTCCGCGCCGCAGGTCGCAGCCTGCTTGCCGCCGACGAAGTCGACGGTCTCGCCGCCCCCGAGGAGCGTGACCGGGCCGGTGCCGTCGTCGACCGTCTGCAGCGCCCAGATCTGGTACGCGCCGTCGGCCAGCGGAACGGCGCTGGCACCGCACGAGACCACCTCGGTCCCCACCAGGTCGTATCCACCGACCTGGTGGTCCGAGCGGACCCGACCGCCGCCCGCGTCACCCCAGACGGCGACGACGACGCCGCCGCGCGACGCGAGCCGCGTGACGTTGGACGCCGTGAGGTCGAACTCGCCGGAGCGCGCGACGATGGCCGTCGTGACCTCGAGCGAGCCGGTGAGCGCCGACGAGGGCGGAGCGGTCTGGACCGCGAGCTGGTACTTCTCGTTGGACGAGTCCACGGTCGCCCCGGTCGCGGACGGCGCCCCGATCTCCCAGCCGCACTGGCCTGGATCGGCGCCGACCACGGCGGTCGGCATGGGAGCGGGCGCGGCCGGCGGGGCGGAGCGGTGGGACGGGACCGCGTGGATGCCCGCGACGACGAGCGCCCCGGCGACGGCCAGCGCGCCCGTCCCGACCGCACCCGCGCGGATGGCCCGGCGGCGGCGGATGCGCGCGGTGAGCCCGGCGACGCCGGGCGTGGAGTCGACGCCGTCGGCGGCCGAGTGCAGCAGGTCGTGCAGGTCGATGGTCATGGCGTCGTCCTCTCCAGGATCGTGTGGGTCTCGCGCTCGTCGCGCACCGTGCCGAGGACGGCCTCCAGCGCGCGGATCCCGTCGCTGAGGTAGCGCTTGACCGCACCCTCTGAGAGGCCGAGCTGGTCGGCCACCTCCGCGACGGTCAGGTCCTCGTAGAAGCGCAGCACCACGCATGCCCGCACCCGGGGGGCGAGGGTCCGCAGCGCGGCGACGACGTCGGCGCGGTCACCGACGACGCTCTCGTGCCCGTGCGCGGCGTCGCTGCGGACGAGCAGGTGGCGGACGTCGTGCCAGCGGCGCTGACGTCGGTAGCCGTCGCTGTAGGTGGTGAGGATCGCGCGGCGCACGTACCCCTCGACGGCGACCGCCGACCGCACGCGGGAGCGCCGGGCGAAGGTCGCGATGATCGCGTCCTGCACCAGGTCCTCCGCGGCGGCGACGTCCCCCGTGAGCAGGTACGCGTGCCGCACGAGCGCCCGGCCGCGCACGCGGACCAGGTCGTCGAGCACGTGCTCCCAGTCGGACAACTGACTTCCCCTGTCTCGATGCCCGCGGCGGCCCCTGCGCGTCGCGGATCAGTCTGCGTGCACCAAGACGACCAGGAGGTCCAAAACGTTGGGTCCTGCTTTACTACTCGCGGGTAATGTCGGCGGGATGACGACGACGCGCCAGCCCACAGCGATCGACCAGGTCGCCGAGGACCACATCACCATCTTCGCGGGCCTCGACCCGCTCGCCGCGACGAGCATGGGGATCGCCGGGCACGACCACGAGATGACCGACCACTCGCCCGCCGGGCACGAGGCCCGCGCCGACGCGGCACGCGCCACGCTGTCGCAGCTGGACGGCCAGACGCCGGTCGACGAGATCGACCAGATCACCCTCGCCGCGATGCGCGAGCGCCTCGGGCTCGAGGTCGAGCTCGACGAGGCCGGCGAGCTGCTGCGGGACCTGAACAACATCGCGTCGCCCGTGCAGAACCTGCGCGACGTCTTCGACATCATGCCGACGGCGACCCCGGGTGACTGGGAGAACGTCGCGGCCCGCCTCAACGCGCTGCCGTTCGCGGTCGACGGGTACATCGAGTCGCTGCGGCTCGCCGCCTCGCGCGGGCAGGTCGCCGCGGTGCGGCAGGTCGAGCAGGGCATCGAGCAGTCCGACGAGCTCGCCGCCGCGGACTCGTTCTTCACGTCGTTCGTCGCCGGGGCGGAGCTCGACGACTCGTCGGCCTGCTCCCTGGTGCGGGCCGAGCTCGAGCGGGGGGCCGGCGCCGCGCGCGGCGCGTACGCCAAGCTCGCCGGGTTCCTGCGCGAGGAGCTCGCACCCCAGGCCCCGACGCAGGACGCGGCCGGCCGCGAGCGCTACGCGCTGTGGTCCCGCGTGTTCCTGGGCGCGACGGTCGACCTCGAGGAGACCTACCAGTGGGGGCTCGAGGAGCTCGCGCGCGTGGTCGCGGAGCAGGAGGCCGTCGCCGCGGAGATCGCCGGTGCGGGCGCGTCGGTCGAGGACGCCGTCGCCCGGCTCGACGCCGACCCGTCCCTGACGCTGCACGGCACCGACGCGTTGCGCGCCTGGATGCAGGAGACGTCCGACGCCGCGATCGAGGCCCTGGCCGGCGTGCACTTCGACATCCCCGACCCGGTGCGCACGCTCGAGTGCCGCATCGCGCCGACCCAGAACGGCGGCATCTACTACACCGGCCCGTCGGACGACTTCACGCGTCCCGGCCGCATGTGGTGGTCCGTCCCGCCCGAGGTCACGACGTTCAACACGTGGCGCGAGAAGACGACCGTCTACCACGAGGGCGTCCCGGGCCATCACCTGCAGATCGGCCAGGCGGTGTACGAGCGCGCGACGCTCAACACCTGGCGCCGACTCGCCTGCTGGACCTCGGGCTACGGCGAGGGCTGGGCCCTGTACGCCGAGCGGCTCATGGCCGACCTCGGCTTCCTCGACAACCCGGGCGACCGGCTCGGCATGCTCGACGGCCAGCGCATGCGCGCCGCGCGTGTGGTCTTCGACATCGGCGTGCACCTCGGCCTGGCCGCTCCCGAGCGCTGGGGCGGCGGCACCTGGGACGCCGACAAGGGCTGGGAGTTCCTGCGCGCCAACGTCAACATGCCCGAGGCGTTCATCCGCTTCGAGTGGAACCGGTACCTCGGCTGGCCCGGGCAGGCGCCGTCCTACAAGATCGGCCAGCGCCTGTGGGAGCAGACCCGCGACAAGGCGGCCGCGCAGGGCATTAGCCTGCGCGACTTCCACGCTCGCGCGCTCGGCATGGGTTCGCTGCCGCTGGACGTCCTCACGAAGTTCGCGGTCTGAGACACGCGAAAGGGGCCGCAGCATCGCGCTGCGGCCCCCTTTCGCGTGCCCGTCACTGGAACAGCGCGGAGCCGTACTTGACAAGGATGATCAGGCCGACGGCGATGATCAGGCCGAGGGTCACGAACCAGTCGTAGCCGTCCGCCACGAAACGGCGCGCCCTCGGGCCAAGCGCACCCGGCAGCGTGAGGTGCCCCTCGCGGACGTTGATCCGCGTGAGCCCCGCCCAGACGAGCGTGGTGGTCACCGTGATCAGCAGGCACCAGGGGCACAGAGCGTGGATGTCGGTGAGCGCCTCGTAGAAGAGCCAGTAGGCGAACAGGAAGCCGACCGTGTAGACGGCCTGCGCGGCGAGCATGTACCAGCGCGGGAAGCGGACGCCGCCGATCATCGCGACGGCGATCGTGATGACCACGGCCTCGGCGGCGATGCCGAGGAAGGCGTTGGGGAAGAACTCACCGAGCAGGTGCGCCTGCCAGGTCTGCGCGACCTTCGAGCAGTCGAGCACGGCGTTGATGCTGCACCCGAGGTCGGCGTCATTGTTCGCGGCGAGCTTCAGCGCGTCGATCGACAGCACGAACGAGGCCAGCAGGCCCAACGCGCCCGAGATGACCATCTCGATCGCGGTCCTGCGCCGCCAGGCGTCGGTGGGGGGCTCGAGCAGGTCCGGGTCGTCGTCGATCACGTCGTCGAAGTCGTCGTCGACCTCGTCGACGTCGTCCTGCCCGGGCGATCTCACGTCACTCACCGTGTCTCCTCGCTGTGCTGGCCAGGGCGGCCACGGGCACATTGTGCCCCGAACTCCTGAGTGGCCGGTGGGACTTCCTCCCCGGTTAGGCTCCGGTCGTGACCCGCCTGCTGCTAGCCTCCGCCTCCCCCGCACGCCGCGCGACCCTGATCGCCGCGGGGATCCATCCCGTCGTCGCGGTCTCCGGGGTCGACGAGGAGGCCACGCTGGCCGCCGCGCGCGAGCGGTTCGGCGACCTCGAGCCGGCCGACGCGGTGCTCGTGCTGGCCCAGGCCAAGGCGCAGGACGTCGCGGAGAACCTGCCCGACGAGCTCGCCGACGCCGATGACCTCGTGGTGGTCGGCTGCGACTCGATGCTCGAGATCGACGGCCAGATCCTCGG
Source organism: Cellulomonas rhizosphaerae (assembly GCF_003470205.1). Classification (GTDB taxonomy): domain Bacteria; phylum Actinomycetota; class Actinomycetes; order Actinomycetales; family Cellulomonadaceae; genus Cellulomonas; species Cellulomonas rhizosphaerae. Next base: position 8,366 of record NZ_QWKP01000130.1, read on the forward strand.
CAAGCCGACGGACGCGGACGACGCGATCGCGCGCTGGCACGCGATGCACGGGCGCGTCGGCGTGCTGCACACCGGCCACTGGGTCATGGACGAGCGCGAGACGAACGAGGACGCCCCCGCTCCCGGCCGGCTCGGCGCGGGCCACGGCGCGGTGCTCGGCGCGACCTCGTCGACCGTCGTGCACTTCGCCGACCTGTCGGACGCGGAGATCGCCGCCTACGTCGCGACCGGCGAGCCGCTCGCGGTCGCGGGCGCGTTCACGATCGACGGGCTCGGCGGCCCGTTCGTCGAGCGCATCGAGGGCGACCACCACGGCGTCGTCGGCATCAGCCTCCCCCTGCTCCGCTCCCTGCTCGCCGAGATCGACGTGACGATCCCGGACCTCTGGACCCGCTGAACGCACCCCAGCCCCCCGGCGTGGTTGTCGCGAACCGACATCGGGAAGCGGGCGGGAGGGGCGTCCGGTGCGGCGTCGTCGTCGGATTCCTACAAACGCCAGGCGGACGGGCTTGGCCGGTTCCCCAATCTTGCGGGACGACCCCCGTCGCGAACGAGCGAGCGGGTGCCCGCGCGTTACCGTGAGCCGTGCCCGCCATCTCCAAGGTCCTCATCGCCAACCGCGGTGAGATCGCCGTCCGCATCGCCCGAGCCTGTCGCGACGCCCGGATCGGCTCCGTCGCCGTCTACGCCGACTCCGACCGGGAGGCCCTGCACGTCCGGGTCGCCGACGAGGCGTTCGCTCTCGACGGCGCCCGCGCGGCGGACACCTACCTCGACATCGCCAAGCTGCTCGACGTCGCGAAGCGCTCCGGCGCCGACGCGGTGCACCCGGGGTACGGCTTCCTGGCCGAGAACGCCGGCTTCGCGCAGGCGGTCATCGATGCCGGCCTGACCTGGATCGGCCCGCCGCCCGCCGCGATCGACGCCCTGGGCGACAAGGTCAGCGCGCGGCACATCGCGCAGCGCGCCGGCGCGCCCCTGGTGGCCGGCACGCCCGACCCGGTCAGTGGCGCGGACGAGATCCACGCGTTCGTGGCCGAGCACGGCCTGCCCATCGCCATCAAGGCGGCGTTCGGCGGCGGCGGCCGCGGCCTCAAGGTCGCGCGCACGGTCGAGGAGATCGACGAGCAGTTCGACTCGGCGGTGCGCGAGGCCATCGGCGCCTTCGGCCGCGGCGAGTGCTTCGTCGAGCGGTACCTCGACCGGCCCCGCCATGTCGAGACGCAGTGCCTGGCCGACAAGCACGGCACGGTCGTCGTGGTCAGCACGCGCGACTGCTCGCTGCAGCGCCGCCACCAGAAGCTCGTCGAGGAGGCGCCCGCGCCGTTCCTCAGCGACGCGCAGCGCACGCAGCTGGTCGAGTCGAGCAAGGCCATCCTGCGCGAGGCCAAGTACGTCGGCGCCGGGACCTGCGAGTTTCTCGTCGGCGTCGACGGCACCATCTCCTTCCTCGAGGTCAACACGCGACTGCAGGTCGAGCACCCGGTCACCGAGGAGATCAGCGGCATCGACCTCGTGCGCGAGCAGCTGCGCATCGCGGCCGGCGAGCCCCTGGGCTACGACCACGTCGAGACGCGCGGCCACTCCCTCGAGTTCCGCATCAACGGCGAGGACCCCGCCGCGAACTTCCTGCCCGCGCCGGGCCGGATCAGCACGCTGCGCTTCCCGTCGGGCCCCGGCGTGCGCGTCGACTCGGGCGTCGTCGAGGGCGACAGCGTCTCCGGCCTGTTCGACTCGATGATCGCCAAGCTCGTCGTCACCGGCGCGACCCGCACGCAGGCCGTGGAGCGCGCCCGCCGCGCCCTGGCCGAGCTCGAGGTCGTCGGCATCCCGACCGTCGTGCCGTTCCACCGCGCGGTCCTGGAGGACCCGGCGTTCGCACCCGCGGACCCCGACGAGGCCTTCCGCGTGCACACGCGCTGGATCGAGACCGAGTTCACCGACACGCTCGCGACGCTCGGCAAGGCGCCCGCCGCCCAGCCCGACGAGGCCGACGAGGCGCCCGTGCTCGAACGCGTGGTCGTCGAGGTCGGCGGCAAGCGCATCGAGGTCGTGCTGCCCGCGGCCCTCGCGCTGTCCCGCGGGGGCGGCCGACCGGCACCCGCACGTCGGCCCGCCGCGCGGCGCAGCGGACCCGCGCGCGCGTCGTCGAACGGCACCACCCTGGCCTCGCCCATGCAGGGCACGATCGTCAAGGTGGCCGTCGCCGAGGGGGCTCAGGTGGCCGAGGGCGACCTCGTCGTCGTGCTCGAGGCGATGAAGATGGAGCAGCCGCTCGTCGCGCACCGCGCCGGCACCGTCACCGGGCTGACCGCCGGGGTCGGTGCGAGCGTCAGCGCCGGGACCGCGATCTGCGAGATCGTCGGCTGAACCCTCACGCGCCCCCCGACCGGCCGCGCCAGCCCGGCGACGGCTGGGTGGACTGCGCGTGCGGCCATCGCCACTGGGGGCTGCACGGCGCCGCCGGGCTGCTGCTCGTCCGGCGCGAGCCGTTGTCCGTGGTCCTGCAGCACCGCGCGATCTGGAGCCACCACGGCGGCACCTGGGGCATCCCCGGCGGTGCGCGGCAGCCCGACGAGAGCGCCGAGCAGGCCGCGCTGCGCGAGGCGCACGAGGAGGCGGGCATCGACCCCGCGGCCGTCGGCATCCGCGGCGAGACCGTGCTGTCGCACCCCGACTGGTCCTACACGACGGTGATCGCCGAGGAGCTCGTCCCGGTCCACCCCGCGGTGACCGACGCCGAGAGCGACGAGATCCGCTGGGTGCCGGTCGACGAGGTCGACGCGCTGCCCCTGCTGCCCGCGTTCGCCGACGCGTGGCCTGCGCTGCGCGCGAGGATCACCGCCTCCGACTGACCGACCAGTGGCGCGGATCACACATCCGGGCGCTGAGAGGGGTTGGTCAGCGACCCGTTCTGCGGAGTATCGTCCCGCTTTGGTGAGGCAAGCCTTTCCTCACAGCAAGCGGCCCGGAGTCCCCCCCGGACCGGGCCCGCTCGACGAAAGCTCCTCATGGTCGCGAACTACCTCATCGGTCTGCGTGAAGGCCTCGAAGCCGCGCTCGTCGTCAGCATCCTCGTGGCGTACCTGGTCAAGACCGGGCGCCGGGACCTGCTGCCCGCGCTGTGGTTCGGCGTCGGCATCGCCGTCGCCGCCTCGCTCGCGTTCGGCGCGCTGCTGACCTTCGGCCCGCAGGGGCTGTCGTTCGAGGCGCAGGAGGCGATCGGCGGCTCGCTGTCGATCATCGCCGTCGGCCTGATCACCTGGATGATCTTCTGGATGGCCAAGACGGCCCGCCACCTCAAGGGGAACCTCCAGCACAAGCTCGACGACGCGATCGCCGCGGGCAAGAAGGCCGTCATCGTCATGGCCCTGCTGTCCGTCGGCCGCGAGGGCCTCGAGACCGCGCTGTTCCTGTGGGCCGGCGCGAAGGCCACGACGGGCGCCGACTCCAACGCGGCCCCGCTCCTGGGCGCCGCGCTCGGCATCGCGACCGCCGTGCTGCTCGCCTGGCTCATGTACCGCGGCGCCGTGAGGCTCAACCTGCGCGTGTTCTTCGCGTGGACCGGGCTGTTCCTGATCTTCGTCGCCGCGGGCGTCCTGTCCTACGGCGTGCACGACCTCCAGGAGGCCGGGATCCTGCCCGGCCTCAACAACCTGGCGTTCGACGTCTCGACGACCGTCCCGCCGAGCAGCTGGTACGGCACCTTGCTCAAGGGCATCTTCAACTTCACGCCGGCGACCACGTGGCTGCAGCTCGTCGCCTGGGTCGCCTACGTCGTGCCCGTCCTCGCGATCTTCGTCCGCACCACCTGGGGCCACCACACCCCGGTCCCCGCCGCGCCCGCACCGGCGCCGGCCACCGTCTGAGAAGGAGTCCGATGACCCGCTCCACCGTCGGCGCGCTCGCGCTCGCCGCCCTCGTCCTGCCCCTGGCTGCCGGGTGCGTGTCCAACTCCCCGACCCCGTCGGGCGACGGCGCCAGCGGTGCCCCCGGCGTCCTGAGCGTCAGCTCGACCGCGGACGCGTGCGACGTCTCCGCGGCGACCGCCCCGAGCGGCAACATCACGTTCCAGGTGAAGAACGACGGCTCGGACGTCACCGAGTTCTACCTGCTCGGTGAGGACGGCCTGCGCGTCATCTCCGAGGTCGAGAACGTCGGCCCGGGCATCTCGCGCGACCTCGTGGTCCAGGCCCGCCCGGGCAAGTACTTCACCGCGTGCAAGCCCGGCATGGTCGGCGACGGCATCCGCGCCGCGTTCACCGTCACCGACTCGGGCACGGAGGTGGGCCCGACGGGCGACACCGCCGACCAGCTCAAGACGGCCGAGACCCAGTACGTGGCCTACGTGAAGGACCAGGTCGGTGCGCTCATCGCGGGCACCAAGGAGTTCGCCGCGGCGTACAAGGCCGGGGACGACGACAAGGCGCGCGAGCTCTACGCGCCGACGCGTGCCCACTGGGAGCGCGTCGAGCCCGTCGCCGAGTCGTTCGGCGACCTCGACCCGCTGACCGACGCGCGCGAGGCCGACCTCGAGGACGGCCAGACCTGGAGCGGCTGGCACTACATCGAGAAGGACCTCTGGCAGCCGACCGCCGACGCGAACGGCGGCAAGGACTACACGCCGCTGACGCAGGCCGAGCGCGAGAAGGCCGCCGACGACCTCGTGGGCTACACCCAGCAGCTCGTCGACCAGGTCAACAAGCCCGACTTCACGTTCGAGGCGTTCCAGATCGCGAACGGCGCCAAGGCGCTGCTCGACGAGGTCGCCAACGGCAAGGTCACCGGCGAGGAGGAGATCTGGTCGCACACCGACCTCTGGGACTTCCAGGCCAACGTCGACGGCGCGCGCGTCGGGTACGAGGGCCTCGCGGACGTCGTCGAGGCGGAGAACCCGGACCTGGCCGCCGAGCTCGAGCAGCGGTTCACCGAGATCGACGCGCTGCTCGCCGAGCAGGGCTCGATCGAGACCGGGTTCACGTACTACGACAAGCTGTCGAAGGACCAGGTCAAGGCCCTCGCGACCGCGGTCGACGCGCTGTCGGAGCCGCTCTCGCAGCTCACGACGACCGTCACCGGCGCCTGAGCCACCCGCCGTGTCCGCCCCCACGGACCCCGCGCAGGACCAGCCGGACAGCCCGCCCGACGCCTCGCCCGCGTCGGACGGGCTGTCCCGCCGCGCCGTCCTCGGCCTCGGCGGCGGCCTCGCGGTCGCCGGCGCCGCGGCCGGCTTCGGCGTCGGCCGCCTGACCGCAC
>NZ_QWKP01000131.1 GCF_003470205.1 Cellulomonas rhizosphaerae
CGACCAGCTCGCGATCGACCTGTCGGCCCGGCTGCTGGGCGAGCAGGCCGGCTCCGTGGTGGAGGCGGGCGTGGACGTGCTCGTCGTCGGCGCCCACCTGCGCGGGCAGCCGCTGCACCCCGAGCTCGAGGCCCTAGGCGCGCGGTTCGTGGCGAGCGTGCGGACCAGCGCCGCCTACCGGCTGGTCGCGCTGGACACCGTGCCGCGCAAGCCCGGGCTGGTGCGGACCGGGTCCGGCGCGCCCGTCGCGGGGGAGGTGTGGCGGCTGTCCGCCGGTGCGCTCGGCGCGTTCCTCGCGGCACTGCCGGCGCCGATGTCGCTCGGGCGGGTCGAGCTCGAGGACGGGACGTGGGTGGTCGGGTTCGGTTGCACGGCCGAGGCGGGGGCTGCGGGGGTCGACGTGACCGACGCCGGGGGGTGGGTGGCCGCGCTCGCGCGGGGGATCGGCGTGCCGCGCGGGTGAGGGGCCCCTCGTGTCGCGTGCGTGAGTGGTGTCTCGTGCGGTGCTCGGCTCCCGATGTCGGTGCGGTGAGCGCCCTGCCCGGCGAGCGTTCCGCGTGATCGTGCGGAACTCTCCGGGCCGTCGAGCCCGGTAAACGCTGTCATCGTGTCGGGGGTCAGCGGTACGGTCCCCGAAACGGTTCGACGGCTGGGGGGCCGACGATGCGACGTGCGGTGCTGTGGGGCGTGGGAGCCGGGGTGCTCGCGATCCTCATCTGGGTGGTCGAGGCGCACAGCTTCTTCCGACCGCTGCTCGCGGTCGCGCCGGTGGTGGTCTACGCGGTGGTGCTGCTCGTGCGGGTGGTCATGGAACCCAGGGGCGAACGGCCCGCGCTGATCCCGCTCGAAGCGGTACGGCGGGCTCCGCGTGAGGGGACTGAGCGTGAGGGGCCTTGGGGCGAGGCGACTCCGCGTGAGGAGGCTTCGCGCGAGGGAGCCGCGCGTGAGCGACCTGCGCGTGAGGGGGCTGCGGCGATGGCGGCTCCCGGCGCCGGGTTCGACGCGCGCGGCGCGCGTGCCGACGAGCTCGAGGACGCGCTGGGTTCCGTCCAGCCGGACTGACGCCGGGCGTCCTTCGGCATCGGGCGCTGGTCCCGTGCTCAGCGCCCCGGCCGCTCAGTGCTGGTGCGGTCCCCGGTCGCGCGCGGGGATGCGCAGGCCCGACGCTCGCAGCCGGCGGATGAGGTCGCCCGCGCTGACCGGGACGGCGCCGAGCCCCACCAGCTCGTCGTACCGCGCGTCCGGGATGTCGTAGTGGTCGAGGTCGAAGCTGCGCTCGGGGAGCCCGGCTCGCTCGGCGAACGCGTGCAGCTCGCTCAGGGACTCGTCGCTCACCAGGTGGGCCCACAGGCGGTCGTGCCGTGGCCACATCGGCGGGTCGACGAGCACGGTCATCCCCCGAGCGTAGGCCGCGCTGGCACCATGAGCGCATGGCGACCGTCGTGGGACTCGGAGCCTGGTGCGACGAGAGCGACGTCCCGGAGGCGGACGGGCTCGCGTTCGACGTGGACGAGTTCGCCATGACCTCGGACGCCGAGCGCATCACGATCCTCGACCGGCGCGGCTTCGCCCTGGCCCTCACCGGTGGCCGGTCGGTTGCGGAGAACCGAACCGCGCTGACCGCCGAGGGGCTGACCGCCAGCGTCCTGACAACCGTGCTCCCGGACGATGCCGAGGAGACCGGCGACGAGCACCGCTGGGCAGAGCTCGCGGCGGACCTCGTCGGGCGAGGCTTCGACGTGACCGGGGCCTCGCTGCGTGCACTGCCGTACCAGGTCGTCCTCAGCGAGCGCATTCGGACGCGGCTCGGCCGCTGAGGCGAGGGAGCGGACGGCATCCTTGGGCCGGCGCACTGCCGGCGTGCTCCGGCCGGCGTGCTCGGGTCGGTGTGCTCACGTCAGCGCCCTGCCGGCGTGGCCAGGACCACGCGCTCAGGACGGCGTGAACATGCGGGCCGCCTGGCTCTCGGCGTCGGCGTAGGTCCGTCCCGCCGCCTGCATCGCGTGGCTGATCTGGCCGAGCGCATGGTCGAGCCGCGTCGAGGCGGTCGACCACTCCTGCAGCACCGCCGCGAACTGGGTGGCGGCCGTTCCCCGCCAGCTGTCCTGCAGCGCGGTGAGCTGGCGCTGCATCGCGGCGACCTCCGTGCGGATCGTCGCCGCCCGCGTCTGGACCGCCGCGGCAGCCGTCGTGACCTGCGCGCTGTCGACCTCGTACCTGCTCATGCTGCCTCCCGACCGGCAGCGCCCTCGCGGCGTGCCTCTTCCGTCGACGCTAGGCGGAGGGGACGAGGCCGGGCGGGAGTCGCGCACATCTGTGGACGATGCTCGCCGGTTGGCGCGCTGTGGTCGGCTCGACGGCCGCCCTGGGCCGTCGAAGGTCCGGGGGCAGCGCACGCCAGGAGGCCGCGCCCCGCGAGGATGCGGCGCGCGCCGGGCGTCGGCAGCGGTCAGGCGGTGGTGACGGTCAGGCGTCGGTACCGGTCTGCTGCGGCGCCTCGTCGGCCAGCTGGGCCTCGAGCCTGGCCTGCTCCTTCTCGAGCCGCTGCAGCTCGGCGGACACGTTCTGCCGCGCGGGCTCCTCCCACGCCGCGCCGAGCGGCGAGGAGAACAGGGTCGCGCGGGCCAGCAGCTTCTTCAGGATGCGGATGCGCGCCCGGACGTAGTCCTCGACGGGCAGGTGCGCGTACTCGGCGCGCACGTCGTGCAGGTACGCCTTGTAGCGCTGCGGCTCGGCCGCGAGCATCGCCAGGTCGGCGTCGCACAGGACGGCGCAGTCGAAGTCGTTGGGGTCCGGCGAGTGCCGCACGAGCGCGACGACCAGGTCGTGCACGCGCTCGGCACGGTCGTCGGGGACGCCCAGGCCGATGAGCTCGGAGCGCGCGAAGCCTGCGCTCGCGGCCTCGTCCTCGCCGCCCTTGTTGGCGTACGACTTGGAGCCGGCCGAGTCGAAGACCACGCCGTGGTACCAGGCGGCGAGGCGGACCAGGTCCGGCTCGTGGGTCTCCTCGGCGAGCTCGTCGACGCGCACCAGGACGTCGACCAGGTGCTTGAGGTTGTGGAACTCGCGGCCGGGCTCGGACCAGCGGTCGACGAGCGCCTGCCCTACGTCACGGACCTGCTCGTCCGGCGCGGTGGCACCGGCTCCGCGTGCGCTGCGCTGGAAGGCCGACAGCAACCACTGCGGTGCGTCATGGACGCCCATGAAAAAACCTCACGACGGTGACTAGGACGCGCCATCGTAGCCCCGCGCGGGGGGCTGTGTGGGTCGGAACGGGTGACGGTTCGTCAGCCGGATGCGCGTGATCGTGCGGCGGCGACGGAGCACGGGAGGTGGACCGGACCGGGCCGCGCCGGAAGATGAGGAGACGAAGGCGTCGCGCTTTGTGGTCTAGACCAGTAGGGTCGTGCCGTCATCTCGATCCGTCACCGGAGGTAGACCATGCAGCGCGCCGTCGTCGTCGCACTCACCGAGGGGCTGCACGCGCGGCCCGCCGCCCAGTTCGTCGCCACCGCGGGGCGCCAGCCCGCGGCCGTCACGATCGCGCGCCCGGGCAGCGATCCCGTCGCCGCGGCCTCGATCCTCGCCGTGATGATGCTCGGGGTCGGCGCGGGCGACGAGGTCGTGCTGGCGACCGCGGACGACGGGGCCGACGCTGCCGCGTCGATCGACGCGCTCGAGCAGTTCCTGCTGCAGCCCGCCGTCGCCTGACGGCCGCCGACCGGGACGGCCAGCCCCCTGGTGGCCGTCCCGGCGGGACTAGAGGCCGAGCTCCTCCAGCACCGGCAGCGCCCCGCGCACCGCGGCGCGCGCGTCGTCGGCCGTGCGCTGGTCCAGCGCGAGCCGCGCCAGGCCCCGGCACTCCTCGAGCGTCACGGTCGCGAGAACAGCACCCACGTCGGGCAGTGCGCGCGCGGTCATCGAGAGCGACGACACCCCGAGCCCGACGAGGACCGGCGCGAGTGCCGGATCGGCCGCGGCCTCGCCGCACACCCCGACCGGTCGGCCCGCCGCCGCACCGCCCGCGCACGCCGCGGCGACGAGGTCGAGCACCGCGGGCTGCCACGGCGTCGAGAGCCGCGCGAGGTCGGCGAGCTCCCGGTCGGCCGCCATCGCGTACTGCGTGAGGTCGTTCGTGCCGACGCTCGCGAACCGCGCGTCGGCGAGCAGCTGACCCGCGCGCAGGGCCGCGGACGGGACCTCGATCATGATCCCGGCCTGCGCGAGCCCGTGCTCGGCGCAGAGGGCGACGAACGCGTCGGCCTCGTCGGCCGTGGCGACCATCGGCGCCATCACCCAGACGTCGGAGGTCGCGCCGTCGGCAGCCCGCGCGATGGCCGTGAGCTGGTCGTCGAGCACCTGGGGGTAGGACCACGACGTGCGCAGCCCGCGGACCCCGAGCGCCGGGTTCGGCTCGCCGCGCGGGGTGACGAACGGGAGCGGCTTGTCCGCGCCCGCGTCGAGCGTGCGGATGACGACGCGCCCGCCGGGGAACGCCGCGAAGACCCGGGCGTAGGCGGTCACCTGCTCGTCGATCGTCGGGGGCGTGGTCCGGCCCAGGAAGCCGAACTCGGTGCGGAACAGCCCGATGCCCTCGGCGCCCGTGGCCGCCGCAGCAGCCGCGCCCTCGGGGTCGCCGACGTTCGCGAGCAGCGCGACGCGGTGCCCGTCGGCGGTCCGGCCGGGGCGCTCGAGCCGTGTGGGTCGGGTCCGCTCGCGGGCCGCACGCTCGAGTGACGCGGCGTCCGCGTGCCGCACGACCTCGCCGAGCGAGCCGTCGACCAGCACGGTCTCGCCGTCGGCGATGTCGAGCGCACCGGGTGCCGCCACCACGCAGGGGATCCCGAGCGCGCGCGCCAGGATCGCGGTGTGGGCCGTCGGGCCGCCGCCGGCCGTGACGAGCGCGAGCACGCGCGCCGGGTCGAGCCGGGCGGTGTCCGCGGGTGCCAGGTCGCGTGCGACCAGGACGAACGGCGTGCCCGGGTCCGGGACGCCCGGCGGTCGCAGGCCCAGGAGCTCGGCGACGATGCGGTCGCGCACGTCCTGCACGTCCCGCGCGCGGTCGGCGAACAGGTCGCCTAGAGCGCGCAGCTGCTCCGCGACGAGCTCGGCCGCGTCCCAGACCGCACGCGCGGGGGTGGCCCGGTTCTCGAGCACCCGCCGGCGTGCCTCGGCCGCGAGCGACGGGTCCGCAGCCATCGCGGCGGTGACCACGAGGATGTCCGCGGCCTCGCCGGTGGCCGCCTCGGCGGCGCGGGCCAGGGTGTCCCTGACCCGCGCCGCCGCCTCGTCCACGGCAGAGGCGGCCGCGTCGAGGTCCGTGCCCGGCGGCGCCGGCTCGGCGGACGGCGCCGGCGGTGCGTCGGGCATCCGTGCCACGGTTCCCGCCCGTCGGCCCGGGCTCACCCCGAAGCCGCGGAGCACGACGGGCGCGGGGGAGTCCAGGCTCGACGGTGCGGTCATCGCGCGGGTGCCTGCTCGTCGACAGGAGCCGTGTCCCGAGCCTCGCGGGCCGCCTCGCGGTCCGTCGCGTCGGGCGTCTGGTCCGCCGTCGGGTCGAGCGCGAGCTGGCTGTCGTCGTCCTCGCGGCCCGGGGTCCGCAGGTTCCATCGCACGATGACGAAGCGGAACAGGAAGTAGTAGACGACCGCGTAGCCGAGCCCGATGAGGATCAGCGCGAGCGGCATCGTGGCGATGCGGAAGTTCAGCACGTAGTCGATCGCACCGGCCGAGAACCCGAACCCGTCCTTGATGCCCAACGCGTTGACCAGTGCCATCGACGTGCCGGTGAGGACCGCGTGGATGACGTAGAGCGGGTAGGCCACGTAGACGAACGCGAACTCGAGCGGCTCGGTGACGCCCGTGACGAACGAGACCAGCGCGGCCGAGCCCATGATGCCGGCGATGACCTTGCGGTTCTTGGCCTTGGACGTGTGCACGATCGCCAGAGCGGCCGCGGGCAGCGCGAACATCATGATCGGGAAGAAGCCGGTCATGAACGTGCCGGCCGTCGGGTCGCCCTGCAGGAAGCGGGCGATGTCGCCGTGGGAGACCGTGCCGTCCGCCGAGGTGAAGGTGCCGAACTGGAACCACGGCAGCGAGTTGAGGATGTGGTGCAGGCCGAGCGGCACGAGCAGGCGGTTGAGCGTGCCGTAGACGAACGCGCCGAGCGGGCCCGAGCTGGTCACCCAGTCACCGACCGAGTTGAAGCCGGAGTTGAAGGCCGGGTAGATGAGCGAGGCGAAGACGGCGACCAGGACCGCGACGCCCGCGGTGATGATCGGCACGAACCGTCGACCGCCGAAGAAGGCCAGATAGGGCGGAAGCTTGATCCGGTAGTACTTCTGGAACAGCAACGCCGTGATCAGTCCGATCACGATGCCGCCGAGCACCCCGTAGTTGATCAGCTCCTGCGTCTCGCCCTCCGCCGCCTCGCCCAGGACGTACGGCGAGAGCGCGTCGGTGACCCCGGTGAAGACCAGGTAGCCGATCACGGCGGCAAGACCGGTGGACCCGTCGGACTTGCGCGCGAAGCCGACGGCGACGCCGACCGCGAACAGCAGGGGCAGGTACTTGAACAGCGCGTTGCCGGCCGCGCCGAGCACGTCGGCGACGGGCAGCAGCCACGACGCGTGCGCGCCGAGGCCGTCGGGTCCGAGCATGTCGTCCTGGCCGAGGCGCAGCAGCAGCGCCGCGGCCGGCAGGGAGGCGATGGGCAGCATCAGCGAGCGGCCGATGCGCTGGAGCTGGGCGAGGCCGGGGAAGCCGCGCCGCTGAGCGACGTCTGCGGTGGCGGTGGTCATGGAGCACTCCTCGTTGCGTGTTCGACGACGTGCAGGGCAGGCGGTGGACGACGGCGTACCGAGCCGTCCGACCGCACGGCGAAGGCGGCGAGGGGGCTCGCCACCGGGGGGGCCTGTGTCTGGTCTGGACCAGTTGCGAGCAGACTGGTCTAGACCTCATGATGTGTCAAGGGTCACGTCGCGAGGTGCGGCGGAGGCAGCCGGTCGCCAGGGCATCACGCCTGGTGGTGGGTGTCGACCGGAGCCGCACGAGGGAGTGAGCCGCCAGGTGGACGAGTTCGAGCACGGTGCCGCGCACAAGTACCTGACGGTGCGCGACCACCTGGCCACGCTCGTCGCGCACGAGCTCAAGGTGGGTGACGCGATCCCGTCCGAGCGCGACCTGACCAAGCAGTTCGGCCTGTCCCGCATGACCGTCCGGCAGGCCGTGGACGCCCTGGTCACCGAGGGTGTGCTCGTCCGCGAGCAGGGGCGCGGCACGTTCGTCGCGCCGCAGCGCATCGACTTCGAGATGCGGCTGACCACGTTCGGCGAGGAGATGCGCAGCCGCGGGATGGAGCCGGCCACCACCGTGCTCACCGCGCAGGTGGTCGCCGCGACGCCGGACGTCGCGACGGCCCTGGAGGTCGAGCCGCGGGACAAGGTGCACTACCTCTACCGCGTGCGCAGCGCCGACGGCACCCCGATGTGCATCGAGCAGGTCTGGGTGCCGGTGGCACTCGCCCCCGCGCTCTTCGACGGCGGCCCGCCCGCGAGCATGTACGCCGCGTTGCGCGACGCCGGGCTCGCGCCCGAGTGGGGCGAGGACACGCTCTCGGCCGACGAGGCCACGGACACCGAGGCCTCGCTGCTCGGGCTCGGTGACAAGCGGGCCGTGCTGCGCGCCGAGCGGCGCACGTTCAGCGTCGACGGCGCCGCGATGTTCTCGCGCGCCTGCTACCGCGCGGACCGCTACAGCATCTGGGTCCCGCTGCGCGCCCCCCGCCCCACGCTCGTGCCGCGACGACGCAGCACGCAGGCAGACACGACATCCCCGGAACCGGTGACCACCGGTTCCGACGCCACGACCACCCCGGCGCACGCCCCCGCGACCGCCGGAGCATCGGGAGGACGGCCATGAGGCCTGAAGGCAGGGAACAGGCGGCAGCGATCCTCGCCGCGCTGGGAGGGGTCGACAACGTCGACGAGATCGAACCGTGCACCACCCGGCTGCGCTCGCTGGTGCGCGACGCCGGGCGGGTCGACGCGGCGGGCCTGCGGGCCGCGGGCGCGTTCGGGGTGATGATCTCCGGCCGCGTCGTGCAGGTGGTGGTCGGCCCCCACGTCGACCTGATCGCGACCGATCTCGACGAGCTGATGTGACAGGGAGCAGCAGATGACGAAGGCGGAGAAGATCCTCGCGGCACTGGGCGGCGACGCGAACGTCGTCGACCTCGAGCCGTGCATCACCAGGCTGCGGGTCGAGGTCGAGGACCCCTCGCTCGTGGACGAGCCCGGCCTGCGGGCCGCGGGAGCCATCGCGGTGGTCCGGTCCGGGATCGCGTTCCAGGTGGTCGTCGGCCCCGAGGCCGACACGCTCGCGTCGGACATCGAGGACCTGCGCTGATGGCGGCGCTCACGGTGCTCGCGCCGGTGACGGGTCAGGTGCTGGGCCTCGGCGAGGTGCCGGACCCGGTGTTCTCGGCGGAGCTCGTCGGGCCGGGCCTCGCGCTCGACCCGTCGCGCGAGCCGCGCTCGCAGGTGCTCTCGCCCATCGCCGGGACGATCGCCAAGCTGCACCCGCACGCGTTCGTCGTGCAGCACGACGACGGCCGCGCGGTGCTCGTGCACCTCGGGATCGACACCGTCGAGCTCGGCGGCGAGGGCTTCACGCTGCACGCCGCCGAGGGCGAGCAGGTCGGTGCCGGGCAGGTCGTGGTCAGCTGGGACCCGGGCGTCGTCGCCGAGGGCGGCCGATCGCCGGTGTGCCCGGTGGTCGGCCTCGAGGCGACCGGTGACGCGGTGACCCGCCTGGCCCGCCCGGGCGACACGGTCAGCGCGGGGGAACCCCTGCTCAGCTGGGCGTGAGCCCGCCGGGTGCGCTCGTCGGGCCGCCGATCGGCAGGACGACGCGGACCGTGGTGCCGCCGCCCGGCGTCTCGAACAGCGCGACGGAGCCGTCGTGCGCCGTGACGATCGCGGCGACGATGGCCATGCCGAGCCCCGAGCCGCCCGACGAGCGGCCGCGCGAGGCGTCGACGCGGTAGAACCGCTCGAACACGCGCGCGGCGTGCTCGGGGTCGATGCCCGGGCCGTGGTCGCGCACCTCGACGACGCCGTGCGTGCCGTCCGTGCCGACGGCGATCTCGACGGCCGTCCCGGGCGGCGTGTGCCGCGCGGTGTTCCCGACGAGGTTGTTGAGCACCTGGCGCAGGCGCGGCTCGTCGCCGACGACCACGCACGCTCCCGTCGCGCCGCCCTCGACGAGCGGTACGAGGCGCGGCGTGCGGCTCGGGTCGAGCGCGTGCAGGTCGCTGAGCGCGTCGGCGGCCAGGACGGTGAGGTCGACCGGCGTGCTCTGCAGCGGCCGGCCCTCGTCGAGGCGCGCGAGCGAGAGCAGGTCCTCGACGAGGCCGCCCATGCGTGTCGCGGAGTCCTCGATCCGGCGCATGGTGTCGTCGACCTGCTCGCGCTCGGTCAGGGCGCCCATCCGGTACAGCTCGCCGTAGCCGCGGATGCTCGCGAGCGGGGTGCGCAGCTCGTGCGAGGCGTCGGCGACGAACCGGCGCATGCGCGCCTCGGAGGCCGTGCGAGCGTCGAAGGCCTGCTCGATCTGGGCGAGCATGGAGTTGAGCGCCGCGCCCAGGCGGCCGACCTCGGTCGAGGGCGGGGTGGCGGGCACGCGCTGGGTGAGGTCGCCGTCGGCGATGGCCTCGGCCGTCGCCTCGATCTCGCGGAGCGGGCGCAAGGAGCGGCGCACGGCCCAGCGGCCGGCGAGCGCGCCGACGAGGACGATCGCCAGGCCGCTGAGTGCGAGGACGAGGACCATGGAGCGCACGGTGTCGTGGATCCCGCCGAGCGGGAGGCCCACGCTCACGGCCCCGAGGTACTGGCCGTTCTGGTTGTCGCTCACGGGGTAGACGACCATCCGCCACGAGGATCCCGACTGGTCGGAGGTCACCGTGAACGGCTCGCCCGAGCGCTCCTTGGTCTGCTCGGCGGTGAGCGTCGGCACGTTCGGGGTGCCGTACTCCTCGATCACGGTCGGCCGGGCCCAGTAGCCGCTCGCGCCGGCCGCGTTGGTGAGCTGCATGTAGTAGTCCGTGGGGACGTGCGACTCGTCGGACCCGGGCGAGAACGGCGCGAACGTCGACCGCGCGAGCGCGGTGGCCGACGACTTCCCCTCCGTCTCGAGCTTGTGGTCGATCTGGTCCATCAGGCTGCGCTGCAGCAGCGTCGTCGCAACCGCCCCCGCGACCAGCAGGCCGACCGCGAGCAGCACGAGCATGATGCTGATCAGTCGCCCGACGAGCGGCACGCGGTCCCACCGGGAGCGGATCCCGGCGAAGCTGCGCCGGCGGGGAGCCTCGGGCTGGGACTCCTCCGCCGTCATGCCGTCGCGCGCAGCAGGTAGCCCACGCCGCGCTTGGTGTGGATCAGGGGAGGCAACCGCTGGCCGGACGCGTCCTCGACCTGGTCCACCTTGCGGCGCAGGTAGGAGATGTAGGACTCGACGATGTTCGCGTCGCCGCCCCAGTCGTACTGCCAGACGTGGTCGAGGATCTGCGCCTTCGACAGCACGCGGCCCGGGTTGAGCATGAGGTAGCGCAGCAGCTTGAACTCGGTGGGGGACAGCTCGATCTCCTGGCCGTCGCGCCGCACCTCGTGCGAGTCGTCGTCGAGCTCGAGGTCGGCGTACCGCAGGATGCGGGCGTCGTCGTCGCGGTCCGGGCCGGTGCGGCGCAGGATCGCACGGATGCGGGCGACGACCTCCTCGAGGCTGAACGGCTTGGTGACGTAGTCGTCGCCGCCGACCGTCAGGCCCTGGACCTTGTCCGCGGTGTCGTCGCGCGCCGTGAGGAACAGGACCGGGGTGTGCTGGCCCTTCTCGCGCAGGCGCCGCGTGACGGTGAAGCCGTCCATGTCGGGGAGCATCACGTCGAGCACCAGGAGGTCGGGCTCGACCTCGCGTGCGAGGCGCAGCGCCGAGGCGCCGTCCGCAGCGGAGTGGACGTCGAAGCCGGCGAACCGCAGCGACGTCGCCAGCAGCTCGCGGATGTTCGGTTCGTCGTCGACGACCAGGAGCGTCGCCTCGGGCTCGTGCGCAGTCATGCCCCGATCATGGCCCCGTCCGCTGAGAGTTTCCTGGAAGCCACCCGGACGCGCAGCGGTTCCGGCATTTCGGACGCGGGGCACCCCGGCGGTACCGTCGAACGGTGACTTTCGTGCTGACCGTGGTGCAGAACGCGCCCGACGTGCCCCTCGACCGCCTCGAGGGCTGGTTGCAGGATGCGACCCTCCGCGTGGTCCGCGCCGACCTCGGCGAGACCCTCCCCGCCGTGGGCGAGCTGGGAGACGGCCTCGTCGTTCTCGGCGGCCACCAGAACGCGTACGACGACGAAGCGGCCCCGTGGCTGCCCACCCTGCGCGCGCTCCTCGCCGACGCCTCCCGTTCGGGTGTCCCGACGCTCGGCATCTGCCTGGGCGCCCAGCTGCTCGCGGTCTCCCGCGGCGGCCGGGTCACCGTGGCGGCCCCTCCCGGGACCGAGGCCGGCGTGGTGCCGATCTTCTGGCGCCCCGAGGCCGCGGCCGACGCGGTGTTCGGGCCGCTCGTCGCCGGGCTCACCGAGCGCCGCGTCACCTGGCAGCCGACGCTGCACTCGGATGCGGTCGTCGACCTGCCGGCCGGTGCGGTGTGGCTCGCGTCGTCGAACCAGTACCCGTACCAGGCGTTCCGGATCGGCTCGGCGTGGGGCGTGCAGTTCCACCCCGAGGCGTCCACGACGACCCTGCGCGACTGGGCCACGTGGGACGGCGGCGTCGACACCGACGCGATCCTCTCGTCCTACGCCGAGCGCGAGGCCGAGCTGGTCGAGATCGGTGAGACGCTCGTCGGCGGCTTCGTCGACCACGTGCGGGCGACCGCCGCGCAGCGCGTCGACGCCTGACGCCTCACCCTCGCCACGCCTACCCCTCGTCGGGCGTCACCTCGGTGACCGAGCCGTCCTCGACGTGCCACCGGCGCGTCAGCCGGACGGTCTCGAGCATCCGGCGGTCGTGCGTGACCAGCAGGATCGTGCCCTCGAACGCCTCCAGCGCGGACTCGAGCTGCTCGATCGCGGGCAGGTCGAGGTGGTTGGTCGGCTCGTCGAGCACGAGCAGGTTGACCCCGCGCGCCTGCAGCAGCGCGAGGGCGGCCCGGGTGCGCTCGCCCGGTGAGAGCGACGCCGCGGTCCGGTGCACCTGGTGGCCCGCGAGCCCGAACTTGGCCAGCAGCGTGCGCACGTCGGCGGTGGGCCAGTCCGGGACCTGCGCGGCGAACGCGTCGACGAGCGTCTCGTCGCCCTCGAACGCCTTCCGCGCCTGGTCGACCTCGCCGACGAGCACACCCGAGCCGAGCTGTGCGGTGCCCTCGTCGGGCGCGAGACGGCCCAGCAGGAGCGCGAGCAGCGTGGACTTGCCCGAGCCGTTCGGCCCGGTGACCGCGACCCGGTCCTGCCAGTCGAGCTGCAGGTCCACCGGCCCGAGCGTGAACCCGCCGCGCCGCACGACCGCGGCGCGAGCGACCGCGACGACAGCACCCGAGCGCGGCGCGCTCGCGATGCTCATCTGCAGCTGCCACTCCTTGCGCGGCTCCTCGACGGTCTCGAGCCGCTCGATCGCCTTGTCGGTCTGACGCGCCTTGGCCGCCTGCTTCTCCGAGGTCTCGCCCCGGAAGTGCTTGATGTGCTTGTCGTTGTCGGTCGCCTTGCGGCGCGCGTTGCGCACGCCCTTCTCCATCCACGCGCGCTGCGTGCGGGCCCGCTTCTGCAGCGTCTCCAGCCGGGCCGTGTAGCCCTCGTACGCGGCGCGCGCCTGCTGGCGGGCGATCGAGCGCTCCTCGAGGTAGGCGTCGTAGCTGCCGCCGTAGACGCGCACCTGGCGCAGGCTGCGGTCGAGCTCGACCACGGACGTGACCGTCCGGCTGAGGAACTCGCGGTCGTGGCTCACGACGACGATCGGCGCGTCGGCCCGCTGCACGAAGTCCTCGAGCAGCGCGATGCCGTCGGCGTCGAGGTCGTTGGTCGGCTCGTCGAGCAGGTAGAGGTCGAACCGGGACAGCAGCAGCGCCGCGAGCCCGACCCGCGCGGCCTGCCCGCCCGACAACGCGGTCATCGGCAGGTCGAGGTCCACGTCGAGGCCGAGGTCGTCGACCACGGTCCCGATGCGCGAGTCGAGGTCGGCGCCGCCGAGGGCCAGCCAGCGCTCGAGCGCGTGGCCGTACTCGTCGTCCGACCCCAGGGTGCCGGCCGCGAGCGCGTCGGCCGCGGCGTCCATCGCGGCCTGCGCGTCGGTGACGCCGGTGCGCCGCTCGAGGTGGGCGGCGACGCTCTCGTCGGGCCGCCGCTCGATCTCCTGGGCCAGCAGGCCGAGCGCCGCGCCCGGCGGAGCGACCTGCACGGTCCCTGCCTCGGGCGCGCGCAGCCCCGCGAGGATGTGCAGGAGCGTGGACTTGCCCGAGCCGTTCGGCCCGACGAGCCCCACCACGTCACCCGGCGCGACCACGAGGTCCGCCCCGGTGAACAGCTCCCGGTCGCCGAAGCCGGCGGCGACCCCCTTCGCCTGCACGGTCGCCGTCATGACCCCATCCTCCCTGACGGGGCCACCTGATTCCCCGGTGGCCCGGCCGGCGCAGCCACGCCGGGAACGGCTCGCGTACCCGCCGAACGAGGGCAGCCGGCTCCCGTGGTTGCCGGATGGTCGCAGCAGGCGCTGCGATGCGGGGCGCGGTGCGGGTGGGTGTGCGACACGCCGCGCGAGATGCGGCGCGTCGCACACC
>NZ_QWKP01000132.1 GCF_003470205.1 Cellulomonas rhizosphaerae
CGTGTTCCGGATCATCAACGGCCTGACGCGCCTCGGCGCACGCGTGGTCCACTCCGGCAACGCCAAGGTGCACGTCTCGGGCCACGCCTCGGCCGGCGAGCTCCTGTACTGCTACAACATCCTCAAGCCGCGCAACGTCATGCCCGTGCACGGCGAGGTCCGCCACCTGGTTGCTAACGCGGCGCTCGCGGTGCAGACCGGTGTGCCGGCCGACCGCGTCGTGCTCGCCGAGGACGGCGTCGTGGTCGACCTGGTCGACGGGCGCGCGTCCGTCGTCGGCGCGGTGCCCTGCGGGTACGTGTACGTCGACGGTTCGAGCGTCGGCGAGATCACCGAGGTCGAGCTCAAGGACCGCCGCATCCTCGGCGACGAGGGCTTCATCTCGATCTTCGCCGTGATCAGCTCGGCCGACGGCAAGGTGCTCGCCGGTCCGCAGATCACCGCGCGCGGCTTCGCCGAGCAGGACGCCGTGTTCGACGACATCCTCCCGGAGCTGACCAAGGCGCTGGAGGACGCGTCCCAGTCGGGCGCGACCGACGTGCACCAGCTCCAGCAGGTCATGCGCCGCGTGGTGGGCCGCTGGGTCTCGAACCGCCTGCGCCGCCGGCCGATGATCATCCCGGTGGTCGTGGAGGCCTGAGCCGGAGCGCAGCTCGCGCGGAGCGCCGGTGCTGTCGCCCCTACGGGGCGTGCGGCACCGGCGCTTCGTCGTCCGTGGCGGTCCGGGCGACGGTGATGTCGTCGATCGTCGCGGGCTCCGTCGCGGTCGCCGGCTCCGCGCCAGGTCGCGACGGGTCACTCTCGTCGCCGCCACGTCGCGACGCGGCCGCCGAGCCGAGCAGGATCAGCGCGGTCGCGCCGGCGATGGTCCACGTCAGCGGCTCGTCGAGCACGAGAGCGCCCAACGTGACCGCGACGACCGGGTTGAGGTACGCGACGAGCGTCGAGCGTGCCGCGCCGACCTCGACGATCAGCCGGAAGAACAGCACGAACGCGAGCGCGGTGCACACCGCCCCGAGCGCGACCAGGGCGAGGACCGCGTCGGTCTCGGGCCAGGGCTGTCGGCCGCCCGCGACGAGGAAGGGCAGGTAGACGAGCGCGGTGATGCCCAGGCACGTGGCGGTCAGCGGGATGGCGGGGACGTCACGCAGCCCACGGTCGGCGATGATCGGCGCCGTCGCGTAGCCGAGAGCGGCGAGCAGCACCTGGGTCACGGCCCAGGGATCGTCGGCGGCCGCGCCGGGGCCGAGCAGGAGGGCAACGCCGCCCAGGCCGACGAGCAGGCCGACCCAGCGCACCGCGGCGACCGGGCGGCGGTCACCGACGATGCGGCCGAGCACCACCGCGGCGATCGGCACGGTGGCCACGAGCAGACCCGTCGTCGAGCTCGTCAGCGTCTGCTCGGCGTTCGAGAGCAGGATCCACGGGCCGACGATCTCGAGCGCGGCGAAGCCGAGGACCGCGGGCCAGTGCCCGCGCAGCACGCGCAGGCCACCGCCCCGCAGGGCGAACGGCAGCAGGAGCAGCGCTCCCAGCGCCGTCCGCACGAAGACGACGGTCACCGGGCTCACCTGGCCCACGGCGATCTTGATCAGGAGGTAGGGCACGCCCCAGATCACGCCGACCGCCAGCAGCAGCAGCCATCCGCGCTTGCTCATCGACCAGCCCCCACACGTCCGAGTCTCACCCGGGCGACGCTAGACCCCGCCACTGACACGACGGGTCACACGAACGCGAGAGCCAGCAGCGCGGCGATGAACGTCAGGAAGGACAGGACCCCGACGCTCACGCGGCGGTCCCGAACGCGTCGCGGTGCCGGCTCGGCGTCGTGCCGTAGCGAGTCGCGAAGTGCTGGCGCAGGGCCGCGGCCGTCGAGTACCCGCACGCGTGGGCGACGGCCTCGACCGGTTCGCGCGTCGTCTCGAGCAGGAGCCGCGCGTGCGCGAGCCGGCGCTCGAGCAGCCACTGCGTCGGACTGGTCCCCGTGCGGGCGCGGAACTGGCGCGTGAACGTCCGGCGCGACATCGCCGCGTGCGCTGCCCACCGGGTCAGGTCCACGGGCTCGGCGAGCCGGCGCGCGGCCCAGTCCATCGCCGACGAGAGCGGGTCGGGCCCGACGGTGGCCAGCGGGGCAGGGATGAACTGCGCCTGCGAGCCGTCGCGGTGCGGCGCCAGCACGAGAGAGCGCGCGACCTCGGCCGCGACGCGTTCGCCCTGGTCGGTGCGCAGCACGTGCAGGCAGCAGTCGAGGGCGGCCGCCACGCCCGCGGAGGTCACGACATCTCCGTGGTCGCACCACAGCACGTCCGACCGCACGTGCGTGGCGGGGAAGCGCGCGGCGAGCTCGTCGGCCGCGTGCCAGTGCGTCGCGACGTCCCGGCCGTCGACCAGCCCGGCCGCGGCGACCAGGAACGACCCGAGGCACAGCCCGACGACGCGCGCGCCGCGGGCGTGAGCCGCGCGGATCGCGTCGAGCAGCGCGGGCGAGGGGATGACGGCGGTATCGGCGCTGGGCAGGATCACGGTGTCGGCCGCGGCGATCGCCTCGAGGCCGTGCCCGACGACGATGTCGTAGCCGGCCGCCGTCGCGACGGGACCCGGGCGCTCGGCGCAGACCGTCACGCGGTAGGGGAGCGGTGGGGCGCTGCGCGGCTGGGCGCCGAAGACCGCGGTCGGGACGGACAGGTGGAACGCGCTGATCCCGCCGAACGCGACGACGGCGATCTCGTGGACAGGTTCGGGTGCCGGCATGGCCCGATCGTAGCGATCAGCGTCCGTCGGGCCAATGGTCGGCCCTCGGGCGCCGAGGCACGCTTGGCCCATGACGACTCCGATCACTGCCACCCTCGTCGGCGGCCCGACGCTCGCCCTGACCTACGCCGGCCTGACGTTCCTCACGGACCCGACGTTCGACGAGCCGCGCGAGTACGAGGGCGGCATCCCGCTCCGCAAGCTCGTCGGCCCGGCGGTCCAGCCCGCCGCGCTCGGGCCGGTCGACGTCGTGCTGCTGTCCCACGACCAGCACCCCGACAACCTCGACGAGTCCGGCCGCGCACTGCTCGCGGGCGTCCCGACCGTGCTCTCGACGCCCGATGCCGCTGCCCGGATTCCCGGTGTTCGCGGACTGGCACCGTGGGAGCAGGTCGAGCTGGGCCGCGTCGTGGTGACCGCGGTCCCGGCACGGCACGGGCCGGAGGGGTCCGAGGCGCTCAGCGGCGTCGTAACCGGGTTCGTCCTGGAGGCGCCCGACGAGTTGACGGTCTACGTCGCGGGCGACAACGCCTCGGTGGACGTGGTCGCGGCGATCGCCCACCGGTTCCCGGCCATCGACCTGGCGGTCCTGTTCGTCGGCGGAGCGAACGTCGGGCGGTTCGGCGACGCGCCCGTCACGCTCGACGCGGCGCGCGCGAGCGCCGCGGCCGACCTGCTGCCGCGCGCGCGGGTCGTCCCCGTGCACCACACCGACTGGGCGCACTTCGTCGACCCGCTCTCGGCCGTGGTCGAGCGGTTCGCCGCGGCCGGCCGGGGCGAGCGCCTCGTCGTGCTCGAGCGGGGTGTGCCCACGGCGCTCTGATCGCCTCAAGTTCGAGCGGAGCGGCTCCGATGCCAGGGCATGGCCCGTCACCACACGCCCGTCGTCGTCCTGCTGACGGTCATCCTGCTCGTGACGGGGACCTGGACCGCGGTCGCGCACCACGACGCCGAGCTCGGTGACCAGCGCGCTGCGGCGCGCGAGCGGGACGCGCGTGCGGTGACGAGTCTCGCGCTCCCGGCGGGCTTCACGCCGATCGCGTGCGAGGGGGCGACCGCGATCTTCGACCGGTGCTGGCGCGTCGCCGTCCTGCCCGACGAGGCGCTCGACGACGCCGTGCGCGCACTGGGCGCCGGCGGCCGCGACGCGCCCCCCGCGTGCACCCGCAGCGCCGAGGACCTCGTGATGGGTTGCAACGCCACCGTGGGCACGGTCACCCTGGTGGCGACCCGAGACCTCAACGAGGCCTGGACGAGCAAGGACGACGTCCTGGCCGGTACCTCGACGCTGGCGATGACCCAGACCGGCCCGGCATAGCTCGGGAGCGGCTCACGCGACGACGAGCCCGCGGAACTCCGCGAGCCGCTCGTGCTCGTGCTCGACCGCCGCGCGCGTGCGCCGGTCCCACGGCTCCCACTCGTCGAGCTTGAGGGCGAGCGTCCTTCCCTGCGCGCGCGGACGCCAGGTGCCGACGATCTCGCCGTCGACGAGCACGGCGCCGGGCCGCCCGATCGTCGGCCAGAGCGCCTTGTGGCGGCTCGCGTCGGGCACGGTGACCGTCCGGTCGCGCCCCTGCAGGTACAGGTCGAAGGGGCCGAGCAGCCGGACGACGGGCTCTGCGGGCGGCTCGGCCGCGCGCTCGAGGGCCGCGACGTCCGCGGGGAGCATCGAGGCCTCCGCGCCGTCCACCGAGACCGTGACGGCGTCGTCGGGCCATCGGGCCCGGACGTCCTTCGCGGGCGAGTCGAGGAACGTGGCGACGTCCTTGACGGTCACGGGGCCGAGCAGGTGCAGGACGCCGCGCACCTGGTCCAGCGCGCCGTCGTCGTCGCTCGTCCGCTCGAGGACGCCGACCTGGCCAGCTGGCCAGCGCGGGATGCGGCGCAGCACCGGGGGAGACGTGTCGGGCTCGAGCTCGAGGCCGGCGTGCAGGGCCGCGAGCCGGAACGACATCTCGTACATGTGCGTCGCGCCGCACGGCTCGCACCAGCGCACGTACGGGTCGCTCATCTCGGCGGTCATGCGCGTGGACAGGGCGCCCTTGGACATGGGCGTCGTGACCACGTCGCGCATCGTGCGTGCCACCTCGCCCAAAGCCTCAGTGACGGGGATGCCGGCCTTCTTCAGGGGGCCCGAGGCGTTGAACACGCGCTTCGCCGCGTCGGCCTCCGAGAACGGGCGCATCGCCTTCTCGACGGCCCGGAGGTCGGACCGGCGGTACGCGTGCGGCGCGCCGCGCAGGGTCCAGGCGAGCGCGAGCTCGTGCGGCCACTCGTGCGCGGTGACGGGCACGCCGCGCAGCGCGAGGGCCCAGAGCGAGCCGTCAGGGCCGGTGTGCTGCACGCCGAGGTCCAGGATCGCGGCGTCGTCGGGCGACCGTCCCGACCGTCGGGCACGGTCGAGCTGCTGCGCGTGGACGCGGTAGCGCAGCACCTGCGTGCGGCCTACCCGGAGCGCGACGTCGGACACCATCGGTCCACCGTGCCACGGCCCACCGACAGCAACCTCACGAGCGCGGCGCGACGATCCCCGGCCCGGCCGCGCGCAGTGCCGCCGAGTACCGATCGGCAGCGCCCTCGGCGGGCAGCAGTCCGTTCAGCTCCAGCTCGACGAGCCCGTGGACGAGGGCCCAGAGCACCATGGCGGGCCGGTCGGCGTCCTCGGGCCCGACGAGCGCGGCGACCGCGTCACGCAGGACCAGGAACGTCGCGCTGCGGGTCGCCTCGCCGCGCGCGGCCTCCTGCGCGCCTGCGCCTGCCACGCCGAACATCACGCGGTAGGCGTGCGGCTCGTCGAGCGCGTGCTCGCGGTACGCCAGACCGAGGGCGAGCAGGTCAGCCCCCGGGTCGGCGGTGTGCGGGACGGCGGCCAGCCGGTCGGCGAACCGGGCGAACGCGGCGTCGCCGACCGCGCGCACGAGGTCCTCGCGGCTCCCGAACAGCGAGTAGACCGCCGACGGCGACGTGCCGACCTGCGCGGCCAGGTCGCGCACGGTCAGCGCAGCGGCACCGCGCGTCGAGACGAGGGCCGACGCGGCGGCGAGGAGTCGGTCGCGCAGGGCGTCGTCGTGGAGGCGGGGCCGGGCCATGCCGTGAGTCTAGGGTCTTGACGATCGTTTGCGAACGGCGTTCCATAACAGCGTTCGCAAACGAGAGGAATGTCGATGCTCGAGCTCACGGACGCCGCGCGGATCACCGCGGGCGTCGTCGCCCTGTCGATCGTCGCCATCGAGTCGGGCGGCGCCTTCATGCTCCGGGTCGTCACGGGCCGTGAGCAGGCGACCGAGTTCCAGAAGTCGTTCTACAGAGCCGGGCACGCGCACGCCGGCGTGCTGGTCACGCTCGGGCTCGTCTGCCTCGTGCTGGGGGAGGCGACCGACCTGACGGGGTTCTGCCGCTGGCTCGCAGACCGGCGTGCTGGTCGCGGCGATCGTCATGCCCGCGGGGTTCTTCTTCGCAGCCCTCGGGAAGGGGCGCGAGGCCCCCAACAGGTTCGTCGTCCTGCTCGGGATCGGCGCGGCCCTGCTGGCCGCGGGCGTCGCGACGCTCGGCGTCGGGCTGCTCCTGGCGTGACGGCGCGCTGCGACTCGTTGATCGTCCGCCCGACACGCGCGCCGACGCGCCCGTCCGGGCGCCCGCCCCGGCTAGTTTGAGGACCATGGCGACTCGTACGTCCTCCTCAGGCGCCCGTTCCGGTGCGCCGTCGACGGCGCGCGCCACCGGCAAGGCACCCGCGAAGCGGCCCGCATCCACCCGTCCGCAGGGCCGGAAGCCGGCACCCGCGCCGCGGCAGTCCGCGCTCCCCGTCCGCATCGTCAAGGGTGCGTTCATGGGCTGCGCGCACCTGCTGGGCGGAACCGCCCGGCGCATGGGCCACGGCGCGCGCGACCTCGATCCGGCGCACCGCCGCGACGGGCTGGCGTTCACGCTGCTCGCGCTCGCGGTCGTCGTCGCGGCGCGCGAGTGGTGGGCGCTGTCCGGCACCGCGGGGGACGCGATCCACTCGGTCGTGGCCGGAACCTTCGGGCTGGTCGGCGTGATCGTGCCGATCCTGCTGCTCGCCACCGCGATCCGCCTCATGCGCCACCCCGAGCGTGTGCAGGCCAACAGCCGCATCGGCATCGGTCTGACCGCGATCATCCTGGCCGTGTGCGGCATCGTGCAGATCTCGAAGGGCCTGCCCGGCACCGACGACTTCGACGCGCTCCGCGCCGCCGGCGGCATCGTCGGCTTCGCGGTCGGCACGCCCCTCGCGACCCTGCTCACCGCGCCGGTCGCGATCATCCTGCTGCTGCTGCTCGCGTTCTTCGGCGTCCTGGTCGTCACGGCGACTCCGGTGCACCAGGTCATCCCGCGCCTGCGCAACGGCTACCACCGCCTCACGGGCGGACGCGCCCCGTCCGACGAGGTCGAGGACGAGGCGCCCGACGACGACGAGCCGCTGGTCATCCACGCGCTGCACTCGGCGGTCGACGAGGAGCCCACGCTGGCTCGAGCACAGGGGCCCAAGCGCCGCCTCGGCATCCTGGGCCGCCGAGCGCGCGCCGACGAGCCCGACGTCCCCGACGAGGAGCGGCTCGAGGAGTACGTCGGCGACGAGGCGTTCGTCCGCGCAGCGGTCGTCGTCCCGGACGCCGACGCCGACGCAGCCGACGACGCGCGCGAGCCCGCCCCCGACACCGTCCCGACCGCACTGCTCGAGGCCGCCGACCGCACGATCGTCGCGCCGCCCGCGACCACGCCGGTCCCGCGCGGCGAGCAGCCCATGCTCGAGGGCGACGTGCTCTACACGCTGCCCGCCGAGGACGCGCTCGCCAAGGGCGCTCCGCACAAGGTGCGCTCCGCGGCGAACGACCGCGTGGTCGAGTCGCTGACCTCGGTGCTCGAGCAGTTCGAGATCAACGCCCAGGTCACGGGCTTCACCCGCGGCCCGACGGTCACGCGCTACGAGGTCGAGCTCGGCAAGGGCACCAAGGTCGAGCGCGTCACGGCCCTGAGCAAGAACATCGCCTACGCCGTGGCCAGCGCGGACGTGCGCATCCTGTCGCCGATCCCCGGCAAGTCCGCGATCGGCATCGAGATCCCGAACACCGACCGCGAGACCGTCTCGCTCGGCGACGTGCTGCGCTCGAGCGCCGCCAAGCGCACCGAGCACCCGATGGTCATCGGCGTCGGCAAGGACGTCGAGGGCGGCTACGTCACGGCGAACCTCGCCAAGATGCCCCACCTGCTCGTGGCCGGCGCCACCGGCGCGGGCAAGTCGAGCTTCGTGAACTCGATGATCGTCTCGATCCTCATGCGCGCCACGCCCGACGAGGTCCGCATGGTGCTCGTCGACCCCAAGCGCGTCGAGCTGACGATCTACGAGGGCATCCCGCACCTCATCACGCCCATCATCACCAACCCGAAGAAGGCCGCCGAGGCCCTCGAGTGGGTGGTGCGCGAGATGGAGGCGCGGTACGACGACCTCGCCAACTTCGGGTTCAAGCACATCGACGACTTCAACACCGCGGTGCGCGCGGGCAAGGTCAAGCCGCTGCCGGGCTCCGAGCGCAAGATCGCGACGTACCCGTACCTGCTGGTCGTGGTCGACGAGCTCGCCGACCTGATGATGGTCGCCCCGCGCGACGTCGAGGCCTCGATCCAGCGGATCACGCAGCTCGCGCGCGCGGCCGGCATCCACCTGGTGCTCGCGACGCAGCGGCCGTCGGTCGACGTCGTGACCGGCCTGATCAAGGCCAACGTGCCGTCCCGCCTCGCGTTCGCGACGAGCTCGCTGACCGACTCCCGCGTCGTGCTCGACCAGCCGGGGGCCGAGAAGCTCATCGGGCAGGGCGACGCGCTGTTCCTGCCGATGGGCGCGGCCAAGCCGATGCGCACGCAGGGTGCGTGGGTCGCGGAGTCCGAGATCCACGCGGTCGTCGAGCACGTGAAGAAGCAGCTCAAGCCGACCTACCGGCAGGACGTCACGGTCGCGGCGACCAAGAAGCAGGTCGACGAGGACATCGGCGACGACCTCGACCTGCTGCTGCAGGCCGCCGAGCTCGTCGTGACGACGCAGTTCGGCTCGACGTCGATGCTGCAGCGCAAGCTGCGGGTCGGCTTCGCCAAGGCCGGTCGCCTCATGGACCTGCTCGAGTCGCGCGAGATCGTCGGGCCCTCCGAGGGCTCCAAGGCGCGCGAGGTGCTCGTCCAGCCCGACGACCTGGCGGGCACGCTCGAGATGCTGCGTGGCGCCCCAGCGGACGACCCGTACGCGAGCTCCGACGGCGGCATGCCGGGCGACCCGCCCGTCGCGACCGACTACTTCGACGACGACGACGAGGGGGACGACGCCGGGCCATGGTCCGGCGGACGCCGGTGATCCACGCGGTCGCCCACGGCGCCCTCGACGCGTCGTTCCTGGGCGTCTCGGACACGGTCAGCACCGTCACCAGCGCGATCGGCTGCATCGCGATCATCGCCCTGCTCGCGGTCCTCGTGCTCATGGCCCGCCAGCGCCGCGAGGTGCACCGTGCCAACGCGGCCCTCGCGCTGTCGCGCGAGCTGCGGCACCGCTACGACGCGCTGCAGGCCGTCACCCGCGAGGGCGCGCTCGTCTCGTCGTTGTCCGGGCGGGTGCTCGACATCTCCGAGCGTGCCGCGGCGATCCTCGGCGTCGACGCCGCGTCGTCCGTGGGCCAGCAGATCGGCGACCTCCCGGTCGTGCTGGTCAACGAGCTCGGTCTGTCGATGAACCCCGCCGCCGTGCTCGGCCACCGCGGCGGGCTCGGGCACACCGGGTTCACGGTCGACTCCGAGCTCGTGGGCGTCGCGCTGCCCGGAGGTGCGCAGGCGCAGGCGCGGATGGTGCAGGTCGCGAGCCAGCTCGTGCCCGCGGGCGACGGCGACGCGGCGGCGGTCCTGACGACGCTCGTCGACGTCACGGGCCGACGCGAGGTCGAGGCGGCCCTCTCACGCAGCGAGACCCAGTTCCGCGTGGCCATGGAGAACGCGCCGATCGGCATGGCGCTCGTCGACCTGGACTGGCGGATCGTCGAGGCCAACGCCGCGCTGGCCGAGCTGCTCGGCACGAGCGTCGGCGCGCTGCGCGGCTACCCGATGGCCGACCTCTCGACGCCGGACACGCGCCCCTCGGAGCGCCTCGAGGTGGACCGCCTGCTGGGCGGCAGCCAGCACCGGTTCTCGCTCGAGAAGCGCTACCAGCGCGCGGACGGGCACCTCGTGTGGGTCGTGCTCGACACCGCGCTGGTCCGCACGCCCAACGGCTCGCCGGACCACTTCGTCGTCCAGGTGCGCGACTCGACGGAGTCGCGGCTGCAGGCCGAGATGCTCACGCACCGCGCGATGCACGACCCGCTGACCGGCCTGGCGAACCGCACGCTGCTGCAGGAGGTCCTGCAGTCGGTGCTCGAGCAGCCGGGCATCGTCGACCGCGTCGCGGTGCTCGCGTGCGACCTCGACGGCTTCAAGGAGATCAACGACCGCTACGGGCACGCCGCCGGCGACGAGGTGCTCGTGCACGTCGCGAGCGTGCTGCGCGTCGCGACCGCCCGGCGCGGCACGGTCGCGCGGCTCGGTGGGGACGAGTTCGTCGTCGTCGTGCAGGACGTCGACGGCCCCAAGGCGGTGTTCGAGGTCGCCGCGGCGATCCACGCGGGCCTCGAGGAGCCGGTCCGCGTCGCGCGGCGCCGCCTGAGCGTGGGCGCGAGCATCGGCATCGCGCTCGCCGACCCCGACGCGATCGAGGGCGGCGCGCCCGCGATGCTCGCCGCCGCCGACGCGGCCCTCTACCGGGCGAAGGCGGCGGGCCGGGGTCGGACCGAGGTCTACGACCAGAGCATGAACCGCGCGAGCGGCGCCGAGCTGCACCAGGAGCTCGCCGCAGCGCTGGAGGCCGGCGAGCTCGTCGTCTACTACCAGCCGATCGTCGACCTGGGGGACCAGCGCGTCGTCGGCTACGAGGCGCTCATCCGCTGGCAGCACCCGTACCGCGGCCTGCTGCTGCCGAACGCGTTCCTGTCGATGGTTCAGGAGGCCGGCCTCGCGGTCGCGCTCGGGCAGTTCGTCGCCCGGCGCGTGGTCGAGGCCGTCGCCGCGATGAAAGACCAGACGCGCTGGGTGTCCGTCAACGTGTCGGCCGACCAGCTCGGCGACGGCGAGTTCGCGACGACGCTGCTCGCCGAGATCTCCCGGCACCGCGTGATGGCGGGGCGGATCGTCGTCGAGCTCACCGAGACCTCGCTCGTCGCGTCGGGCACGCGCATCCGGCACGAGCTCACGCAGCTGTCCGCCGCGGGCGTGCCCGTGCTGCTCGACGACTTCGGCACGGGCGTCTCGCCGCTGTCCTACCTGCGCGACCTGCCGGTCGCTGGGGTCAAGCTCGACATGTCGTTCACGTCGGGGATCCCCGACGACCCGACGGCCGGCAAGATCGCCCGCGCGCTGGGGTCGCTCGCGCGCGAGCTCGCGATGGTGACGATCGCCGAGGGGATCGAGCACGCCGAGCAGGCCGAGTTCTTGCACCGCAACGGCTGGCGCTACGGGCAGGGCTGGCTGTTCGGCAGCGCGCAACCGGTCAGCAGCGTGCTGGGGACCAAGACGCAGGCCTGACGGCTACCTCGTCCGGGGCACCACGGTCGGCGGCGGACCGGTCGAGACGACTGGCTCGGTCCGCTCGGGGGCCTCTGTCCCGGCAGCCCCCGCGACGCGCTCCGTGCGCGCAGCGACCTTCGCCTTGCTCAGCGTCGTCGTCCCGCCGGCGATGTCCGGCAGCGCATGGACCTCGTGGCCGCCGAGCCGGTCGACGGTGATGGGGGTCCACTCGACACCCGTGACGCGGGCCGGTCCCGCCGCGCGCCCCTCGGCCTCGAACGCTCCGGTGCTCTCGACGTGCGCGGTCAGCAGGATCCCGGAGTCGGTGTCGTCGACGCAGCAGTCGCCGTCCTGGTTGGACAGGAAGTTGCCCAGGCCGTAGGCGACCCACATGCCCTCGCCGCGCGGCCCGCCCTCGAGGCGCGCCACGGGCTGCGGCACGTGCGCGTGGTGCCCGATCACGAGGTCGATCTCGCCCGAGTCGGCGAGCTCCTGGTCGATCTGCTTCTGCTCGGGCGTCGGCGCCGTCTGGTACTCCACGCAGCAGTGGATGCTCGCGATCACCAGGTCCGCGCCGTCCTTGCGCGCCTGCTTGGCCTGGTCGACGAGCTTCGGCACGTCGATGAGGTTCACGGACCAGGGCTTGTCGGCATCGATCGGCATCCCGTTGGTGCCGTACGCGGCGGCGATCTGGGCGACGGTGATCGTCTGGCCCGCGCGCTCCAGTCGGTAGAGCTGCGGCTGCTGCTGCTCGGTCGCGGACCGGGCGGTGCCGACGTGGCCGAGGCCCGCGGCGTCGAGCGTGTCGAGCGTCGCCTCGACGCCCGCGAAACCGCGGTCGACCGAGTGGTTCGACGCGGTCGAGCAGCCGTCCCAACCCTGCTGCTGGAGCCCGTCGACGATCTGCGCCGGACTGCCGAAGATCGGGTAGCCGGTCGGCTTCTTGCCCGGGGGCGCGATCGGCACCTCGAGGTGGCAGATGGCCAGGTCAGCGGCCTGGATCCACGGGTCGAGCGGGTCGAGCATCGGGCTGAAGTCGTAGCCGTCTCCGGTCTTCGCCGACGCGATCACGGGGAGGTGGGGGAGCACGTCGCCCGCCGCGACGATGGTGAGCTCCGCGTCCGGGTCCGCCGTCGGGGTGGGCGTCGAGGTCGGGGTCGGCGTGGGGGTGACCGAGGGGCCCTCGGCGGCGGGGACGTCGCCCGGGGTGTCGTCACCGGGGCTGCCGAGGCCGAACGCGACGGCACCGACGCAGGCCAGGACGAGCACCAGGGTGGCGACGACGGCGACGAGCTTGGAGCGGCGGTGGGCGCGGACGTGCCGGGTCATGAGCGGGCCGTGGACTTCGCATGCACACCGGGACTCTAGAGTGTCTGGCGTGATCGACCCGCCACGACCGTCAGCCTGGAACGCGGCGAACCTGCTGACGATGCTCCGCATCGCGCTCGTCCCGTTCTTCGCGTGGGCGCTCCTGATGGACGGCGGCCACAGCACGGGGTGGCGCCTCGTGGCCACCGCGCTCTTCGTCCTCGCGGCCGTCACGGACCGTGTCGACGGCTGGCTGGCCCGGCGCAACGACCAGATCACCGACCTCGGCAAGCTGCTCGACCCCATCGCCGACAAGCTGCTCGTCGGCGCCGCGCTCGTGCTGCTGTCCGCGTTGGGCGACCTGTGGTGGTGGGTGACGATCGTCATCCTCGTGCGCGAGCTCGGCATCACCGTGATGCGGTTCTTCCTCCTCCGCTACGTGGTGCTGCCGGCCTCGCGCGGCGGCAAGATCAAGACGGTCCTGCAGTCCGTCGCGATCGGGCTCTACCTGCTGCCGCTCGACGCCCTGCCCGGCTGGGTCAGCGTCGTCGCCGCGGTGACGATGGCCGTCGCGCTCGTCGTGACCGTCGCGACCGGCGTCGACTACCTGCGCATGGCCGTGCGCATCCGCCGCGCCGCCGCGCGGCCCCCGGCGCTCTAGGTGGGCGACGCGCGGACGCTCCTCGACGAGCTGCGCGGTCGCGGGCTGAGCGTCGCGACCGCAGAGTCGCTCACGGGCGGGCTCGTCTGCGCGCGACTGGTGTCCGTGCCGGGCGCGTCCGACGTGGTGCGGGGGTCCGTGGTCGCCTACGCGACCGACCTCAAGGCCTCGGTGCTCGGGGTCGACGCGGACCTGCTCGCGGCCCGCGGCCCGGTCGACGCCGACGTGGCGCTCGCGATGGCCCGCGGCGTGCGGATCCGGCTCGGGGCCGACGTCGGCCTCGCGACGACGGGTGTCGCGGGACCCGGGCCCGCCGACGGGCACGCGGCCGGCACCGTCCTGGTCGCGGTCTCGACGCCCTGGGCCGACGAGTCGCTCGAGCTGCACGTGCACGGCGACCGGTCCGCGGTCCGGGAGGCCTCCGTGGACGCCGTGATCGACCTCGC
>NZ_QWKP01000133.1 GCF_003470205.1 Cellulomonas rhizosphaerae
CGCGTCTACCGCTGAGCTGGGACGGCGGCGCCGGGGCTCCCCCGGCGCCGCCGTCGGCGGTGCTATAAGGAACACCATGACGAGCCAGAGCAGTCCGTCGACTATCGAGGAGGTCGCCCGACGAGCAGGGGTCTCCCGGTCGACCGTCTCGCGCGTGCTCAACGGCGTCGCGACGGTCGACCCCAAGATGCGCCGCGCGGTCGACGAGGCCGTCCGCGCGACCGGCTACGTCCCCAACCTGGCCGCCCGCTCGCTGGTCACGCGGCGCACCAACTCGGTCGCGCTCGTGATCTCGGAGCCCGCCTCGGGCTCGGCCGGCGCCGAGTTCCTGCAGCGGATCTTCTCCGACCCGTACTTCGGGCGGGTCACCGCCGGGGCGCAGCAGGTCCTGCGGGCCACGGGCGTGCACCTCGTCGTCGTCCCGGCCGACCGGGAGGCGCACGACTTCGTCCTGTCCTACCTGCGCCAGGGCCACGTGGACGGCGTCCTGTTCCTGTCCGGCGGCGACGAGCACGGGCTGCCGCACGCGCTGCACGAGATGAACGTGCCCGTGGTCCTCTCCCACCAGCCGACCACCGCGCTCCCCGTGAGCTGGGTCGACGCCGACCAGGCGATCGGCGGGCGGCTCGCGGCCGAGCACCTGGCCCGGCTGGGCCGGCGCCGCGCCGTGGTGCTCGCCGGCCCGCCGGAGATGCGCGCCGCGCGCGAGCGGCTCGCGGGCTTCCGGGCCGGGGCGGCCGAGGGCGGCATCGAGGTGACCGTGGAGCACGGCGACTTCACGGCGCGCAGCGGCGCGGCGGGCGCGCGCGTGGTGCTGGTCGAGCACGCCGACGCGGACGCCGTGTTCGCGGTGAACGACCTCATGGCCGAGGCCGCGGCCCGCGTCCTGCAGGACGGCGGCCGGCGGGTGCCCGACGACGTGGCGGTGGTCGGCTTCGACGACAGCGCGACCGCGACCGAGGCGACCCCGCCCCTGACGACGGTGCGCCAGCCGGTCGAGGACATGGCCGGCGAGATGGCCCGCCTGCTGCTCGAGCGCATCCGCACGCCGGACCAGCCGCCGCGCGGCGTGATGTTCACGCCGACCCTCGTCGTGCGCGAGACCGCCTGACGTCAGGCGGCTGCCTCCCGCACGGCCTCGCGCAGGCTGTCCCGGTGCGCGTCCGAGCGCGCGTCGGCGCGGGCACGCAGCACGTGCCCGTCCGGCCCGAGCTCCTCGGCCGCGACCTCCTCGAGCGAGCGGAGCCGCAGGTCGAGCACCACGCGGCCGGGGCTGGCCGAGAACGCGAGTGCGCGCGTGCCGAGGTAGGCGGCCTCGTCGACCGAGTGCGTGACGAACAGGACCGTGGTCCCGGTCGCACGCCACACCCGCAGCAGCTCCTCCTGGAGCCGCTCGCGCGTGAGGGCGTCGAGGGCCGCGAAGGGCTCGTCCATGAGCAGCACGCGCGGCCGGCCCGCGAGCGCGCGGGCGATCGCGGCGCGCTGCTGCATGCCGCCGGACAGCTCGTAGGGCGCGCGGTCCGCGACCTCCGACAGGCCGACCAGGGCGAGGACCTCGTCGGCCGCCTCCCGCCGTGCCGCCTTCGACTCGCCGGCCCACTGCGGGCCGAGCTCGACGTTGCGCCGCACCGACAGCCACGGGAACAGCCGCGGCTGCTGGAACACCACGCCGCGGTCGACCCCGGGCGAGGTCACGGGCACGGCGTCGACGCTGACCTTCCCCGCCGTCGGGGACAGGAAGCCCGCGACGAGGTTGAGCGCCGTGCTCTTGCCGCACCCCGAGGGCCCGACGAGTGCGACGAGCTCCCCCGGGGCGAGGTCGACGTCCAGCAGGTCGAGCGCGGGCCGCGCCGAGGCGCCGGTCCCGAACACCTGCCGGACGTCGTCCAGGCGCACGCGGGCACCGTGCGACGCGGCGCCCGCGTGCGCCGTCATCACTTCTGGCCGAACGTGCGGTCGAGCGCGTCGAGCGCGATGCCGGGCTGGAGCGCGGCGACGTCCGGGACGTCGTCGATCGCGTCCTGGCCGTGCAGGAACTCGGCGGCCTGGTGCAGGCTCTCCGCGAACGCGCCCGGGGCGGCCTTGGTGCCGAAGAACTCGGGCGCGAGCTGCTCGGTGCCGCGCAGGAACGTCAGACCCTCGAGCTGTGCGGTGACGTCGGCCGGAGCGAGGTCCAGCTCGGCGCCGATCGCCTCGGTCGCGGTGGCCGGGTCGTCCTTGATCTGTGCGACGGCCTTGTCCTGCGCCGCGAGCCACGCGTCGACGACGGCCGGGTACTTCTGCGCGAGCGCGGTGGTGACGACGCCCAGGTCGTAGGTCGGGTGACCTGCCGCGGCCTGCTCGGTCGACGTGGTCAGCACGGTCCCGCCGAGCTGCGAGAGCGTGGGGTCCCACACGTACGCGGCGTCGATGTCGTCGCGGGTCCAGGCCGCGAGGATGTCGGCCGGCTGCAGGTCGACGAGCGTCACGTCGTCCGTGCTGAGGCCCGCGTCGGTGAGCGCGGCGACCAGGCTGTAGTGCGAGGTCGAGGCGAACGGCGTCGCGATCTTGTGGCCCTTGAGGTCCGCGATGGCCGTGATGTCGGTGCCGTCGCGGGCGACGAGCGACTCGGCGTCGCCGATCACGTCGTGGATCCACGCCACCTGGTAGTCGATGTTCAGCGGCGCGGACAGCCCGCGCGTCACGGGGCTCGAGCCGGCCAGGCCGATGTCGATCGATCCGGCGACCACGGCGGTGTTGACGTCGCCGCCCGAGTCGAAGCGGACCCAGTCGATCGTCGTGTCGGGCAGGGCGTCCTCGAGCCACTTGTTGTGCTTGACGACCAGGTCGCCGTTGGGGATCTGCTGGTAGCCGATCCGGAGGGTGTCGGGGGCCTCGACTGTGGAGGCACCGTCCGAGGGGGTCGCCTTGGCGTCGTCGTCGGACGACGAGCACGCGGCCGTGGTGGCGAGCAGGAGCCCGGCAAGGCCGAGCGTGACGAGCTTGCGGATGGACATGGGTGTTCCTCTCGAATGGGGTGGGACCGGGGAGAACGAGGGGGTCAGGCGCGCCCGCGCCACGGGCCGACGCGGTGCTCGGCCCAGCGCAGACACGAGTCGAGCAGCACGCCCGAGATGCCGAGCACGAGGATCCCGAGGATGACCACGTCGGTCTGCAGGTAGCGCTGCGCGTCGCGGATCATTCCGCCGATGCCCGGGACGCCGTTGATGGTTTCCGCGGCGACGACGGACGTGTAGGCGACGCCGACGCCGAGCCGGATCCCGACGAGGATCTCGGGCAGCGCCGCGGGCACGATCACCCACCAGATGACGTCCCAGCGCCCGGCGCCCAGGGAGCGCGCGCCGTTGACGTAGTCGCGGTGCACGCCGCCGACGGCCGCGGCGGTCGCGACGGCGACCGGGGGCATGGCCGCGATGAGCAGCAGCCAGATCTTGGGCGTCTCGTCGATGCCGAACCAGATGACCAGGAGCGAGAAGTACGCGAGCGGCGGGAGCTGGCGCAGGAACGTGACTCCGGGCTCGAGCAGCACGCGGACGAGCGGGATCGTGCCGATCGCGAGGCCGATCACGATGCCGAGGATCGTGCCGATGCCGGCGCCGAGCAGGATGCGCTCGAGGCTCATGCCCAGGTGCTGCCAGAGCGTGTAGCCGCTGAACCCGGTGCGGCCGTTCTCGTCGGGTCGGATCCCGGCGACCGTGAGGAACGCGTCCCACACGTCACCCGGGGTCGGGACGAGCACCCGCGGCCAGATCTCGAGCGCGGTCACGAGCCACCACACGCCGAGCAGGGCGGCGACGCCCGCGGAGCGCAGGCCCAGCGTGCGCAGCCACGGCCGCGGCGTGCGGACGGCGGCGGGCGCGGGCGTGGTCAGCTTCGTCTCGGTCGTCGTCATGAGGGCGTGCCCGACGAGCCGTCGGTGGAACCCCGCAGCGCGGCGTACCGGGGCAGGACCTCCTCGCCGACGCGGTAGGCCTCCTCGACGTGCGGCCAGCCGGACAGGATGAACTCGTCGAACCCGGCGTCGGCCAGCTCGACCAGGTAGCGGGCGACGTCGTCGTGGCTGCCGACCAGCGCGGTGCCCGCACCCTCGCGCAGGATCCCGATGCCGGCCCACAGCCCGGGCGCGACCTGCTGGCTACGGGCGTCGGTCCCCAGCGAGCGCGTGAGGTCGTTCATCCGCTTCTGGCCCACGGACTCGAGGCGGCCGAACCGCGCCTGGGCCGCCGCGACCGCTGCGGGGTCCATCCCGGCGAGCAGACGGTCGGCCTCGTCCCACGCCTCGTCGGCCGTGTCCCGCGCGATGACGTGCAGCCGCACGCCGAACCGCAGCGGCCGGCCAGCGGCCAGGGCGCGCACGCGCGTGATCCTCTCGACGAGGGCCGGCACGGGCTCGCCCCACGCGAGGTAGACGTCGGCGTGCTTGGCCGCGACGGCCTCGGCCGCCGGGGAGGCGCCGCCGAAGTAGATGGGCGGGCGCGGCGAGGGCAGCTGCGGGAAGCCACCGCCCTCGATCACGTAGTGCGCGCCGGAGTGGTTCAGCGGCTCGTCGTCCCACAGGCCGCGGACGACCTCGAGGAACTCGTCGGTGCGCGCGTACCGCTCGTCGTGCGCGAGAGTGTCGCCGTAGGACCGCTGCTCGGCTGGGTCGCCGCCCGTGACGACGTTGAGCGCGAGCCGTCCGCCGGACAGCCGCTGGAACGTCGCGGCCTGCTGCGCGGCGAGCGTCGGCAGGATGAAGCCGGGCCGGAAGGCGACCAGGAACCGCAGGTCGCGGGTCTGCGTGAGCAGCGCGGCCGTGGTGATCCAGGCGTCCTCGCAGGCCGCGCCCGTGGGCGTGAGCACGGCGTCGAAGCCGGACAGCTCCGCCGCGCGCGCGATCTGGCCGAGGTGGTCGAGGGAGGCGGGCCGCGGCAGCTTGCGGGCGCCGGCGGCGGCGACCACGTTGCTGACGTGCCGGCCGTCGCCGTTGGTGGGCAGGAACCAGTGGAACGAGGTCATGAGGGCGTGTGCCTGTTCTCGTCGTCGGGGGATTCGAGGAGAAGCGCTCGGCCCGAGCTGCGGGCTGCGCGCGGCCGGGGTCGGGTCAGGCCCGACAGCTCGCCGCAGGCGCGGCACACCGGCGCGCCGGGGACGAGGTGAACGACATGGCGCGGATAGTCCCGACCAGAAGGGTCCGAATCAAGAGGCGGACACGAAAGTCCCACAGGCTGGACGCGAGCAAGGGCCCGACGACCCCCGTCGTCGAGCCCTTGCTCCTTACCGCCTCCCCTGCGGAGGGAGGACGCCCGCGTCCGGATCGCACCATCGCCGGACGCGGGCGTCGATCAGTGGCGCCTCACGATCAGTGGCGCCTCACCACGTGCTCGGCGCCGGCGGGGTCACCACCGGCGGCCGGTCGTTGCAGGTGATGGCGTTCGGCACGAAGGGCGTGAACCAGTTGCGGCCCACCTCCCACGGGTTGCCGTCGGTGCCGTCGTTCCCGCCGCCGTCGACGAGCGAGAACTCCGAGCCGGTGGCCGGGAAGCCGAAGGCGCCGCAGTTGTTGACGCCCGCCCAGCCGACGTTGCGCACGTCGACGTTGGTGAACGACGCGGACCCGAAGGCACGGGCGCTGACCACCGAGGTGCCGGCGCCGTCGACCTGGACGTCGGAGAAGTGCACGTCGTCGATGCCGTACAGGTCCTTCACGCCCCACTCCGAGACCATCATGATCGCGTTGTACCCGTTGTCGAGGTAGTGGTCGCCCGTCACGTCGACGCCCTTGACCGGGCCCTCGAGCGCGTAGAGCCAGATGGCTCCGAGCCCGATCTTCCAGTTGAGGTCGAACGTGCTCGCCCGGACCGTCGTGTTGTCCGCGAACGTGGTGCGGCCAGAGAACGGGACCGCGCTGAACCGGGCCCCGGCGTGCAGGCCGCTGCCCTCGCGCACGGGGTCGGCGACGACGTTGTTCGCGACCTCGTTGTCGTGCCCGCCGTAGATCGCGATGTTGTTGGCGAGCGCCGGGTTGAGCACGGTGTTGTGCGAGAACACGTTGTCGTGGTCCGCGTCCTGCGCGGGCGTGGAGACGCCGTGCGACCACATGGCCAGCCCGTCGTCGCCGGTGCCGCGGATGAAGTTGTTCGTCACCGTGGCGTTCGAGATGCCGCGACGCAGGTTCAGGCCGTCGGCGATCTGGTCGACGATGATGTTGTCCTTGACGGTGAGACCACTGAACGGCCCGTCGAACCACATGCCGACCTTGGTGTGCTGGATGAAGAGACGCTCGACGGTCGAGCCGCCGCCCAGCGCGCCACCGACACCGTTGACCTGGTCGTCGTCGACGCGGTCGCGGGTGTTGCCGATGATCGAGAAGTCCGCGAGGTGCACGTCGGTCGAGCCGCCGTCCTCCACGTACTTGCCGTAGACGCCCACGCCGTCACCGGTGAGCGTGGTCCACCAGTTGCCGGCGCCCACCACGGTGACCTTGTCGACCACGAGGTGGCGGTCCACCTTGTACGTGCCCGGCGGGATGTAGACGGGGACCTGCAGCTTCTTGCCGGCGGCGATCGCCTTGTCGAGCGCGTCGGCCGAGCTCTTGCGACCCGTGGGGTCGGCGCCGTAGAGCCACGCGTTGACGCTCTTCCTGGGCGGCAGCTTCGGCAGGCCGACCTGCTCGAAGTCCGCGACGTCGAGCACGACCCAGTCGAGCTTGTTCGTCTTGGGCACCGTGAAGCGCACGGTGTCGCCCTTCTTCAGCGGCACGACGAGGGGGATGCGCTTCTCCGCGTAGTAGTGGAAGGGGCGGAACGGCTTGTCGAACACCGGCGCGGGCGTGGTCGCGGACGGCACGCAGCCGCACTCCGTGAGCCACCAGTCCTTGTTGGGGTCGGCCTGCGGGTCGTTCGAGAACGGGTAGGTGCCGTACAGCCAGGAGAACTGCGAGGTGAGCGTCGCGCTCGTCAGCTTGATGCCGTTGACCGCCACGTCGATCGGTCCCGTGAGCCCGCCGCCGGCGGGCGCGTCGGGGATCGCGTACCGCAGCGTCACGGCGTTCGCGGGCTTGGTCAGCGTGTACTGCACGTACTCGCCCGCGGCGTCGAGCTTGACCGCCTTGCGTCCCGATGCCTCGCTGGGCAGCGTGTAGGGCGTGCGGTCGGGTCCGACGAGGTCGCCGGTGTACGTGGCGTTCTCGGCCTCCTGCTCGACGAAGGGCACGGTCGCGCCGCGGCCCGCCGTCAGTGCCGGGTCGATGCCGGCGACGGTCTCGACGCCCGGCTTCGGCTCGGTGGATCCGGCCGCGAGGCCGGGCTGGGCTGCCGCCAGCGTCGCGACGAGGGCGAGGGCGGTCGCCGCGGCGACCCGCCCCGCTCGTCGCCGACGGGCGTGATGAACGGAAATCCTCACGGAAGCGCCTCCTTGCGCACCGGGGGTCGGCGCCGCGGGGGGATGCGGCACCGCATGACGGGACACACCGTACGGACTGGACAAACCGACAGACAAGAGTCAAAGAGAAAGTGGAAGAACTTACGCGAATCGCGGCAACAAGTACGCACACCGCGGCGCAACGGGCTGCAGGATGCGTGTCTCAGCCCAGGACCAGCAGCGTCCCGCCGCGGTAGGTGCCGACCAGGTGACGACCGAGCTGGCTGAGTCCCAGCAGCCCGCCGGGCAGCCGCACGTCCCACGTCCGGTCGTCCCCGTCCGCGTCGACGGCCACCAGTCGCGGCGCGTCCGACGGGGCGCCGCGCACGATCGTCAGGTACGTCGGCCCGTCGGTCACCGGGGAGAGCGGCAGGTCGTCGGGATGCAGCGCCGCGCGGTGGTGGACCGCGCCGGTGCGCGCGTCGATCGAGACCAGGACGTCCTGGCCCGACGAGCCGACCACGTGACCGTCGCGCAGCAGGTAGATGCCTGAGAGCGGGTCGGGCGTTTCCCACAGCCGCTCTCCGGTGCGCCCGTCGTACCCGCGGGTCGCGGTGTCGACCGTCACGACGAGGTTCGGCGCGGAGCCGTCGTCGACGCGCGGCACCATGACGATGCCGTCGACGTCCACCGGTTCGGCGTCC
Source organism: Cellulomonas rhizosphaerae (assembly GCF_003470205.1). Classification (GTDB taxonomy): domain Bacteria; phylum Actinomycetota; class Actinomycetes; order Actinomycetales; family Cellulomonadaceae; genus Cellulomonas; species Cellulomonas rhizosphaerae. Next base: position 8,046 of record NZ_QWKP01000133.1, read on the forward strand.
TCGCGCAGCAGCCGCGAGGTCCCGGTGCCGTCGCCCGCGAAGTCGTTCAGGACGATCGCGTCGCCGAGCGCCGCGGCCGCGGCGTCGTCGGCCTCGTCGAGCACGTCGCCCGACCGGCCGAGCACGGTGACGTGCTCGCGCGTCGAGCCGAGGGCCACGAGGCCGCCCGCGGCAACGATCTCCGGGCGCCCGCCGCACGCGACGGTCGTCGTCCACAGTACCGAGGAGGAGTCGAGCGCGGTCACCTCGCACTCGGTGCCGACGGAGCGCGCCAGGTAGGTCGTGTCCCCGGCGGCGGCCAGCAGGTCGGCCCTGGTCGGGAGGTCCTCGCGGCGCAGCACCGCGCCGTCGGTCGCGTCGAGGACGACGAGGCCGCGGCGCGAGTCGACCAGGCACGCGAGCACGGGGCTGTCACCGAGCGAGCCGGGCACGCAGGACGGGCCGCCGGCGGGCGTGACCGTGAAGTTCCCCGCGTCGATGGGTGCGCCAGCGGTCTCGCCGCGGTCGCCGAGCGGGGTCGACCACCGCGCCAGGCCGGTACCGACGTCCAGCGCGACCGCCGCGTAGGCCTCGTCGACCTCGTGACGTACACCCACGTACGCGCCGTCGACCTCGTACCCGGCACTCACCACCGTGTAGTCGTCGTCGGGGACCTTCCACCGCACGCTCAGCGCGTCGCCGACAGGTGCGAGCGTGCCGGGCAGCGCCGCGATGCGCTCGTCGTGCGCCCGCTGCCGCGCATCGAGGCCGGCCTGCGTCCCGACGGCGAGGAGCGCGACTACGATCGGCAGCGGCCACCAGCGGCGCCACCGCGAGCGCGAGCACGGCTCGTCGTCGACCGGCTCGTCCTCGAGCAGCTCGACCTGCGACACCGCGGTGCGGCCCATCCTCTGACGCTACTCACGCGCACGACCGGGGGCCCACCGCAGTGCGGCGAACCCCCGGTCGGGTGAGGTGAAGATCAGCTGAGGCCGGACTTCATGGCCGAGATGAGCTCACCGTTCGTGGTGTCGCCGGACAGCTCCCAGAAGAAGGAGCCGCCGAGCCCCTTGTTCTTGGCCCACGTCATCTTGCTCGTGATCGTGGCGGGCGTGTCGTAGCTCCACCACTCGCTGCCGCACTTGGCGTACGCCGTGCCGCCGACCGTGCCCGTGGCGGGGCACTTCGACTTGAGCACCTTGTAGTCCTCGATGCCCTGCTCGTACGTGCCGGGCGCCGGGCCGGTGGCCGTGCCGCCGGGCGCGCTCTGCGTGACGCCGGTCCAGCCGCGCCCGTAGAACCCGACGCCGAGCAGGATCTTGCTCGCCGGGATGCCCTTGCCGATGAGCTTGTTGATCGCGTCCTCGGCGTTGAACCCGGCCTGCGGGATACCGGGGTACGACGTGAGCGGGGCGTTCGGGGCCGTCGGGCCCTGGGCGTTCCACGCTCCGAAGTAGTCGTAGGTCATGGGCATGATCCAGCTGAGCTTGGTGGCCGCGGTGGCGTAGTCGGTGGCGTCGATCTTGCCGCCGTTGCTGCCGTCGGCCGTGATGGCCGCCGTGACCAGGAAGCTGGAGCCGAACTTGTTGCGCAGCGCCGTGATGACCTTGTCGAACGCGAGCGGCCCGCTGTTGTCGCAGGACAGGCCGCAGGCGTTCGGGTACTCCCAGTCGATGTCGATGCCGTCGAACAGGCCCTTCCACCGCGAGTCGTTGAGCAGGTCGTAGCAGGAGTTTGCGAACCCGGCGGGGTCGGCCGCCGCGGCCGTGAACCCGCCCGACCAGGTCCAGCCGCCGAACGACCAGATGACCTTGAGGTTCGGGTTGGCCGCCTTGAGCTTGCGCAGCTGGTTGAAGTTGCCGCGCAGCGGCTGGTCCCAGGTGTCGGCGACGCCGTCGACGCTCTGGTCGGCTGTGTAGGCCTTGTCGTACGCGGCGTAGGAGTCACCGATCGAGCACTTACCGCCCGTGGTGTTGCCGAACGCGTACAGGATGTGGGTCAGCTTCGCTGCCGAGCCGCTCGTCTTGACGTTGTTCACGTGGTAGTTGCGGCCGTAGACGCCCCACTCCGCGAAGTAGCCGACCAGCTTCTTGCCGCCGGGGGGCGGGGTGGTGGGCGTGACGGTCGGCGTCGGGGTCGGCGTGGGAGTCACGGTCGGGGTGACGGTCGGCGTCGGCGTCGTCGTCGGCGTCGTCGTCGGGGTGGTCGTCGGGTTGCCGCCCGTACAGGCCACGCCGTTGATCGTGCAGTTGAGCGGGGCCTTGTACGGGCCCGAGCCCACGTAGCCCCAGGTCTGCGAGGCGCCGGGCGCGAACGGCCCCGCCCAGCTCTTCGAGGTGGCCTTGTAGTGGTTGCCGGTCTTGACGACGTCGGCGTCGTAGGAGCTCGTGATGGCCGTGCCCGCCGGCAGGTCGAACTCGAGCGTCCACGTCGGCGAGCTCGTCGTCGACGCGTTCTTCACCAGGACCGAGGCCTGGTGGCCGGTCCCCCAGTCACCGGTCGAGGTGAAGGTGGCGGTGAAGGAGCCGGCCGCGCTGGCCGACGTGGGAAGGACGGCCACCAGTGCGGCGACGAGCCCTGCTGAGGTGAGGAATGCCAGTGCGGCGTTGCGCCGGCGTCGGGGGTGGGTCGGGGTTGTTCCGGCCGCCGGAGCGACTCGTCTCGCGAAGTGCATTGGTGCCTCCGTGGTGACGCATTTGGAAGGGGTGTTTTGTAAGGATCACTCACTAATCCTTCATCTGTGACGTTAGCCAGACCGGGTGAAATCGGTCAAGACTTCGGGAGATATTCAGGCAACCGCGACGCACCGGACACGGCTCCGTCTCCTCCCCGTCGTGCGGCTCTGACCTGCGCAGACGCGCGCGGACCGCGGCCCGAGAATTAGTGGCACGCGATTTCCCCGCGCGGAGTCTGTGAGCCCGCTTTTCGCGGCGCCCCACTGCCCGCGCCCCCGGCACCGCTGGCTAGGCTCGCGGGATGCCGAGCGACGCCGAGCGCCTCCGGCTCGCGGCGACGTTCGACCGCGCGGCCGCGGCCTACCGCCGCGCCCGCCCCGGCTACCCCGCGCAGCTGTTCGACGACCTCGTCCGGCTTGCTGGGCTGGAGCCGGGAGCACACCTGCTGGAGGTGGGCTGCGCGACCGGCACCGCGACCCTCCCGCTGGCCCGCCGGGGGTTCGTGATCACGTGCCTCGAGCCTGGCCCGGCCCTGGCGGCGCAGGCTCGCGACCACCTCGCGGGGCTCGACGTCGCGGTCCTCGAGACCCGCCTGGAGGACTGGACCGCCACGCGGACGTTCGCCCTGGTCTACGCCGCCACGGCGTGGCACTGGCTCGACCCGCGCACCCGGTTCCGCCGGGTCGCCGAAGCCCTCGAACCCGGCGGTCACCTGGCCTTCTGGGGCGCCACCCACGTCATCCCGGACGACGGCGACCCGTTCTTCACCGACCTCCAGGAGGTCTACGAGGAGATCGGCGAGGGCCTCCCGCCGGGCACCCCGGTCCCCCGCCCGGGCGAGCTGCCCGACGAGCGCGCGGACATCGAGGCGAGCGGGCTGTTCGAGGTCGTCGCGATCCGCCAGTACGACTGGGAGACCGTGCACGACGCCGACGGCTACCTCGACGTGCTCGACACGTTCTCCGGGCACATCGCGATGCAGCCGTGGCAGCGCGAACGGCTCGACGGCGAGATCCGCCGGCGCCTCGCCGAGCGGCCCGACGGGCTGCTGCGCCGCCACTGGGGCTGCGTGCTGCACGTGGGCCGCCGGACCGAGGCCGTCAGCGGCGGCGCTGCGCCACGATGACGTTGTCCGTCAGGTCAGCCATCTCGCCGTCGGGTGCCATGGCGCGCCGCACGGGCGCGTCGATCCTGGCCAGGTCCCAGCTCTCGTCGAGCGCGAGCGACGCCCACGTCTCGGCCACGCTCGGGAAGTGGTGGTGCGCGTGGGCGAGCCGCGAGCCGGGCGGGGCGTTGCCGTGGTCGATGACGACGAGCGTCCCGCCGGGCCGGACGAGGCCGACGGCGCGGCGCAGGATCGCGTCCCGGTCGATCTCGAGGGGCGTCTGGAAGTAGGTCGCCGTCAGCAGGTCGACGGCGACGTCCGGGAGGGTGCGGGTCAGGTCGTGCTGCTCGGTCGCGACGGTGAGCCCGCGCGCGGCGGCCCCCTGCGCGACCCGGGCGAGTGCAGTCGCGGAGACGTCGACCGCGGTCACGTTCCACCCGAGCGACGCGAGCCAGAAGGCGTCCCCGCCGTGGCCGGCACCCAGGTCGAGGGCGTCGCCGGGGGTCAGGCCGAAGCCGCCGAGCACATCGACGAGGACCGCGTTCGGGTTGGTCCCCCACGCCGCCTCGCGGTCGCGGTAGCGCTCCTCCCAGTACGCCTCGCTCTCGGTGGCGCTCATGCCGACACCGCCAGCGCCAGGCGCACGTCCTCGGCCACGAGGTCGTGGTTGACCATGGCGCCGACGCTGGCACCGGCGCCCATCGCGACCGGGACGTTGGCCCGCGGGTTGACGACGTTGCCGGCCGCCCACAGGCCGGGGACGGCGGTCGCGCCGAACTCGTCGACCGGCACGAAGCCGTCGCGCCGCTCCGCGCCGAGCTGCAGGAGGACCTCGTCGTGCGGGGTCGGGGTCGGCATGGCGAAGATGACGTCGAGGTCGACGACGGCCCCGCCGACCAGCTCGACCCCGGCGAGCGCGTCGCCGTCGGTGAGCACCCGCGCGAGGGGCGCATCGACGACCTCGATGCCGCGCGCCTCGAGCTCGGCGCGCTCGTCGGGATCGGGGGTGCCGGTCCCGTTGGTCAGGAAGACGAGCGAGGACGACCACTGCCGGATCAGCTGCGCCCGCGCGGCGCTGCCCGGCCCGGCGGCCAGGACGCCGATGCGCCGGTCACGCACCTCCCACCCATCGCAGTACGGGCACGAGACGACGCCGCGCCCCCACTGCTCGGCCAGCCCGGGGACGGCGGGCAGCTCGTCGCGCAGGCCGGTGGCGACGACCAGGCGTCGGCCGACGAACGACTCACCGCCGGCCACCTCCACCACGAAGCCCTCGTCGGACCGGCGGGCCCCGACGACCTCGGCGCTGACGATGGCGCCGCCGTAGCCCTCGATCTCGGCGCGGCCCTTGGCGAGCAGCTCGGTCGGCGGCAGGCCGTCGTGCCCGAGCACCGCGTGCATGTGCGGCGCGAACCGGTTCCGCGGCGCGGCACCGTCCAGCACGACGACGCGTCGTCGTCCCCGCACCAGCATCAGCGCGGCACTCAGGCCGGCGCTGCCTCCTCCGACCACCACGACGTCCCAGGTTTCGCTCATGCGCCCACTGTGGGCGCTCGGGCCCTCGTCGTGCAATCCTTGTTGCGGAAACAGCAAACTGGAGGCTCGCGTGAAGGACTTCGACGAGGTGCTGGAATCCGTAGGCCCGCGGCTGCGGGACCTGCGCGCGCGGCGCGGCCGGACGCTGGCCGACGTGGCCGACGAGACCGGGGTCTCGGTGAGCACCCTGTCGCGGCTCGAATCGGGCCTGCGTCGCCCGTCGCTCGACCTGCTGCTGCCGCTCGCGCAGGCGTACCGGGTCCCGCTCGACGACCTCGTCGGCGCCCCTGCCTCGGGCGACCCGCGCGTGCACCCGCGGCCCGAACGGCGCGGAAACCGCATCTTCATCCCGTTGACCCCCAGCGCCGAGGGGGTGCACGCCTTCAAGATGATCCTGCCGGGCCGTACTGCCGACCCGATCGCGCAGAACGCGCACGCCGGTTACGAGTGGCTCTACGTGCTGTCGGGAACCGCGCACCTCAAGCTCGGCGACACCGTGACAGTCCTCGCCAC
>NZ_QWKP01000134.1 GCF_003470205.1 Cellulomonas rhizosphaerae
CCAGCGGTCGGCGGTGCCCAGGGTCCCGAGGTCGACGTGCGCCGCCCACGTGCCGTCGTCGGCCAGCAGGGTGTTGGGCGCGCACGCGTCGCCGTGGCAGACGACGAGCACGTCGACCGGGGGGGCGTCGTCGACCAGGTCGCCCGACGAGCCCGCCCGGCGGACCCGGGACGCGACGCCCCAGTCGAACGGGCACTCGTCGACCGGCAGGGCGTCGTGCAGCGCCCGCAGCCCCGCGCCGATCGCGCGCGCCGCGACCGCGGGCTCGGCCATCCAGCGCGGGTCGACCGCGCTGCGGCCGGGGATCGCGCGCGTCACCAGCCAGGAGCCCTCGTCGTCGGACCCGTGCTCGAGCACCTCGGGAACCGGGGTCCACGCGGCGGCCCAGCGCAGGCGCGCAGCCTCGGGCGCGAGGTCGGTCGGCGCCCACTTGAGGTAGCGCTCACCGGTGCAGAACGTCAGCCCGCCGGCCTCGTTCTCCCACACGGGTTCGAGGACCGCGCCGCGAGCGAGCCGACCGACGGATGCGGGCACGGCGACCGCGCCGTCCGGGCGTCCGGACAGCACGCGGACAGGTTCGTCAGGCGTCGGTCTCGCCGAGCGTCTTGCGCAGGAACGCGTAGGTCAGGTCGCCCGCGGTCTGGTCGTGCTGGTGCTCGTAGCCGTGCTTGGCGTAGAGCGCGAGGTTCTGCACCGAGTCACGCCCGGTGAACACCCAGACCTCCTCGATGCCGTCGGGCAGGTACGGGAGGATCGCGAGCAGCATCTGCGTGCCGAACCCGAGACCCTGCAGGTCCGGGGCGACCGCGAACCGGCCGAGCGTCGCCTTGGCGCCCTCGACGAGCACGCGGATCGAGCCGACCATCCGGTGGCCGTACCAGCCGCCGAGCGTGATCACGCCGTCGGCCTGCAGGTCCTCGGAGAGCTCCTCCAGCGTCTGGACGAGCGGCGGGATGTGCGGGTCGCCGTACTGCTGGGCCTCGGTCACGAAGGCGGCGCGGCGCAGCGTCAGCAGCTCACCCGCCTCGTCGAGGGTGACCGGGCGGATGTCGAGGTCGGCCTGCGTCATGACCCCATCGTGTCAGGCCGTCGCGCCGGTGCACGACTCCCGTCGCCCGTGTCACCCCCTGCGTCGCCCTGTGTCCCACTCTGCGGATGCCTGCGGATGGTGGTCCCTCCGGCGCGCGCGCCGCCGCGCGCACTACTCTCGGCCTCGTGTCCCCTGCTGCGCCCCTGCCCACGGACGACGCGACCCACTGGGTCCTGACGCTGTCCTGCCCCGACCGCCCCGGAATCGTCCACGCCGTGGCCGGGCTGCTCGCCGAGCACGGCGGCAACATCACCGAGTCGCAGCAGTTCGGCGACCCGCTCTCGGGGCTGTTCTTCATGCGCGTGCAGGTCACGGCGTCGGTGGCCCGGCCGGTGCTCGAGGCCGCGCTCGAGGCGCTGACCCGGGAGTTCGACCTGACCTGGTCGCTCGACATCTCCGGCCGGCCGGTGCGCACGCTCGTGATGGGCTCCACCGCGGCGCACTGCCTCAACGACCTCGCGTTCCGCCAGCGCTCGGAGAGCCTGCCGATCGAGCTCGTCGCCGTCGTCTCGAACCACACCGTGCTCGAGCCGCTCGCCGAGTTCTACGGCATCCCGTTCCACCACGTCCCCGTGACGGCCGCGACCAAGGCGGACGCCGAGGCCCGGCTGCTCGCCCTGGTCGAGGAGCTCGACGTCGAGCTCGTCGTGCTGGCGCGCTACATGCAGATCCTGTCCGACGACCTGTGCCGCGCGCTGTCGGGCCGGGTCATCAACATCCACCACTCGTTCCTGCCCTCGTTCAAGGGCGCACGCCCCTACGCGCAGGCCCACGACCGGGGCGTCAAGCTCATCGGCGCGACCGCGCACTACGTGACCGGCGACCTCGACGAGGGGCCGATCATCGAGCAGGACGTCGAGCGGGTCGACCACTCGCGCGCGGTCGAGGACCTCGTCGCGCTCGGCCAGGACGTCGAGCGCCGCGCGCTGGCCCGCGCCGTCCGATGGCACGCCGAGCACCGGGTGCTGCTGGACGGCCACCGCACCATCGTCTTCCGCTGACACCTCTTGACGGGGCTCCGCGTCTCGGCGTACCTTCGTATTCAACGAGTTAGTTGATCAACCGATGGGTAGATGAAGTGCTTCCTGATCCGACCTCCGACGACAGGCTCGACCGCGCGTTCGTCGCGCTGGGCGACCCGGTGCGGCGGCGGATCGTGGCCCGGCTCAGCCGGGGTCCCGCCACGGTCGGCGACCTTGCCGCACCGTTCGAGATCTCGCTGCAGGCGGTCTCCAAGCACATCCAGGTGCTCGAGCAGGCGGGCCTCGTCACGCGCACGCGTGACGCCCAACGCCGGCCGGTGCACCTCAACCCGGGCGCCCTCGAGGAGCTCACCGCGTGGATCGACCGCTACCGGCTGATCCACGAGCAGAGCTACCGGAGCCTCGACGCGCTCCTTGCACCAGCAGTCCCCGACCGGCCTGCCGACCCCGGCCCGGTCACCCACCAGGAGGAACGACCATGAGCAACGACCTGCACGTCGACGCGCCCGAGGGCGTGCCGTTCATCGACATCACCCGCGAGTTCGACGCCCCCGTGGCGCGCGTCTTCGAGGCCCACGCCAAGCCCGAGCTCGTCGCCCAGTGGATGGGTCCGCGCGACCTGACCATGGACATCGCCGAGTGGGACTTCGTCTCGGGCGGCCGGTGGAGCTACGTCAGCACGGGCCGCGACGGCGCGTCGTTCGGCTTCCGCGGCATGTTCCACACGGTCCGCGAGAACGACTTCGCGATCCAGACGTTCGAGTTCGAGGGGTACCCGGACGTCGTCGCGATCGAGAGCGTCGCGTTCGAGGACCTGGGCGACGGCCGCACCCGCCTGCGCATCCACTCGGTCTACCCGACCCTCGAGGCGCGCGACGGCATGGTCGCGAGCGGCATGGAGGGCGGCGTCAAGGCCGGCTACGAGCAGCTCGACGAGCTCCTCGCGGCCTGACGCCAACCGCCCCAGCGCCGGGCGTGCGGGCTACTGCTCGCGCGCCCGGCGCTGCAGCGCGTCGATCACCACGGCGATCGCCAGCACGATCCCGGTGACGGCGTAGCGCACCGACTGGTCCAGGTTCAGCAGCGTCAGCCCGGTCGAGATCGACTGGATGATGAGGATGCCGAGCAGCGCGGACCAGGCCGAGCCGCGGCCGCCGTACATGCTGGTCCCGCCGATCACGGCCGCCGCGACGGCGGTGAGGGTCACGTCGACCGCGCCGCTGGCCTGGTTGGCCGCGGCGAGCCGGCCGACGGCGAGCACGCCGCCGAGAGCCGCGAGCGTCGAGCAGGCCGCGAACACCGTGACGAGCACGCGCCGCACGGGCACGCCCGCCCGACGAGCCGCCTCGGCGTCGCCGCCGACCGCGCGCACGAACCGTCCCCAGCGGGTCCGGCGCAGCGCGAGGTCGGTCAGCGCGACGAGCGCGACGAACAGCGCGAACACCGCCCCGACGCCCCGGTTGGTGCCCAGGTAGGCCACCGCCGTCGCGAGGACGGCGGCGAGCACCGCGACGCGGGCCAGCACCGAGGCGAGCGAGGGCGCGGAGAGCTCGGCCCGGTGGCGGCGCGCCCGGTCCTGCAGCCGCGAGCCCGCGTAGAGCGCGACGACCGCCGCGACCACGAGCCAGGACAGCAGGGGCGGCAGGAAGCTCGTCTGGCAGAACCGCACGAGCCAGGACTGGAACGGCAGGTTGACCGAGCCGGTCGAGCCCAGCACGCGTAGCTGCAGGCCGCCGACGACGAGCAGGCCCGCGAGCGTGAACACGAAGCTGGGCACGCCGAGCCGCGTGTGCACCGCGCCGTACAGCAGCCCGATGAGCACGCCGGCGGCCAGCGCCGCGGCCACCGCGAGCGCGAGCGGCCAGCCGATGCGCACCGCGCCGACCGCGACGATCGCGGCCGCGAGGCCGGAGACCGCCCCGACGGACAGGTCGATCTGGCCGAGGTGCAGCGTCAGCACGACCCCGAGCGCGATCACCCCGGTCGCCGCCGACTGCTGCGTGAGGTTGACCAGGTTGTCGCTCGAGAGGAACGAGCCGTTGAGCGACTGGAAGACGATCCAGATGAGCACGAGCGCTGCGGTGATGGGCAGCGCGCTCATCTCGCCCGTGCGCAGGCGGCGCCACAGCTCGGCGCCCGGACGCTGCGGGGCTACCAGGGGCGCGCTCATCGCGCGACCCCGGTCATCGCGGCGAGCAGGTCCTCGTAGGTGACGCGGTCGGCGTCGAACTCGCCGTTGGTCCGGCCGAGGCGCAGCACGACGATGCGGTCGGCGACGGCCTGCAGGTCGGACAGCGAGTGGCTGGTGATCAGCACGGCGTGGCCGCGGGCGCGCAGACGCTCGACGAGCGTGAGGAACTCGGCGATCTGGGTCAGGCCCAGCGACGCGGTCGGCTCGTCGAGCAGGATGACGCGGGGCTCGCCGAGCAACGACCGGGCGATCGCCACGGCACGACGCTGCCCGCCGGACAGCCCGGCGACGGGGATCCGCACGGACGGGACGCGGGCGGCCAGCTGGCCGAGCAGCTTCCACGCCTCCTTCTCCATCGCCACCTCGTCGAGCAGGCCGCCGCGCACGGGCTCCTGGCCGAGGAAGAGGTTCTCGACGACGTCGAGGTTGGCGCACAGGGCCAGGTCCTGGAACACCGCCGCGATGCCGAGGGCGCGCGCGGCGGCCGGATCGGTGAGGGTCACGGGCGCGTCGTCGACCAGCACCTGGCCCTCGTCGGGCTGGAGTGCGCCGGACAGCACGCCGACGAGCGTCGACTTGCCCGCGCCGGTGTCGCCGACCACGGCCACGACCTCGTGCGCGTGGATGTCGAGGTCGATGCCGAGCAGGGCGCGCGCGGCGCCGAAGCTGCGCGAGACGCCGCGCAGCGAGAGGACCGGGGTGCGTGCGGGCACGGTGCTCATCCGCCCTCCCCGTCCAGCAGGCCGGCGGCGACGCACGCCTCGGTGTACGGCTGCACGCAGATCTCCTCGGTCGTGAAGACGCCACCATCGACGATGATGCGGCGAACATTGTGGACGTCGACGGCGACCGGAGCCAGCAGCAGCGCCGGGACGCCGCCGAGCCGCGCCGTCGCGACGGGCTTCTGACCACGTGCCACGCGCACCGCGAGCTCGGCGGCGGTGCGCCCCTGCTCGGACAGCGCACGGTAGACGGTCATGAGCTGGGTACCGGACACGATGCGCTGGATGGCAGCCAGCTCCGCGTCCTGCCCGGTGACCGGCGCGACCGGGTCGAACCCGGCGGACAGCATCGCGGAGATCGCGCCGCCGGCCTCGCCGTCGTTCGCGGCGTACACCGCCTCGACGCGCTCGCCGTACTGCGTGAGCTGGTCGCTCACCCAGGCCTGCGCCTTGTCGGGGCTCCAGTCCGGGGTGTCGTAGGACGCCAGCACGTCGATGGGCGTGCCCGCGAGCGCGGCCGTGAGCCCCGCCTTGAAGCGCACCGAGTTGGGGTCGGTCGGGGAGCCGTTGACGACGAGGATGCCGTCGCGATCGGTGCTCGGGCCCGTGCGGCGGGTGGCCAGCGCGGTCACGAGCGCCTCGCCCTGGAGCCGGCCGACGCGCGCGCCGTCGACACCGACGAAGTAGTCCAGCGGCGCGTCGGCGATGAAGCGGTCGTAGGCGATCACCGGCACCCCGCGCGCCGCGGCGCGCTGCACGATGCCGATCGCGGCGGTCGCGTCGACGGCGTCGAGCACGAGCACACCCGCCCCCTGGGTGAGCACCGACTCGGCCTGCTGCTGCTGGCGCGCGGCGTCCTGGTCCGCGTTGGCGTAGAGCACGCGGCAGTCCGGGCAGCGGCGCGCGACGGTCTGCTCGAACGACGGGCGGTCGACGCTCTCGTAGCGCGCGGCCTTCGACTCGGGCAGGAGCAGCGCGATCGTCGTCGGGGAGGGCGCGCGGTCCGCGGGGGTGTCGGCGCAGCCGGCGAGCGCGAGCAGCACGACGAGCACCGCGGCGGCGGTGGTCAGGAGGCGGCCCCGGTTCACGACACACCCACCGCGGCGCTGATGTTCACTCGGTCGAGCGCGACGGCGAGGGCGCCCCGGACCTCGGCGGACGCGCCGAGCGCACCCTCGACGACCTCGACCGGTCCCCCGGTGCTCGGGATCGTGCGCTCCATGAGCGTCGCGCGCAGCGGCCCCAGCAGCATCTCCCCCGCCTCCGCGAGCTGGCCGCCCACCACGACGACCTCCGGGTCGAGCAGGTTGCACACGCTCGCGGCCGCGACGCCGAGGTGGCGCCCCGCGTCGCTGAGCACCCTGCGGCAGCCCGGGTCGCCCTGCTCGGCGCGCGTGATGACGTCACGCAGCGTCAGGTGACCGTGGCTCGAGCGCAGCGTCTCGAGGATCGCGGGGGCGCCGACGAACGTCTCGAGGCAGCCGCGGTTGCCGCACCGGCAGACCGTGCCGTTGTCGTCGATCGTCACGTGGCCCACCTCGCCCGCGGCGCCTACGCGCCCGTGGAACAGCTCGCCGTTCAGGACGAGGCCCCCGCCCACGCCGTGCGAGACGCGCAGGTAGACGACCTGGCGGCGGCCCCGGGCGGCACCGAGCCGGACCTCCGCGAGCGCGCCGAGGTTCGCGTCGTTGTCGACGTGCACCGGGACACCGAGCCGCGCGCCGAGGAGCTCGGGCACGGCCGCGCCGTCCCAGCCGCGCAGGAGCCCGCGCGTGGAGACCCGCCCGGTGCGCACGTCGACCGGCGCGGGGACGCCGACGCCGACGGCCAGCACCTCGGACATCGTGGCGCCGACGGACGCGACCATCTCGTCGGTGAGCATCGCGGCGCGCTCGAGGCCCGCGTCGGCGCGGTGGTCGGGCGGGAGCGGCAGGCGCTGCTCGGCGACGATGCGGTGGGCGACGTCGGACAGCGCGACGCGCAGGCTGCGCGTGCCGAAGTGCAGGCCGACGACGAGCCCGAGGTTGCGCGCGAGCGTGACCTGCTGGGCGCGGCGGCCGCTGCGCGTGGTGGGGGCCGTGTGCAGGACGCCCGAGCCCGTGAGCTCGTTGACGATGTTCGACACGGTGGCCGGGGACAGCCCTGTGAGGCCGGCCAGCTCGACCTGCGTGAGGGAGCCACGCTGCTGGACGGCGTTGACGATGCGAGCCCGGTTGGCTTCACGGAGTGAAGTTTGGGAGCCCGGCGTGACCCGGTCTTCGCCCACGCCCGGAAGGATACAGCCCACTCCGGTGCAGCCCGCCCGAAAGCGCAGGTGACGACGCCCGCCCGTGCGGCGAAAGTTGCCCTGGGCGTGCATCTTCGCGCCTCGTCGCCCACCATGGACCCCGGCGTTCGCTCGCGCCGCCACCCGTTCGGGTCACCCGTCACCCGTTCGCTCGAGGGGATCGACCGCCCGGTTGCCTCCGTGAGGTGAAGGGAAGATCACGATTCGATCACCACTGGCTTCATTAGTTGACGCCAAGGCTTCGGACGGGTTGGCTGTGCGTCGAACGGTCCGGGAGCAGCGTTGTTCCACGGACCAGGTCGGACCCGCGCGACGCGGATCCAACAGCCTCTGAGCGATCAACGACGACGTAGGAGCATCATGCGTACACGACGTACCCTCATGGCCGTCACGGCCGGGCTGGCCGCGAGCACTCTGCTGCTCACGGCCTGCAGCTCGGGTGACGACAACCCGTCCTCGGACGGCTCGGGCGCCGCGGGCGGCGACGCCAGCGAGGTCGAGGTCTTCACCTGGTGGGCCAGCGGCTCCGAGAAGCTGGGCCTCGACGCTCTCGTCAAGGTCTTCGGCGAGCAGCACCCCGACACCGAGTTCATCAACGGCGCGGTCGCCGGTGGCGCCGGCTCTGCGGCGAAGGACCTCCTGCAGACGCGTCTGCAGGCGAACGACCCGCCGGACACGTTCCAGGCACACGCTGGCGCCGAGCTCCAGGACTACATCGACGCCGGCCAGCTCGAGGACGTCTCCGCCCTCTACAAGGAGTTCGGCCTGACGGACGCGTTCCCGAAGGACCTCGTCGACCGCCTCACGGTGGACGGCAAGATCTACTCGGTCCCGTCGAACATCCACCGCGCCAACGTCATGTGGGCCAGCCCGGCCGTCCTCGAGGGCGCCGGTCTCGACCCCGCCGCGAAGTACGACACGCTGGACGACTGGTTCGTCGCGCTGGACAAGGTCAAGGCCTCCGGCAAGACGGCCCTCTCGGTCGCGACGACCTGGACCCAGGTCAACCTGCTCGAGACGGTCCTCATCGCCGACCTGGGCGCCGACGGCTACTCCGGCCTGTGGGACGGTTCGACCGACTGGAACGGCTCGGACGTCACCAAGGCCCTCACGGACTTCGAAAAGCTCATGAGCTACACGAACACCGACCGTGACGGTCTGGACTGGCCCGACGCCACCCAGCAGATCATCGACGGCCAGGCCGGCTTCAACGTCATGGGCGACTGGGCCGAGGCGGCGTTCGAGGAGGCCGGCAAGAAGGCTCCCGCGGACTACACCTACCAGCCGGTCCCCGGCACCGACGGCATCTTCGACTTCCTCGCGGACTCCTTCACGCTCCCCGTGGGCGCGAAGCACCCGGGTGGCACGAAGGCCTGGCTCGAGACCATCTCCTCGGCCGAGGGCCAGACGGCGTTCAACAAGGCGAAGGGCTCCATCCCCGCCCGCAACGACGCCAAGCCGGAGGACTTCAGCGAGTACCAGCAGACGGCCATCGCGTCGTTCGGCAAGGACACGATCGTCTCGTCCCTCGCCCACGGCGCGGCCGCCCCGGTCGCCACGCTGAACGCGATCTCGGACGCCACGAGCAAGTTCACGACCGGTGCGTCCGACCTGGCCCAGTACCAGAAGGACCTCGCGGCCGCGGCCGCCGGCAAGTGACGCCAGTCGCCTGACCGGTGACGGCCCCGCTCCCTGCCTCACGGGAGCGGGGCCGTCACACCGCCGTCCGGGCCGCCGGGTCGCCACACCCCGCCCGCAAACGCTAGGAACCGCCATGCCCCGCAACCTGCGCCGCTGGGGACCTCCCCTGCTGCTGATCTCCCCGTCGCTCATCCTGCTCGGCGTGTTCGTCTACGGCCTGCTGGCGATCAACGCCAGGACCTCGATGACCGACATGCACACGGCTGCCCAGACGACGGGCCGCAAGCCCACGTCGTTCGTCTGGCTCACCAACTACGGTGACCTGCTCACCTCGCCCGACTTCCAGCACTCGCTGCGCAACCTGGTGATCTACACGGTCGTGTTCCTCGGCGGGACGATGCTGTTCGGCTTCCTGTGGGCGTGGCTCCTGGACCGGCCGGTGCGGTTCGAGGGCGTGTTCCGCTCGATCTACCTGTTCCCGATGGCCGTCTCGTTCGTCGCCTCGGGTGTCGTGTGGCGCTGGCTGCTCAACTCCAACCAGGGCGAGAACGCCTCGGGCCTGAACCGCCTGTTCCAGATGGTCGGCCTCGACTTCCTGCAGAACAACTGGTGGAACAACGTCAACTACGGCATCGCGGCCATCGCGATCCCCGCCATCTGGCAGCTGTCCGGCTACGTCATGGCGCTGTTCCTGGCCGGCTTCCGGGGCGTCCCCGAGGAGCTGCGCGAGGCCGCCAGGATGGACGGCTCGACGACCTGGCAGATGTACCGCCACGTGATCTTCCCGCAGCTGTCCCCCGTCGCGCTGTCCGCGGTGATCATCGTCGGCCACATGTCGCTCAAGGCGTTCGACCTGATCATGTCGATCTCGAAGCCCGCGAACTACCAGACCAAGGTGCCCGCCATCGACATGTACGTGTTCAAGTCGAGCTTCAACTACGCCGACGCGGCAGCGGTCGGTGTGATCCTGCTCGTCATCGTCGCGGTGCTCGTCATCCCCTACCTGGTGCACCTGAACCGGACGGAGAAGAACGCGTGACCGCCGCGACCGAGCCCCTGACCAAGCCCATCAAGGCAGCGCCCATCGGTGGCGGCGGCAACGCCGGCCGTGACCGCTTCTCCTGGGGCCGCGGACTGAAGTACCTGGCCCTGCTGTTCTTCCTGCTCATCGTGCTGATCCCCGTCTACGTGCTCATCGTGACGAGCTTCAAGGGCACGGGCGACGCCTCCCCGGTGCGCGCGTGGAACCTGCCGCTGAGCTGGACCATGGAAAACTGGAAGGAGGCGTGGACGTCGCTGTCCCCCGCCATCTGGCGCACCGTCCAGATGGTCGTCCCGGCCGCGCTGATCTCCTCGCTGCTCGGCTCGATGAACGGCTTCGTGCTGGCGCGCTGGCGGTTCAAGGGTGCGGACATCGTCTTCACGCTGATCCTGTTCGGGATGTTCATCCCCTACCAGGCCGTGATGATCCCGCTGCTCAAGCTCATGCAGAGCGCGCACATCCCCAACGGCATCCCGTCGCTGATCATCCTGCACGTGATCTACGGCCTGCCGATCACGACGCTGATCTTCCGCAACTACTACATGTCGATCCCGAACGAGCTGATCGAGGCGGCACGCGTGGACGGTGCGGGCATGCTCCGCACCTACGCGTCGGTGGTCCTGCCGATCTCGATCCCCTCGTTCGTCGTCGTGCTGATCTGGCAGTTCACGTCGGCCTGGAACGACTTCCTGTTCGCCGTGTTCTTCTCCTCGAGCCAGAACGGCCCGGTCACGCTCGCGCTGAACAACCTGGCCAACGGCGCGCTCCTGCAGAACTACGGTGTCTCGATGGCGGGAGCACTGCTCGCGTCGCTGCCCACGCTGCTGGTCTACGCGCTGCTGGGCAAGTACTTCATCGGCGGCCTCATGTCGGGGTCCGTCAAGGGCTGATCCCCGCGACGACGAAGGCGCCGGTCCCCGCTGCGGGGGGCCGGCGCCTTCGTCGTGGGTGCTGCTAGTCCGTCAGGCGCAGCGTGGAGATGCGCTGCGCGGAGTCGAACACCAGGTAGACGTCCTGGATGCCGCGGACCTTGCCGAGCGCGGCCCGCACCGTCCGGTAGCTGTAGACGTCACCCGAGCTCGGCACGACGGCGGTGCCGACGACCTTGCCCTTCGGCGAGCCGAGCCGGATCTCGATCCGGCCGCCGCCCGCCTCCGCCTTGGCCACATTGGCCGTGAAGGTGCGCGGCCCGGTGCGCAGGTCGACGTCCTTGAACGCGATCCAGCTGCCCTTCGCCGTCGCGCCGACCGAGGTGCCCTCAACCTTCGAGGTGTCCACCAGCGTGGCGGCCTTATAGGCGTCGAAGTTCTGCGCCTGGGTGGTCCGGGACAGGTCACGCGGCGGGATCTTCTCGCCGACGACCTTGACCGTCGAGCTGGCCCGCACGTCGCTCGACGAGGCGCCGACGCGCACGTCGTAGGTGCTCGTCTCGACCACCCACCTGTTGCGCGTCACGTCCCAGTGCGCGAGCTCGGAGACCGGGACATCCAGCTTCACCGTCTTCGTCTGCCCCGCCGCGAGGCTGACCCGGTCGAAGTCGCGCAGCTGCGTGAGCGGCTGGGTGTCCCGCGAGGTGCGCTGGTGCGTGTAGAGCTGCACGACCTCGTCGCCCGACCGCTTGCCGGTGTTGGTCACGTCCACGCTCACCTTGACCGTGTCCCGCTTGCCGAGCGACCGGTCGTCGATCCGCAGCTTCGAGTAGCGGAACGAGGTGTAGCTCAGGCCGTATCCGAACGGGTAGAGCGGCTTGGTCGAGTCGTAGAGGTAGGTCTGGCCCGACGAGATGATGTCGTAGTTCAGCAGGTCGGCCGGCAGGGCGTCGGTCGACGTGGGCCACGTCTGGGTGAGGCGGCCCGCCGGGTTGGTGCCGCCGTACAGCACGTCGGCGATCGCGTTGCCGGTCTCCTGGCCGGCGTGCGTGGTCCAGACGATCGCCGGCACCTTCTTCTGCAGCGCCGTGATCGTGTCCGGGTAGCTGGTCTGCAGCACGACGACGGTGTTCGGGTTGGCCCTGAGCACGTCCTGGACCAGCGCCTCCTGGCTCGGGGCCAGGTTCATGTCCGCACGGTCGTGGTCCTCGCGGCCGTTGATGAACGGCATGCTCCCGACGACGAGGACCGCGGCATCGGCCTTCTTGGCGGCGGCGACCGCCTGGGCGCTCCCGCTCGTGACCACCTCGCGCGAGAACCTGGCGGCCTTGGCGGCCGTCGGTGCCCCGAGCACGAGCGCGCCGTCGGCGTTCACCGTGATGTAGGGGTTCGTGTACGACGGCGCCCAGTCGGACGTCGACTCGTAGCCCGCGTACCGCAGCGCGACGGTGCCGTCACCCTGGTCCTCGAGCGTGAACTGCTGCTGCACGAACCAGCCGTTGGGCTGCGCCTGGTCGTTGGCGAAGCCGCTCCAGTTGTAGCCGACGTACTTGCCGTTCGAGGCGCTGCGCAGCGTGACGATCCCGCTGCCCCAGTCGAAGACGTCGAACTGTGAGGTCGCGTCGGCGCTCGCCGCGGACGCCGTCAGCGCACCGCCCGCCGCGCCCGCGCCACCCGCGACGTACCTGCCCGTCGCGACGTCCTTGAGCGCGATGCGGTCCACGCCCTCGGTGCCGGTCACGTTGCCCGCGCCGGTCTTGGCCTCGATCCCGTCGCGCGCGGTGACCGCGTACGGCAGCGAGCCGCCGTACCAGTCCGTGTACAGCGTGTCCGCGAGCGGTCCGATGACCGCGACCTTCTTGTCGTTCGTCGTGTCCAGCGGCAGGGTCTTCTTCGCGTTCTTCAGCAGGACCATGGCGTCGGCCGCCGTCGTGCGGCTCAGAGCCCGGTTCGCCGGGGTGTCGACCGCGGCCTTGGTGATGCCCGCGTACGGGCCGCCGTCCGGGTCGAACTCGCCGAGCCGGAAGCGGATCGAGAGCTGGTGCGACGCGGCCTCGTCGATGTCCGCCTGCGTGAGCAGCCCCTGCGCCAGCGCGTCCTTGATGGCGGTGATCGTCGGCTGCGGGTTGTTGTCGTTGACGGTCATGCTGTCGATGCCGGCCTTGATCGCGGCGGCGTTCGCCTCGGGCGCGGTCGCGTAGTACTTCTGCGAGTTGACCAGGTTGTTCGGGGCCGCCGCGTCGCTCACGTTGAACAGCGTCTTCTCGGTCCACGTGCGCAGGAGGGAGTCCATGGTCGGGTCGACGGTCGCGGGACGACCGTTGATCAGGTTGTACGACGCCATGACGCCCGTGGCGGCGTCGGCGGTGATGGCCGGCTTGAACGCCTGCTCGTCGTACTCGTGCAGCACGCGCGGCGGCACGCTCGAGGACGTCGTGTCGCGGTGGACCTCGTTGTTGTAGGCGAGGTAGTGCTTCAGGGTCGGCGCGGTCTTGAGGTAGAAGGGATCGTCGCCGGACATGCCCTTGCCGTACGCGGTGGAGATCGCGCCCGTGAGGGTGGTGTCCTCGGAGTAGCCCTCCTCGTTGCGGCCCCAGCGCGGGTCGCGCAGGAGGTTGACCACCGGCGCCCACAGGTTGAGGCCCCACAGGGCCGGGTCCTCGGAGTTGTAGCCGCGGGCCTCGTCGCCGACGACGGTCCCGACCTGCTTGATGAGGGCCGGGTCCCACGTGCTCGCGAGCCCGACAGCCTGCGGGAAGGTCGTCGCCTTGGCGGTGTGCACGGCACCGTCCTCGTAGCTCGTGGTCCACGCGAGCCCGTGCAGCGCCTCGGTCCCGGTGCGGAACTGGCCGATGCCGAGCCGCGGCACCGGCAGCGGGAACTGGTGGAGCAGCGAGATCTCCTCGTCCGGCGTGAGCCGGCCCAGGAGGTCGTCGATGCGCGCCTGCAGCGGCAGGTCGGGGTCGCGGAACGGCAGCTCGTCCTCGCCGTGCGCAGCCTGCGCAGGGATCAGCCCGGCCAGCGCCAGGGCCAGCGCGGTGGGGATGGCCCACCGCGCTGCCCGGCGCCGCCTCGACCGGCCCCCCTGTCTCGGCGCGCTCGCCGTGCTGATCGTGGGTGGCGCGCTCCGGCGCCCTTCGGAGTTCGGTGTCTCGTGCACGGGCTGGGCTCCTCGTTCCCGGCGGAGGCACCTGCGCCCCCGCGTCGCGGCCCGTCGACCGTCGGGCGCACGCGACCAGCCCTCACGGCGACGTGAGGTGGGCGCGTGGCACCCGCGCCGCGGGGTGCGCGGATCCGGAGGGACCCCGGAACCTGTCTCCCGACGACGCTGACGGTGGACGACTGATGATTGGATCGGTCATCGAAGCGCTTCGATGACCGATCGCTTCGACCGTAGAAGTGTCCGGAATGCCTGTCAACCCGTATTTGTCGGGATCTCGGCGCGCGCGGCTCGGGTGAAAGGATTCAGTTGGGTCTTCTCGGGCGCTTCCCCGGGCGAAGCGCTTCGAGACATGACGGCGCGCCGGCCGACCTCGCGAGGTCGGCCGGGGCGCCGTCGTC
>NZ_QWKP01000135.1 GCF_003470205.1 Cellulomonas rhizosphaerae
GCCGCTGGGCCGTCTCCTCGACGAACGTGTCCACGGGCTCGTCCACGTGCGCCTCGGCCAGCAGCCGCCGCACGTGCTTCGCCTCGACGTCGACCGCGCCGACGAGCAGGGCCCACTCCGCGAACGCCTCGGCCTCCGCGGCCAGGTCCACGGGCGCGCTCTCGGCCGGGTCGTCGAAGAAGTCCCGCGGCTGGAAACCCAGGTAGAACCGGCCCAGGCCCTCCGGTGCCGGGCGGTAGTCGACCGTGGCGATGTCGCCGTCCTGCACCTCGATGCTCAGGCTCGGCTCGTCGGCCGCGTCCCCGCCCCACGCCCCGCCGCCGTACACGAACGTCCCGTTGCCCATCGCGTCACTCCTTCGCTCGACCGCTCGGGACCGATCCTGCCGCACGCCCGCCCGCGTGGAAGAGTCGGCCCCGTGGATGACGCACCCCTGCTCGTCGTGCTCGGCGGGCTGCCCGGGACCGGCAAGACGACGCTGGCCCGCGCGCTGGCCCGCGAGCTCGGCGCGGCGCACGTGCGGATCGACACGATCGAGCAGGCGCTCCTGCGCTCGTCGCTCGGCCTCGACCGGCCCGCGGAGGCCGGGTACGCGATCGGCATGGCGGTCGCCGCCGACTCGCTCGCGGCCGGCAGCAGCGTGGTCGCCGACGCCGTGAACGCGGTCGACGAGGCGCGCGCGGGCTGGTGCTCGGTCGCGTCGCGCGTGGTCGAGGTGTGGCTCACCTGCTCGGACGCGGACGAGCACCGGCGGCGGGTCGAGTCGCGCGTGGGCGACATCCCCGGCCACCGGCAGCCGACCTGGGCGGACGTGGTCGCGGTCGACGTGGACCCGTGGCCGAGCGCGACCGTCGTCGACACGGCGGGGCGTCCGCCCGCGGCCGTCCTGGCCGACGTCCTCGACGTCTGCCGCTGACCAGCCTCAGCCCTGCGACGCTGCCAGCGCGATGTCCGACCGGTGGTGCGCGCCCCGCAGGCTGATGAGGTCCACGCCCGCGTAGGCCGCGGCACGCGCGGCCGTGAGGTCCGCGCCGACGCCCACCACGGACAGCACGCGGCCGCCCGCCGACAGCAGCACGCCGTCCTTCTGGGACGTGCCCGCGTGCAGCACGTGCACGTCGTCGAGCGCGTCCGCCTGCACGACGCCCAGGATCGGGTCGCCCGAGCGTGGGTCGGCCGGGTAGCCCTCGGACGCCACGACGACCGTCACGGCCGCGTCGTCGCGCCACTCGAGCGGCGGCAACGAGCCCAGGGCGCCGGTGGCCGACGCGAGCAGCACCCCCGCCAGGGGTGTGACCAGCCGGGCGAGCACGACCTGCGTCTCGGGGTCGCCGAAGCGCGCGTTGAACTCGACCACCTTGAGGCCGTTCGACGTGAGTGCGAGGCCCACGTACAGCACGCCCGCGAACGGCGTGCCGCGGCGGGCCATCTCGGCGATCGTCGGGCGGGCGACGCGGTCCAGCACCTCCTCGACCAGCCCGTCGGGCGCCCACGGCAGCGGCGAGTAGGCGCCCATGCCGCCGGTGTTCGGGCCCTCGTCGGCGTCGTGCACGCGCTTGAAGTCCTGCGCGGGGACGAGCGGGACCACGTCCGTGCCGTCGGACAGGACGAACAGCGAGACCTCGGGACCGTCGAGGTACTCCTCGATGACGATCCGGCCGCCCTGCTTCTCCAGGCACGCGTGCGCGTGGGCGAGCGCCTCGTCGCGATCGTCGGTGACGACCACGCCCTTGCCCGCGGCCAGCCCGTCGTCCTTGACGACGTAGGGGGCACCGAGCTCGTCGAGCGCGGCCGCCGCCTGCTCGAGGTCCGTCGCGACGCGCGGCGCCGCGGTCGGGACGCCGGCGGCCTCCATGACCTCCTTGGCGAACGCCTTCGACCCCTCGAGACGAGCACCCTCGCCCGACGGTCCGAACACGGCGATCCCGGCCTCGCGCACGTAGTCCGCCACGCCGGCGACCAGCGGCGCCTCGGGGCCGACGACCACGAGGTCCGCCCCCAGGTCGACGGCCAGGGCGGCGACGGCGGGGCCGTCGAGCTGGTTCACGGTGTGCAGCGTGGCGAGCGCCCCGATCCCGGGGTTGCCCGGAGCCGCGTGCAGCTCCGTGACGGCCGGGTCGAGGGACAGCGCGCGGACGATCGCGTGCTCACGGGCGCCGGTTCCGACGACGAGGATCTTCACGGTCGCCGAGCCTACCGACCCCTCCTCGCGCCGCGACCCGCCGTCTCAGCGCGCCCGGCGCCGCCCGTCACCGTCGGCCGAGCCGCGATCAGCTCGCCGATCTCGCATGACCTCGCCGATCATTATCGGCGAGGTGATGCGGAATCGGCGTGATGACGGGCGGCCGAGCGAAGGCGCGTCAGCCCAGGAGGTCGTGGCGGACGATCGTCGCCTCGCGGCCCGGGCCCACGCCGACGGCGCTGATCCGCGTGCCGGAGATCTCCTCGAGCCGCAGCAGGTAGCGCTGCGCGTTGACCGGCAGGTCGTCGAACTCGCGCGCGTCGCTGATGTCCTCGGTCCAGCCGTCCAGGTACTCGTAGACCGGCTTCGCGTGGTGGAAGTCGCTCTGGTCGTCCGGCATCTCGTCGAACCGCTGGCCGTCGACCTCGTAGGCGATGCAGACCGGGATGCGGTCGCGGCCGGTGAGGACGTCGAGCTTGGTCAGCACGATGTCCGTGAGCCCGTTCACGCGCGAGGCGTAGCGGGAGACGACCGAGTCGTACCAGCCGGTGCGGCGCGGGCGGCCGGTCGTCGTGCCGAACTCGCCACCGGTCTGGCGCAGCCACTCGCCGTCGTCGTCGAGCAGCTCGGTGGGGAACGGGCCCTCGCCCACGCGCGTGGTGTACGCCTTCGCGACGCCGACCACGCGGTCGATCCTCGTCGGCCCGACGCCCGAGCCCGTGCACGCTCCGCCGGCCGTGGCGGACGACGACGTGACGAACGGGTAGGTGCCGTGGTCGACGTCGAGCATCGTGGCCTGGCCCGCCTCGAACACGAGCGTCTTGCCCTCGTCGAGCGCGCGGTTGAGCACGAGCGGGGTGTCGGCGACGAACGGCTTGAGCCGGTCCGCGTGGCGCAGCAGGTCCTCGAGCGTCTCGTCGACCGTGATCGCGCGACGGTTGTAGACCTTGACCAGCAGGTGGTTCTTCTGGTCGAGCGCGCCCTCGATCTTCTCGGCGAGGATCTTCTCGTCGAACAGGTCCTGGATGCGGATGCCGACGCGGTTGATCTTGTCGGAGTACGCGGGGCC
Source organism: Cellulomonas rhizosphaerae (assembly GCF_003470205.1). Lineage (GTDB taxonomy): Bacteria > Actinomycetota > Actinomycetes > Actinomycetales > Cellulomonadaceae > Cellulomonas > Cellulomonas rhizosphaerae. The sequence goes on from NZ_QWKP01000135.1 coordinate 3,252, forward strand.
GATGCCGCGGCCCGTGGTGCCGATGCGGCGCTTGCCGAGAAAGCGCTCGGTCACCTTGTCCAGCGTGCGGTTGTAGGGCGCGATGACGTGCGCGGCCGACGAGACGAGCAGGCGCGACGTGTCGACGCCGCGTGCCTCGAGCGCGTCGATCTCCTCGAACAGCACCTCGATGTCGATGACGACGCCGTTGCCGATCACCGGGACGACGCCTGGCGAGAGGATGCCCGACGGCAGCAGGTGCAGCGCGTACTTCTCGCCGCCGATGACCACCGTGTGGCCCGCGTTGTTGCCGCCGTTGAACTTCACGACGTACTCGATGCGCGAGCCGAGCTGGTCGGTCGCCTTGCCCTTGCCCTCGTCGCCCCACTGGACGCCGAGCACCACGACGGCAGGCATCTGATCACCACTCCTACGGCTGCCTGACGGTCCGGCTCGACACGGAGGAGCCTCGGCACGGGCGGCAGTGACCCAGTACCCCGAGAGGCTACCCGACGGTCAAGGATTGGTCATGGCGACGTCCACGACGGACGCCCGCGCAGCAGAGCCTCAGCGCAGAGCGGCCACCGCCGGTGCCGACGTCCCCGAGTCGGTGAGGAACTTCTCGCACCGGTCCGCCTCGTCCTGCTCGCCGATCGCCTCGGCGGCCTCCGCGAGCGCCAGCAGCGCCCGCAGGAAGCCCTCGTTGGGGCGGTGGTCGGCGGGGATCGGGCCGCGGCCGTGCCAGCCGGCGCGGCGCAGCGCGTCGAGGCCGCGGTGGTAGCCCGTGCGGGCGTAGGCGTAGGCGGCGACCGGGTCGCCGACGTCGGCGAGCGCCTGCTCGGCGAGCAGCGCCCAGACGAGCGAGGCGGCGGGGGCGGCCGAGGCGGCCTCCTGCAGGGTCGATCCGGAGGCCAGCGCGGCGCGCGCGTCGGCGTCGGGGCCCTCGGCGGGCAGCAGGGTAGGTGCGGGTCCGTCGAGCAGGTTCTCGTGGCTCATGCGGCCAGTCTCGCACCGCGATCGGACACGCCCGCGCGGGTCGTCCTGCGCGCGGCGCCGGGAGGGGCAAGAATGCTGCTCGGAGCGGTGGGGGCAGCGCGCCCGGATGCACGGGTGCGTCCGGCAACTTACAGTCGTCCCCGCCCCATCACTCGACCGACCTGGTGCCCGATGATCGAGATCTCCGCCTCCTCCACGACGACGACCATCGTCGTGTCCGGCGACCTGGACCTGGCTGAGCGCGACCAGTTCCCCGAGATCGCCGCGCGCGTCGTCGGTCTGCGTCGTCAGCTCGTCGTGGTCGACATGTGCCGCGTGAACTTCATGGACTCGACGGGCGCCGCGTTCCTCATCTCGCTCGCCGACGCCGGCCGCAAGCGCGGCGGTGCGACCGTGCTGCGGGGCGCCGACCCGCGCGACCTGTTCGTCATCGAGGTGTGCGGTGCGCTCGACCTGTTCCGCATCGACCCGGACCACCGTTGCGAGCCGGTCACCGCGCCGGACGTCACCGAGACGGACCCGACGCCGAGCATCTGAGGTTCAGCGAGCGGAGGGCGGCAGGTCCCCGGGGCGCACCTTGGCCCAGACGAGCTTGCCGCGCGCCGACGGGCGCCAGCCCCAGTCCGCGAGGCGCTCGACGATCTTGATGCCGAAACCGCCGACGCGGCCGGGGTGGCCGTCGGTCGCGATCGGGGGCGCGGGGTTGCCGTCCTCGACCTCGATGCGCAGGCCGTCGCCCGTGTCGTAGAGCTGCAGCGAGACGTGCCCGAAGCCGTGCAGCACGGCGTTGGCCACCAGCTCGGAGACCACGAGCTCGGCGTTCGCGGCGTTCGGCATGTCCCACGCGTGGCAGGTGCGCACGACGGCGTGGCGCGCGCGCCCGATCGACGAGGGCTCGCTCGGCAGCGACCAGCGGCGCCGGCGAGGGCTGCGGCCCCGCTCGAGGTGGTCGCGCGGGTCCGGCACGCGCACGACGACGACGGCCACGTCGTCCTCGGGGTGGTCGGCGAGCCGGGACAGGATCTCCTCGCCGATGCCCGCCGAGTCGCGCGCGGTCACTCCCCCGACGACCTCGGTGAGCGCGTCGATGCCCTCGCGCAGCCCGCGGTCCCGGCGCTCGATGAGCCCGTCGGTGTAGTAGACGAGCACGTCGCCGGGCTCCAGCGCGAGCGTCTGGGTGGACCGGCCCTCGCCGCCGAAGCCGATGAGCGGGCCGCCGCCCTCCATGAGCGCGATGACCTCACCCTCGCGGACGTGCAGCACGGGCAGGTGCCCGGCGCGCGAGTAGTCGAGCCGCCACGAGCCGCCCGACCGCGTGAGCGTCGAGAGCACCAGGCCCGCGCTGCGCGGGATCCGCATCCCGGCGACGAGCTGGTCCACGCGCTCGAGCACCGGGCCGGGGATCGTGATGTCGTACGCGTAGGACCGCACCACCGAGCGCAGCTGTCCCATCGCCGCGGCCGCCTCGACGTCGTGGCCGACGACGTCCCCGATCACCACGCCCACCACGTCGGGCGAGATCTGCAGCACGTCGTACCAGTCGCCGCCGACCTGCACGTTCTCGGAGTTCGGGGCGTAGTAGGTCCACACGTCGAGGCCGTCGACGTCGGCCTGCTGCGGGAGCATCGCGCGCTGCAGCGTCTCGGCCAGGCGGTGCTCGCGGTCGTACAGGCGCGCGTTGTCGATCACGAGGCCGACGCGTCGCGCGGTCAGCTCCAGGACGGTGCGCGCCGACTGCTCCAGGCCGTCCAGCCCGCGCCCGGCACGCGGCAGCACGACGAGCAGCCCCAGCACGCGTCGTCGGCCCGAGACCGAGAACACCGCGGCGCGGGCGGCTCCGTCGACGAGCTCGTGCGGGCCCTGCGCGTGCACGTGCGCGGCGAGCCACGACGAGGCGCTCCCCCGCGGGAACCAGCCGTCGAGAGGCAGCTCGACGGGCCTGTCCTTGACCCCGTCGAGCAGCATCTGCACCGCGTCGGGACCGGGCGTCGTGTCGGCGCCCGGCTCGACGGAGCGGGTGGGTGCGCCGTGTCGGCGTCCCTTGCCCGACGGCGGGTGGTTGGAGTCGATCCCGTCGGCGGGACGCAGCCCGCCGTCGTTCACGTAGAACCGGGCCCAGCCGACGATCGTGTCGCAGAGCAGCGTGGCGATCTCGTGCAGCGGCGTCATCCGGTCGTCGACGTCCATCAGGAGGTCGGAGACCTGCGCGACGATCCCGAGGGCGCGACGCTCGCGGCGCTCCGCCGCGACGAGGGCGCTCTGCGCGGCGTCGTGCGAGATCCGCTCGGTGAGGTCCTGCAGCGCGGCGACCCAGTGCGTGATCCGGTCGTCGGCGTCGACGAGGGGGGACAGGTGCACGAGGCAGGTGTAGACCGAGCCGTCGGCGCGACGGAGCGACAGGGTCTGGGTGACCTCGCGTCGCTCGCGGACCGCCTCCCGGACGGCGAGCAGCGCGTCGGGCCGACGCGCGCCGGGCGGCACGGGGTCGCGTTGGTGCCGACGGGCGTCGGCCGCGTCGTACCCTGTGCTCACCTCGAATGCCCGGTTCACCCACACGACCGGCAGATGAGGATCAGCACCATCCAGCAGCGCGATGGGCACGGCGAGGTCTCGCAGCGCCCGTTCGAGCACCACTGGTTCCACAGCAGAGCGTTCCGGCACGTCAGACATGATCTGGGTGAGAGTCCGACCCTCAGGGGTGTTGACCACCACCACCTCCGATCGTCTAGCGTGCTGAACGGGCGATACGTCGATCACAGCGGCGCCGCCTTCACCGGAAGGAGCACCGTGCGCGACGGTAACAGCACGACCCCCGACGAGCCCACCGACGGCACAGGCGCCGCGGATGCCGCAGCTGCCGCGGGCGAGCCCGGAGCCGTCCACGTCATCGTCGGGACGGACAGCACCCGCATCGTGCTCTCGGGCGAGGTCGACGCCGACCTGGCCTCCGAGCTGCAGGAAGCGACGGCCGAGGCCGAGCACCTGGGGCTGCCGATCGAGGTCGACGCGCACCACGTGACGTTCATGGACTCCTCGGGCGTGGCGTTCCTCGCGCGGCTCTCGATCCGTTCGCAGCACCGGGTGCGCCTGCTCCGTGTGCCGCCCACCGTGCGCTTCCTGCTCGAGGTCACCCGCATCGGTGAGCTCCTCGACGTCGTCGAGGGCGACGACTCCCGCGAGTTCCAGCCGGTGGGCGAGACCACGTCCACGGACTGACCAACCTGCGACGAAGCCCCCGGCCGCCCTTGCGGGCTGCCGGGGGCTTCGTCGTGCAGGTCAGAGCTTGTGGCCGGCCGAACGCAGCTGCTGCGCGGCCTCGACCAGGCGCTGTGCCAGCCCGGCCTCGGCGAGCTTGCCCCAGGCGCGCGGGTCGTAGGCCTTCTTGTTGCCCACCTCGCCGTCGACCTTGAGCACGCCGTCGTAGTTGCGGAAGAAGTGGTCCGCGACGGGACGGCTGAACGCGTACTGCGTGTCCGTGTCGATGTTCATCTTGATGACGCCGTTGTCGACCGCCTCGGCGATCTCCGCCTCGGTCGAGCCCGAGCCACCGTGGAACACGAGGTCGAACGGGTTCTCCTTGCCGATCGCGTCGCCGACGGCCTTCTGGATGTCCGCGAGGATCGACGGGCGCAGCTTGACGGCACCCGGCTTGTACACGCCGTGCACGTTGCCGAAGGTGAGGGCCGTCAGGTAGCGGCCGCGCTCGCCGGCGCCGAGGGCCTTGACCGTGGCCAGGCCGTCCTCGACGGTCGTGTAGAGCTTGTCGTTGATCTCGGCCGTGTGGCCGTCCTCCTCACCACCGACGACGCCGACCTCGATCTCGAGGATCGTGCGCGCGGCGACGGAGAGCTCGAGCAGCTCCTCGGCGATCACGAGGTTCTCGTCGAGCGGCACGGACGAGCCGTCCCACATGTGCGACTGGAACGTGGGGAGCTTGCCGGCCTTGACCTGCTCGATCTCGAGCGCGAGCAGCGGGCGCACCCAGGAGTCGAGGTTCTGCTTGGCGCAGTGGTCGGTGTGCAGCGCGACCGTGATCGGGTAGCCCTTGGCGACCTCGGCGGCGTAGGCGGCGAGCGCGAGCGACCCGGCGACGCGGTCCTTGACGGTCGAGCCGGCGGCGTACTCGGCGCCGCCGACGGACACCTGGATGATGCCGTCGGACTCGGCCTCGGCGAAGCCCTGCAGCGCGGCGGTCAGCGTCTGCGAGGACGTGACGTTCACGGCCGGGTAGGCGAACTTGCCCGCCTTCGCCCGGTCGATCATCTCTGCGTACACCTCGGGGGTGGCGATGGCCATCTGCTCACATCTCCTGCGGCTAGTGGGGGAGGTATCGATCAGAGTTTGCCACTACCGGGCGATACCGCGTCCGGGACGTCCTGCCCATGGACGCGTGACGCAGGTCTCGTCAGACCGCCGCGTGCTGGGCGATCCAGGCGTGCATCGCGATCGCGGCGGCCGCGCCGGCGTTGATCGAGCGGGTCGAGCCGAACTGGGCGATGTGCAGGACGTCCAAGGCCGCCGCGCGGACCTCGTCGGACAGGCCCACCGACTCCTGGCCGAACACGAGCACGCAGCCGCGCGGCAGCGGGTAGCCCTCGAGCGGCACGGAGCCCGGCAGGTTGTCGACGCCGAGGACGGGCAGCCCCTCCTCGTCGGCCCAGGCGACGAGGTCGGCGACCGTGGGGTGGTGGCGGACGTGCTGGTAGCGGTCGGTGACCATGGCGCCGCGGCGGTTCCAGCGGCGGTTGCCGACGATGTGCACCTCCCCCGCGAGGAACGCGTTGGCCGTGCGGACCACCGAGCCGATGTTGAGGTCGTGCTGCCAGTTCTCGATCGCGACGTGGAACGGGTGGCGGCGGGTGTCGAGGTCGGCGACGACGGCGTCGAGCGTCCAGTACCGGTACCGGTCGACGACGTTGCGGCGGTCGCCGTGCGCGAGGAGCTCGGGGTCGTAGCGCTCGTCGGGCGAGCCGTCCGCCGTCACCGGCCAGGCGGCGGGGCCGCCGGGCCAGGGGCCGACGCCCACCTCGTCGGGCCGGCCGGTCTCGTCGTCAGTGCTCATAGCGGCTCACAGCGACGACGGTACGGGCGAAGCCTCACGAGCCGCACACAGCCCGAACGAGGGCGGCACACATCCCGGCCCGTAGGCTGACGGCATGCTCTCGACGACGCTCGCCGCCGCAGGCTCCGTGCACGCACTCGGCCCCGACTTCTTGGACGCCGACAAGCTCATCAGCTCGTTCGGCACCTGGGCGCTGGTGGGCATCGCGGTCGTCGTGTTCATCGAGTCGGGACTGCTGTTCCCGTTCCTGCCCGGCGACTCCCTGCTGTTCACCGCGGGGGCGCTCGTCGCACAGGGCACGCTGGACCTGAACATCTGGTGGCTGAGCCTGATCCTGTTCGTCGCGGCGTTCCTCGGCGACCAGTGCGCGTTCCTCATCGGTCGCAAGGTCGGGCCGCGGGTCTTCAACAAGCCGGACTCGCGGTTCTTCAAGAAGCGCTACATCGACGAGACGTACGCCTACTTCGACCGGTACGGCGGGCGGACGATCGTTGTCGCGCGCTTCGTGCCCATCGTGCGCACCTACGCTCCCGTCGCGGCCGGCGTCGGCGGCATGCGCTACCGCCACTTCGTCGGCTTCAACGCCCTCGGCGCCCTGCTGTGGGCCGTCGGAGTCACGTGGCTCGGGTACGCGCTGGGCAACATCTCGTTCGTCAAGAACAACATCGAGCTGCTGCTGGTCGTCGTCGTGGCGATCTCGGTCATCCCGATCGGGCTCGAGCTGCTGCGCGCGCGGCGCAAGACCAAGGCCGGGGAGTCGCTCGAGGAGCCTCGCGACGAGCGGTACGACGAGCCCCACGAGCGTGCCGAGGTCGAGAGGAAGGCGTTCGACGCATGACGCGAGAGATCCGCTCCTGGCTTTCGGACATGGACGGCGTGCTCGTCCACGAGGGCACGGCCCTGCCCGGCGCCGCCGAGTTCGTCCGCGCGCTGCGTGACAAGGAGCGCCCGTTCCTGGTGCTCACCAACAACTCGATCTTCACGCCGCGGGACCTGCGCGCGCGGCTCGCGGCGTCCGGCATCGACCTGCCCGAGGACGCGATCTGGACCTCGGCGCTCGCCACGGCCCAGTTCCTCGTCGACCAGATGCCGCACGGCTCGGCGTACGTGATCGGCGAGGCCGGCCTCACGACCGCGCTGTACGAGGCCGGTTACACGCTGACCGCCGCGCAGCCCGACTTCGTGGTGCTCGGCGAGACCCGGACGTACTCGTTCGAGGCGATCACGCAGGCCATCCGGCTGATCCAGGGCGGCGCGCGGTTCATCGCGACGAACCCCGACGTGACCGGCCCGTCCGCGGACGGGGACCTGCCCGCGACGGGTGCGGTCGCCGCGATGATCCGTGCCGCGACCGGCCGCAACCCCTACTTCGTCGGCAAGCCCAACCCGATGATGATCCGCTCGGCGCTCAACCGGATCGACGCGCACTCCGAGACGACCGCGATGGTCGGCGACCGCATGGACACCGACGTGGTCGCCGGCATCGAGGCCGGGCTGCGCACGTTCCTGGTCCTGACCGGCTCGACCCGGCTCGAGGACGTCGAGCGCTTCCCGTTCCGCCCCAGCGAGGTGCTGCCGTCGGTCGCGGACCTCGTCGAGCGCGTCTGACGGGTCAGGCTCGCTCAGGCAAGGCCGAGGTCGGCCAGGCTGAACAGGTAGTGGTACGGCACGCCGTAGGCCTCGATCTTCTCCTGCGCGCCCGTGTTGCGGTCGACGATCACCGCGACGCCGAGGACCTCCGCACCGGCCTCGCGCGCGGCCTCGAGCGCCGCGATGGGCGACCCGCCGGTCGTCGAGGTGTCCTCGAGGATGACGACCTTGCGGCCCGCGATGTCCGGGCCCTCGATGCGGCGCTGCATGCCGTGCGCCTTGGCCTCCTTGCGCACGACGAACGCGTCGAGGTCCTGCCCCCGGCTCGCGGCGGCGTGCAGCAGGCTCGTCGCGACCGGGTCGGCGCCGAGGGTCAGGCCGCCGACGGCGTCGATCTCGGCCGTGCCGAGCCCGACCTCCTCGAGGCGGTCCAGCAGCAGGTGGCCGATGAGCGGCGCGGCGCGGTGGTGCAGCGTGGCGCGGCGCAGGTCGACGTAGTAGTCGGCCTCGCGGCCCGACGAGAGCGTCACCTTGCCGTGCACGACGGCGAGGTCCTGGATGAGGGCGAGCAGCTGCTCGCGGGGCGTCGGGGAGAGCGTCTCGGTCACGCGCGCCAGGTTAGCGCCGATCAACCGTCGGGGTGCTCGATCGCCTTGCGGTAGCGGCCCACGGCCCGGACCGCGGAGCGGGGCGCGATGCGGGCGAGCGCGGAGATGGTCCGGTAGCGGACGCTCGGGGTCGAGATGACGACTCCGCGGCGGACGTCGGCGAGCGCTGCGGCCACCACGTTCTCCGCGTTCAGCCACGCGATGGCGGGGTAGCTGCTGACGTCGATGGCGCCGCGCTCGTGGAACTCGGTGTGCACGAAGCCGGGGCACAGCGCGGTGGCGGTGACGCCCGTGTCCTTGAGCTCGACCGCGAGCCCCTCGGTGAAGCTGCGCACCCACGCCTTGTGGGCGGAGTAGGTGCCCGACGCGAGCAGCGCGGCGACCGAGGCCACGTTGAGGATCGCTCCGCGGCCGCGGGCCGTCATCGACTCGGCCGCGGCCTGCGAGAGCACGAGGACGGCCCGGACCATGACGTCGAGGGCGGCCTCCTCGCGCGCGATGTCTCCGCCGACGAGCCGCTGGTTGAGGCCGAGGCCCGCGTTGTTGACGAGCAACCCGACCGGTCGCTCGTCGTCCCGCAGGCGGAGCGCGACGCGCTCGACGTCGACGCGGTCGGACAGGTCGGCCACGAGCACCTCGGCGCGGATCCCCGCGGCCGCCTCGAGCTGCGAGGCGAGGCGCGTGAGCCGCTCCTCGTCGCGCGCGACGAGGACGAGGTCGTGCTTGGCGGTGGCCAGCTGCCACGCGAACTCGAGGCCGAGTCCAGCGCTGGCGCCGGTGACGAGTGCGGTACCCATGGCGGTCAGCCTATGCGGCTCGCGGCTGCGTCGTTGGGTGCCTCGTCGGCCGTACGGGTGGTGTCGGCGCGCCCGCCTACCCTGGTGGCCCGACCCGTCCCTGAGGAGCGCCGCGTGCTCGTTGCCGATCCCGAGATCCGCGCCGCCGTCGGCGACGTGGCGTTCGAGCGGGGGCGGCGGTACGCCGAGCGCGGCGACGTGCTCAAGACGGTCTGGAACGCGCGCGAGCTGGTGCTGATCGGTCAGGTCCAGGGTTCCGCGCCCTGGCCGTACACGACCGTCGTCGAGCTCGCCCGGCACGGCTCGACCCTCGACGTGGCGCGCTCGTCGTGCACGTGCCCGGTCCGCGTCCTGTGCAAGCACGCGGCCGCCGTGCTGCTCGCGCCCGAGCGTGCGCCGGAGGCCGGCGCCGCCCCGCCCGTGCCGTCGTGGCAGAGCTCGCTCGACCGCGCGCTCGACGCGGGCGGGTCGGTGCGGTCCCGCGCGCGCGGCTCCGCGCTCGCGCTGCTCGTCGAGCTGACGACCGACCGCGACGACCGCGTCCGGCTGCGCGCCCGGCCCGTGTCGCGATCGGCGGCGGGGCGGTGGGTGAAGTCGGGGATCTCGTGGGACGTCGTCAACCGGCGCCACCACTACGGGCTCGACGCGACGCACGCCGCGGCGCTGGCCTCGGTCTACCGCGCCGCGCACGACGACGTGCCCTGGGCGTCCGCGCCCACGACGATCTGGCTCGACCAGGGCGGCCCGGCGCTGTGGCCCGCGCTCGTGGGGCTCGTCGACGCGGGCGTCGAGCTCACCTCGGACGTCCCCGTGACGCTGTCCTCGGAGCCCGCGGGCGTCGAGGTGGACCTGCGCACCGCCGACGAGGGCACTCTCGAGATGGCGGTGCACGTGCGGGTCGGCGACCTCGAGCTGGACCCCGAGCGCATGCTGCTGATCGGGCGGGACGCGGCGTCGGGCGTGTGCTGGTGGGACGACGCGGTCGCCGTGCGGCGCCCCGGTCGTGCCCTGCGCGGGCAGGACCCGCAGCCCGCACAGCTGGTGCTCGCGCCGTTCGTGCCGGCGGCCTCCGACGCGGCGACCGCCCTGCTGCGCGACGTCGGGGAGCTGCTTGTCCCGGCCGACGAGACGGCGCGCTTCCTGCGGACGTACTACCCGCGCCTCGTCGCGCACGCGCACGTCGGCTCGTCCGACGGGTCGGTCACGCCGCCGGCGCTGCCCACACCGACGCTGCAGCTGCGGCTCGGGGCAGAGCCGGGGCACGTCGTGACGGCGACCTGGGCGTGGGAGTACCGCGAGGGCGACGGGGTGGTCACGCACCGGTTCGGCGTCCACGAGACGACCTCCGAGTGGCGGGACATCGCCGCGGAGGCGGCGATCGTTGCCGACGTGCAGGCGGTCGCCGGCCCGCTGCTCGACGGCTCGGGGTCGCTCGCCGACGCGCGCTTCGTGGCGTGGCAGGCGGTCGAGCTCGTCGAGCAGGTGGTGCCGTCGCTGCGGGGCGTGCGGGGGCTCGAGGTGGTGGTCGACGAGGCGGTGCCGGCCTATCGGCAGGCGTCCGGCGAGGCTGCCGTCGAGATCATGACCGAGTCGAAGGACCGCGACTGGTTCGACCTCACGGTCCGCGTGGTCGTCAACGGGGTCGAGGTGCCGGTGCCCGCGCTGCTGCGCGCCTTCGCGCTCGGCGAGACGCGCGTGCTGCTGCCCGACGGGCTGTGGCTGCAGGTGGACACGCCCGCGCTCGCGCGGCTGCGCGCACTGGTCGAGGAGTCGCGCGCTCTGGAGGACAAGCACTCGGACTCCGTGCGGGTCGGGCGGCTGCAGGCCGGCATGTGGGCGGAGCTCGAGGAC
>NZ_QWKP01000136.1 GCF_003470205.1 Cellulomonas rhizosphaerae
CTCGCTCGTCGTCTCGATGGCCCGGCACGCGAGCCGCGAGCAGGACCTGCGCAGCGACGTCGTCAAGGTCGCCGCACGCGAGCTCGCCGAGCCGGTGGCGCTGACCGACGCCGACCAGGGCGCGACGCTCGACGTCTGCGGCATCCGCGCGTCGTCCGACGGGTCGGTGCTGTGGTTCGTCGGCTCGGACGTCGGCGAGTCCGGCCGCGACTTCGTCGCCGCGCAGAGCGGCCTGTTCGAGCTGCCCCTGAGCGAGGGTGCGACGCCGAGGCGGCTGACCGACCTCGAGACCGTGGACCTGCTCTCCGACGTGCTGGTCGAGCACGAGGGCCGCCCGGTCGTGGCGGACCAGCGCCGGGGAGCGGTCCACCTCGTGCGCGTCGGTGAGGACGGCGCGCTGGAGGACCTGGTCGCTGGGCCCGTCGTCGTCACGGCCGCCGGTACGGGCGGGGGAGCGCTCGTCGCGGTCGTCGCCACGGCGCTCTCGTCGGGCGAGCTCGTCGTCGGGGACACCACGCTCACGGACTTCTCGGCGGACCTGGTGGCCACGGGCCGGGTGCGCACGGGCACCGAGCTCACCGCGACCGCGCCCGACGGCTACCCGGTGCACGGCTGGCTGACCCTGCCGGACCCGGAGCGCTACCCCGGACCGCGTCCCACGATCCTGCTGATCCACGGCGGACCGTTCGCGCAGTACACGCACGCGGTGTTCGACGAGGTGCAGGGGCTGGTCGAGGCCGGCTACGCGGTCGTGCACGGCAACCCGCGCGGCTCGGCGGGGTACGGCCGCGCGCACGGACTGGCCATCAAGAACGGCTTCGGCACGGTCGACGCCGACGACGTCCTGGCGCTGCTCGATGCAGCCCTGACCGACGACGCCCTCGACGCCGACCGCGTGGGCGTGATGGGCGGCTCGTACGGCGGCTACATGACGGCGTGGCTGACCACGCGCACGCACCGGTTCGCGGGCGCGATCGTCGAGCGCGGCTTCCTCGACCCGGTGAGCTTCGTCGGGTCGAGCGACATCGGCTGGTTCTTCGGCATGGGGTACCTCGGCGAGGACGCGGACGCCGTGGCGGCGCAGTCCCCGATGGCGCACGTCGGCGCGGTGCGGACGCCGACCCTGGTGATCCACTCCGAGCAGGACTGGCGCTGCCCGGTCGAGCAGGGGCAGCGCTGGTTCGTCGAGCTCAAGCGACGTGGTGTGCACTCCGAGCTCCTGCTGTTCCCGGGCGAGGGCCACGAGCTCACGCGCTCGGGCCGGCCGAGCCACCGCAAGGCCCGGTTCGAGCACGTGCTGACCTGGTGGGCCACGCACCTGCCCGTCGCGTGACGTGGAACTCGCTGGCGCCGCGGGCCGGTGTCAGTCAGGCTGGGGTCGAGCCCGCGCGATGCGGGCGGCACGACGAGACGAAGGAGACGCCATGGCGCAGGACGACAAGGCAGGAGCCGTGAGCGAGGACGCCAAGGCCAAGTTCCGCGAGGCGCTCGACCGGAAGAAGACGGCGAGCCACCGCACCGCGGACGGCACGGCGAACACCGGTCAGGTGCACGGTTCCGAGACCGCGGGCCCGTCCCAGCGGCGGTTCCAGCGCAAGTCCGGCTCGGCCTGATCCACGACGACGAAGCGGCCCGTCCCCATGGCTGGGGGCGGGCCGCTTCGTCGTGCGGGCGCCAGGACCGGCGTCAGGACAGGACGCGCAGGCGGATCGCCTCGGGCTGCGACGACAGGGCGGCGACGACCGCCGGGTCGACGGGCGAGCCGGCGTCGGTGACGACGTAGCCGATCTCCCCGCGGGTCGCGAGCAGCTGGCCCTCGATGTTCACGCCGTGCTCGGCGAGGGTCGCGTTGATGCCGGCCAGCACGCCGGGGACGTTGTGGTGCAGGTACGCGAGCCGGTGCACGCCCGGGTACTGGTCGAGAGCCACGTTGGGCAGGTTGACCGACAGCGTCGTCGAGCCGGTGGCGATGTAGTCGCGCAGCTTGTGGGCGACGAACTGGCCGATCGCCTCCTGGGCCTCCTCGGTCGAGCCGCCCGTGTGCGGCGTGAGGATGACGTTCGGCAGGCCGCGCAGCTCGGACTCGAACGGGTCGCCCTTGCGCTTGGGCTCGACCGGGAACACGTCGACCGCGGCACCCGAGAGGTGGCCCGAGACGATCGCGTCGCGCAGCGCGGCCGGGTCGACGACGAACCCGCGGGACAGGTTCATCAGCACCGAGCCGGGCTTCATCCGGGCGATCTGCTTGGCACCGAACAGGCCCGCGTTCCCTGAGCGCCCGTCGACGTGCAGCGTGACGACGTCTGCCGTCTCGAGCAGCTCGTCGAGGGTGTGCATCCGGCGGGCGTTGCCGAGTGCGAGCTTCTCGGCGGTGTCGTAGAAGACCACGGACATGCCGAGGTTCTCCGCGAGCACCGACAGCTGCGTGCCGATGTTGCCGTAGCCGATGATGCCGAGCGTGCGGCCGCGGACCTCGTGCGCGCCGACCGCCGACTTGTTCCAGACGCCGTCGTGCATCTGCTTGTCGAACTCGGTCAGGCGTCGCGTGAGGCCGATGATCTCGGCGATCGCGATCTCGACGACCGAGCGCGTGTTGGAGAACGGCGCGTTGAACGTCGCGATGCCGCGCGACGCGGCCGCGGCCAGGTCGATCTGGTTGGTGCCGATGCAGAACGCACCGATCGAGACCAGGTCGGCGGCCTGCTCGATCGCCGCCGCCGTGACCTGGGTCTTGGAGCGGATGCCGAGCAGGTGGACGCCCTCGAGCGCCTCGATCAGCTCGGGCTCGTCGAGCGCACCCGTGCGGGTGACGACGTCGAAGCCGGCCTCCTCGAGGATGGCGCGCGACTGAGGGTGGAGGTTCTCGAGCAACAGGGCCTTGGGCACGCGCCTATCGTGCGCCTGTCCGCGGGTCGGGCACAGCACCGTCCGACCAGCGGACAGGCTCTCAGGCCTCGATCCCGGCCGGCAGGTCGGCGCTGTGGACCACGTGCAGCACCCTCGTCGGGCGGGTCATCGCGACGTACAGGTCACCCGCGGACTCCGCCAGGACGTCGGCGGGCTCGACGAGCACGACCGCGTCGAACTCGAGCCCCTTGGCCTCGCGCGGCGTGAGCAGCACGAGCGGAGCGTCCAGGTCGGCAGCGGTCGTCGGCTGGCCGACCGCGGGCGCGAGGCCGGCGCCGAGCAGCGCCGCCCGCACGGCGAGCACGGACGCGTCGACCGCGATGACCGCGACGCGGCCCGCCCCCAGCTCGTCGGACACGTCGGTCACGGCCTGCTTGGCGCAGTCCGCCGCGGCGTCGAGCAGCCCTCGGGCGGGCTCGCGCGTGATCCGCAGCGCGTCGTCGACCTCGCGCGCGGACGTCAGCGGGCTGACGGGCAGACCGGCGGCCTTCGCCATCCGGACCGCGGCATCGGCCACCGCGGCGGGCGTGCGGTAGTTCACGGTGAGCTCGTTGAGGCGCCAGGAGTCGCGCAGCACGGGGTCGAGCATGCGGCGCCAGCTGCGGGCACCGCCCGCGGCCGACGTCTGGGCGACGTCGCCGACGATGGTCAGCGACCGGGTGGGCACGCGGCGCAGCAGCACGCGCCACGCCATGGCCGACAGCTCCTGGGCCTCGTCGACCACGACGTGGCCGTAGGTCCACGACCGGTCGCTCGCCGCGCGCTCGGCCGTGGTCAGCGCCGGACCGCCCGAGGCGAAGCGGTCGGCGAGGAGCTCGGCGGACACGAGCGCGCCCGAGCCCGTCGACTCGAGCACCTGGCGCGCGTAGGCGACCTCGGTCGCGCGCTGCTCCGCCGCGACGCGGGCCTGCGCGCGCGCGGCCTGGTCGTCCTCGCCGAGCAGCTCGGCGGCCTCGTCGAGCAGCGGGACGTCCGCGGGGGTCCAGGGAGCGTCGGCGTCCCGCTCGAGGAGCGCTCGCTGCTCGGACGTGAGGTCCGGCGCGGCCTGCTCGAGCCGCCACGGCCGGGAGTAGAGGTCGGACAGCAGCTTCTGCGGGGTGAGCGGCATCCACGCGAGGTTGAGCGCGATGCGGACCTCGCGGTTGCCGCGCAGCTCGCCGATGATCTCCTGACGCTCGTCGGGCTGGACGTCCCAGCCCAGCTGCGCGCCGTACTGGTCGGCGAGGCGGCCGAGCATGTCACGCACGAACGTCACGCGCGCCTGGTTGTGCGGGCGGTGCTGGCGCCGGGCGCGGTGCATGGCTCCCGCGATGTCGCCGGGCCGGATGACGATCGTCACGCCGTCGATCCGCACGGTCGTGGACTCGGCGGGGACGCGCTGCCGCACGCGCACCGCGCGGGCGATGATCGGCGCCATCGTCGCGCGGCCCTTGAGCTCGGCGACCGCCTCGTCCTCGGTGCCGGACGCGAGGACGCCGGGCACGAGCTCCCCGATCGTCGTGGTGACCACGCCCGTCTCGCCGAGCGACGGGAGCACCTGGTCGATGTAGCGCAGGAACGTGCGGCTCGGGCCCACGAGCAGCACGCCCGAGCGCTCGAGCGTGCGGCGGTGCGCGTAGAGCAGGTACGCCGCCCGGTGCAGCGCGACGGCCGTCTTGCCCGTGCCGGGACCACCCTGGACGACGAGCGCGCCGCCGAGCTCGGAGCGGATGATCGCGTCCTGCTCGCCCTGGATGGTCGCGACGATGTCGCCCATCCGGCCGGTGCGGCCGGCGCGCAGGCCCGCGAGCAGCGCGCCCTCGCCCGAGAGCCCGTCGAGGCGCCCCTGCGCGTCCTCGTCGGTCAGCAGGTCCAGGTCGAGCACCTCGTCCTCGACGCTCGTGACGGTCCGGCCGCGGGTCACGACGTGCCGTCGTCGGACGACGCCGTCGGGGTGGGCCGCCGTCGCGCGGTAGAACGCCTGTGCCGCGGGGGCGCGCCAGTCGGTGAGGAGCTGGGTCTGCTCGTCGTCGGTCAGCCCGATGCGCCCGATGTAGCGGCGCGTGTCGTCGTCGAGGTCGATGCGGCCGAAGACGAGGCGCTCCTCGACGGCCTCGAGCTGCGAGAGCCGGTCCTCGTAGAGGGTCGCGAAGGCGTCACGCTCGCTGCGGTTCTGCGGCGATCCCGCGGGTCCGGTGCGCCGGACCTCGGCGAGTCGTTCGCGGGTTCCCGACCGGAGCTCGTCGAGGCGTCCGTACATGACGTCGACCGTCTTCTGCTCACCGGTCAGCTCGTCGTTCGTGCCTGTCACGTGCGCGTTCTCCCGTCCACCGACCACCTTGCTCATCACGTGCTCACCACGTGCTCACCACGTGCTCACCACGTGCCGCGCCCCCAGGACCGTGCACGGCGCTCGGAGCGGCCGTCCATTATCTGCCCTGCCGGCCGTGCCCGCGTCCGCCGTCCGGGCGGAGCGCGGGTGAAGGGCCGTTCGGGTGGTTGGTGAGCGGGGCCGCGGGGTGAGCCGTACGCTTCGGGGTGCCCGAGAGAGAGGACGCCCGTGACGGACGTTCCGGCCACCACCGGCCTCCTGCGTGACCGTGCGTCCTCGCGCGACGACGACCGCCAGATCCGCCTCCTGCTCGTCGAGGACGACGACGGCGACGCGATGCTCGTCTCCGAGCACCTCCAGGACGCGGGCCTCGACGTCTCGCTGACCTGGGTGCGGACGCTCGACGAGGCCGTCGAGTCGCTCGACGTCGACTGCGTGCTGCTCGACCTGGGCCTGCCCGACGCGACCGGCATCCCCGCGCTCGAGCGGCTGCTGGCGGCCGGTGCTCCCGCGGTCGTCGTGCTGACCGGCCTCACGGGCGGCGACACGGGCGTGCAGGCTGTCGCCGCGGGCGCGCAGGACTACCTCGTGAAGGACGAGGTCGACGGTCAGAAGCTGAGCCGTGCGGTCCGGTACGCGGTCCAGCGCCGCCGGCTCGAGGCGACCGACCGCGAGCTCTACCGCAGCCTGGTGCGGGCCGAGGAGACCAACCGGCTCGAGCGCGCCCTGCTGCCCAAGCCGCTGGTCAAGGACGAGGGTCTCGAGGTCCGCGTCGGCTACCGCGCGGGCCGCGACGGCGTGCTCGGCGGTGACTTCTACGACGTGGTCGAGCGTCCGGACGGCACGGTGCTCGCGATCGTCGGCGACGTGTGCGGGCACGGCCCCGACGAGGCGGCGCTCGGTGCGACGCTCCGTACGGCGTGGCGGACCCTCGTGCTGACCGGCACCCGGCCCGGCGACATCCTCGGCCTGCTCGAGGTCGTCCTCGAGGCGGAGCGCGCGCGTCCGGAGGTCTTCACGACCGTCGCGATGCTCGTCATCGCCCCGGGCCGCGGGTCCGCCGACATGTACCTCGCCGGCCACCCTGTCCCGCTCGTGCTCGGCCCGCCGTCGGAGCTGCCGCCCACGCACCGCCGCGGGCGCGCGCTCGGCATCCCCGTCGGGGGGACATGGCACGCGCAGGTGCTGGACCTCGGGCCGAGCTGGCGGCTCATGATGTATACCGACGGCCTCCTCGAGGCGACGGTGGAGGGCGGCCCGGAGCGGCTCGGCAAGACCGGCCTGCTCGCGGTCGTGGACCGGGCCCTGGTCGACCAGGGCGAACCCGTCGACCTGGTCGATCGCGTGCTGCACGACGTGCGCACGCTGCACGGCGGCGACCTCGTCGACGACGCGGCCGTCGTCGTCCTCGGGTGGGGCGCGTGAGCGTGAGCGCACCGGCGCGACCGGTGACCTCCGACGCGCCCGCGCGCACCGGCATGACGCTGCGCCGTCGCCTGACGACGCTGCTCGTCGTCGCCGGCGTGGTGCTCGGTCTGCTGCTCGGCGGGGCCGCGTACGTGTTCGCCCAGCTCTTCGACCGGCAGTCGGCCGTGACCGAGGACATCTTCGGCGCCGTCGTCGGCGCCGACCGTGCCCTCGTCGCGTACGTCGACGCCGAGACCGGGCTGCGCGGCTTCGCACTCACGGGCGACGACGCCACGCTCGAGCCGTACGCGACCACGGTCGCGGACCTCCCGACCTTCACCGCCCTCGCCGACGACCTGTCGGGCGTGAGCAGCGAGCCGCGTCTGCACGAGACTGCGGCGGCGGCCGACGCGGCAGCGCGCGCGTGGATCGACGACTACGCCGAGCCGCTCATCGCGCAGGTGCGATCGGAGGGGCCCGAGTCGGTCACGCCCGCCGAGGTCGAGGCCGGCAAGCAGCAGTTCGACGCTCTGCGGGCGTCCGTCGGTGCGTTCACCGACGAGGTGCGTGACGTGCGCCGAGACGTGGCGGCCGAGCTCGCGCAGTGGACCCGGTACGCGTCCGTGGTCGTCGCCCTGCTGGCCATCGCGGCCGTCACGGTCGGCATCCTGCTGTGGACCGCGCTGCGCCGCTGGGTGGTCGAGCCCCTCGACGGGCTCGCCTCCGACGCCCGGATCGTCTCCGACGGCGATCTCACGCACGCCGTCACCGCGACCGGGCCCGGCGAGATCGCCGACCTCGCGCGCGACGTCGAGTTGATGCGCACCGCGCTGCTGACCCAGGTCCAGGCGGTCGAGGATTCGCACGCCATGCTCGAGGACCAGGCCGAGGAGCTGCGCCGGTCCAACCGCGACCTCGAGCAGTTCGCCTACGTCGCGTCGCACGACCTGCAGGAGCCGCTGCGTAAGGTCGCGAGCTTCACGCAGCTGCTGCAGAAGCGCTACGGCGGGCAGATGGACGAGCGCGCGGACCAGTACATCGAGTTCGCGGTCGACGGCGCCAAGCGCATGCAGCGGCTCATCCAGGACCTGCTGGGCTTCAGCCGCGTGGGCCGGGTCGGCGGCGAGGTGACCGACGTCGACCTCAACGCGGCGCTCGCGGCCGCGCTCGACAACCTCGAGCAGGCGGTCGACGACGCGGGTGCCGTGGTCACGCACGACGACCTGCCGACGATCCGGGGCGAGTTCCCGCTGATCGTCCAGCTGTTCCAGAACCTCGTCGGGAACGCCGTGAAGTTCCGCGCGCCCGATCGCGTGCCGCAGATCCACCTCAGCGCGCGTCCCGTGGAAGACTCCACGAAGGGCGAGTGGGAGCTGCGCTGCCAGGACAACGGCATCGGCATCGACGCGCAGTACGCGGACCGGGTCTTCGTGATCTTCCAGCGGCTGCACGCCAAGGACGTGTACGAGGGGACGGGCATCGGCCTGGCCCTGTGCAAGAAGATCGTCGAGTTCCACGGCGGTCACATCTGGATCGACCCGCCCGCGG
This sequence comes from Cellulomonas rhizosphaerae, assembly GCF_003470205.1. Classification (GTDB taxonomy): domain Bacteria; phylum Actinomycetota; class Actinomycetes; order Actinomycetales; family Cellulomonadaceae; genus Cellulomonas; species Cellulomonas rhizosphaerae. The sequence continues at coordinate 8,174 of NZ_QWKP01000136.1, forward strand.
GCGACGGCACCAGCATCCGCTGGACGCTGCCCTCGGGCACCGACGACTGACCCGACCGGGTCGAAGGAGAACAGTGACCGAAGCACGCAAGCCCATCGACGTCCTGCTGGTCGAGGACGACCCGGGCGACGTCCTGATGACGCGCGAGGCGTTCGCGGAGCACAAGGTGGCCAACCGGCTCTCGGTCGTCTCGGACGGCGTCAGCGCGCTCGAGTTCCTGCGCAAGGAGGGCGAGCACGCCGACGCCCCCACGCCCGACCTCATCCTGCTCGACCTCAACCTGCCGCGGATGGACGGTCGCGAGGTGCTGGAGGCGCTCAAGGCCGACGACCGGCTGCGGGCGATCCCCGTCGTCGTGCTGACCACGAGCGAGGCTGAGGAGGACGTGGTGCGCAGCTACTCGCTGCACGCCAACGCCTACGTCACCAAGCCGGTCGACTTCGACCGGTTCATCGACGTGGTGCGCCAGATCGACGAGTTCTTCGTCGAGGTCGTGCGGCTGCCCTCCCGCTGACGTCGCGCTGACGTCCCGCTCACAGCGAACAAAGTCGGCGGCCCCCTCGGGAAGAGGGGGCCGCCGACTCGTGTTGACGCAGGTGTGCCGACCCCGACGGCACGGGACCCTGCGGTCCCAGGACGAACGAGAGGTGCGTGCCCACGCATGCTGGACCCGAGCGAGATCTACGAGGTCGTCCCTGAGGTCGCTGCCGAGCTCGACGCCCGGACCGCGAGCGGCCCCGGACCGGTCCTCGTGCACGCCGTGCGGGGGTTCATCGACGCCGGCAACGCGGGCCAGCTCGCGGCCGAGCACCTCTCGGAGGAGCTGACGAGCACGCGGCTCGCGTCGTTCGACACCGACCAGCTCGTCGACTACCGGTCGCGCCGCCCGACCATGACGTTCGACGCCACCACGTGGTCGTCGTACGACGAGCCCGAGCTGGTCGTCGACCTCGTCCAGGACGCCGCGGGCACCCCGTTCCTGCTCATGCACGGCTCCGAGCCCGACGTGCAGTGGGAGCGGTACGTCGCCGCGGTGCGCCAGATCGTCGAGCGCTTCGACGTCTCGCTGACCATCGGGCTGCACGGCATCCCCATGGGCATCCCGCACACGCGACCGGCGTCGGTGACCGCGCACGCCACGCGCCCCGAGCTCGTCGCCGACCACCCGTCGTGGTTCGGCACGGTGCAGGTCCCGGCGAGCGCGAGCTCGCTGCTCGAGCTGCGACTGGGGGAGTCCGGGCACGACGCCATGGGCTTCGCGGTGCACGTTCCGCACTACCTCACGCAGTCGTCCTACCCGCAGGCGAGCATCGCGGCGCTGCACGCGGTCGAGCGTGCGACCGGCCTGGAGCTGCGGACCGACGCGCTCACCGCCGCCGCGACGGATGCGACTGCGGAGATCGAGCGGCAGGTGGCGGACAACGAGGACGTCGCGGGCGTGGTGCACGCGCTCGAGGAGCAGTACGACGCGTTCGCCCGCAGCTCCGGCCGTGGCAGCCTGCTCGCGCGATCGGCGGACCTGCCGACCGCGGACGAGCTCGGAGCCGAGTTCGAGCGGTTCCTCGCGCAGCAGGGCGACGACCCGACCGTGTGACGTTTACCCAATCGTTGTCGAACCATGGGAGTTCGGCGGACGAAACCGTGGCGCCGGCCACGTCGCACGTGCAAACATTTGCGCGTTGCGGGTGACCGCAGCACGACACGGAGCCGGTCCGTCGTCGTCACCGGTAAGACAGAAGGAAGCAAGACATGGCCCAGGGCGCAGTGAAGTGGTTCAACTCCGAGAAGGGCTTCGGGTTCATCGCCCAGGACGGCGGCGGTGCCGACGTCTTCGTCCACTACTCCGCGATCGCGACCCAGGGCTACCGCAGCCTCGACGAGGGCCAGCGTGTCGAGTTCGACATCACGCAGGGCCCCAAGGGCCCGCAGGCGGAGAACGTCACCCCGCTCTGAATCGCGTCCGCCGACCGATCGGTCGGTGAGGTCCGTCGGGCCGTCTCCCCGTGTGGGAGGCGGCCCTACGGCGTCTCCGGGTCCCTCAGCACAGGCGCCCGGCCGACGAATGCCGCGAGCTCCTCGCCGTGCAGCAGGCGCGCGGGCGCGGGCAGGCTGCGCACGGCACGGGCGAGCGCCGCGGACCCGAGCAGGTCGGTGCGGTCGGTCCCGACGAGCACCAGGTTGCCGTACCCCCGGCCGCGCAGGATCCCGGGCTCGGCGACCGCCGCGACGTCGCCGAACGCGTCCGCGAGCGTCGCGCACTCGGAGCGGGCCGCGGCCAGAGGCGGCCGGTCGGCGCAGTTGACGAGGTAGACGCCCCCTGGGCGCAGCACGCGCACGACCTCGCCCGCCATCTCGCGGGTCACGACGTGCGCCGGCGTGGTCGAGCCGGCGAAGACGTCGCGGACGACGACGTCGGCGCTCGCGTCCGGCATCGCCGCGAGCTGCTCGCGCGCATCGCCCGCGCGGATGCGCAGCGCGGGGGAGCGCGGCAGGTCGAACCAGCCGCGCACGAGCTCGGGCAGCGCGGCGTCGAGCTCGACCGCGACCTGCCTCGAGCCTGGCCGCCGCGCGTGCACGGCGCGAGCCAGTGCGCAGCCCGCGGCGCCCAGGTGCACGACGTCGATCGGCTGCGTGCCGTCGTCGAGCCGGTCCAGCACGAGCGCCATCTGCTGCATGTACTCGAACGCCAGCGCCGCCGGGTCGGCCAGGTCGAGGTACGAGCTCGGCACCCCGTTGACCAGGACCGTCACGCCGTGAGGGTCGTCCGGGTCGCGCACGAGCTCGACGGTGCCCGTCGGGATGGCCACGGGGCCGTCGGGCCACGGTGCCCGCGCGCCGGGGCGTGTGGGTGCTCGGTGGGAGGCTGACGGGCGTCGCGCAGAGCGGTCACGGGCAGCCATGGCAGCCACGGTACGGCGTTCGGCGAGGCGGTGTTGACGGACTCGAACAGATGTTCGATGATGGGGAGAGGAGGTGGGGCCATGAGTCAGCTCGACGTGGTGGCGCAGTCGCTGGTGCAGTCGCAGGACGCCGACGACAGGCGGCCCGCCTCCGTGCCCCGTGCCCCGGTCTCGCCGCGCGCCCGTGAGCTGGTGCAGCGCGCCGACACCGAGCTGCTCGCGGCGCAGTACTCCTCGGAGGCGTGGGAGCAGTTCAGCCACGCGCACCTCGCGGCACTGCGGGCCGGCGCGGCAGTGGTCGCCAGCCGCGGCACGCCGGGCGGTCGCCGTCCGCCGCGGACCGTGTGGGCGATGCTGCACCAGGTCGCGCCCGAGCTGGACGAGTGGACGGACTACTTCGCCGCCGGCGCGTCCACGCGATCGGCGGTCGAGGCCGGCAGGTTCGAGGCCGTGACGCCCGATCGCGCCGAGCAGACGCTGTGCGCTGCGGAGGACTTCGTGGACGCGGCGCGGAGCCTGGTGATGGCGGGGCAGGGCGGCTCGCCCTACCCCGTCAGCGGTCGCGCGGCCATGCTCGCCGTGAGGGCGTCGTGAGCCGGGGCCCGCGGGCCGCGGCGGCGCGGCGCGACTGGGGCAGCGAGGAGGACGGCTGCTCGATCCTGCACGTCGACATGGACGCGTTCTTCGCGTCGGTCGAGCTCGCGCGCAGGCCGCAGCTGCGCGGTCTGCCGGTGATCGTCGGGGGAGCGCAGCGCGGGGTGGTGCTGGCCGCGACGTACGAGGCTCGTGCGTTCGGGGTGCACTCGGCGATGCCCATGAGCGTCGCGCTACGAACGTGCCCGCAGGCGGTCGTCGTGCCGCCGGACCACCACGCGTACCACGAGGTCTCCGTGGGGGTCATGGAGATCCTGGGCGACGTGACGGCCCTGGTCGAGCAGGTGAGCATCGACGAGGCGTTCCTCGACGTCGCCGGCGCCCGGCGCCGGTTGGGGCCGCCGACCGTGATCGCCGCGCTGATCCGGTCCCGGGTCCAGGCGCAATTCGGGATCGCGTGCTCGGTCGGCATCGCGTCGACCAAGTTCGTGGCGAAGCTCGCGTCGAGCCACGCCAAGCCGGACGGTGTGATGCTCGTGCCGCGCGCCGCGACGGTCGACTTCCTGCACGCCCTTCCCGTCGGTGCCTTGTGGGGCGTCGGGGAGCGGACCGAGGCGGCGCTCGCCCGGTGGGGCATCGACTCGGTCGCCGAGCTCGCCGCGAGCGACGTGGCGACCGTCCAGCGGGCCGTCGGGAAGGTCGCGGGCGCACACCTGCACGACCTGGCGTGGGGGCGTGACCCGCGGCCGGTGAGCCCGGGCCGGGTAGAGAAGTCGGTCGGTGCCGAGGAGACGTTCGCGCAGGACGTCGCGAACCTCACGGTCGTGCAGGACAAGGCGCTCGAGCTCGCCGACCGGTGCGCGGCACGGCTGCGGGCCGGATCGATGGTCGGGCGGACGGTCAGCGTCAAGGTCCGCACCTCGGACTTCCGGACGCTGACGCGGTCGCGCACGCTCGCCACGCCCACCGACGTAGGCCGGGAGATCTACCTCGCCGCACGCGAGCTGCTCGCCGCGGCGGACCTCGGCGGGCTGCCCGTGCGGCTGATCGGCGTCCGCGTCGAGGGGCTCGGGCCTGCAGCCGAGACCGTGCGTCAGCCGACCCTCGAGGAAGCGTCGGCGGAGCCCGTCACCCGCGGGACGGGCGGCCCGGCGCACGGGTTCGCGACCCGCCGTGAGGCCGAGCTGGCGATGGACTCGGTGCGAGAACGTTTCGGAAAGGCCGCAATTCACGCAGGTGCGGCATCTGGGAGGCCCTCGGGCACCCGTCTGGCTACCACCTTCGTGCCAGCCGATCTATCCTGATCCTGATACGGATCCACCAGGTTCGACAGGAGTCGGGATGCCACTCTCCGAGTACGAGCAGCGCGTCCTCGAACAGATGGAGCGTCAGCTCACATCAGACGACCCGCGGCTCGCCAACACGCTCACCCAGAGCGGACACCGAGCGGTCGGACGGTACGTGATCGCGTCGGTCGGCGTGATCGTCGGCCTGCTGCTGCTCGTCTTCGGCGCCGCCGGCAGCATCCCCTTGCTGGGAGTGCTCGGCTTCGTCGTCATGTTCGCGGCCGTCGCCTTCGCTTTCGCCAACCCGGGCCGTCACCGCGGACGCTCCGGACCGCAGGGAGTCGTCGCCGGCGACGGCTCGGTGCAGCAGCGTCCCGCGCAGCGTCGTCAGCGCGCGGGCTTCATGACCCGGCTCGAGGAGCGGTGGGAGAAGCGTCGCGGCGAGGGCGGTCGCTGATCAGCGTTCCCACGGCGTCCGTGATGTCGCGGACCCACCCCTCGAGCGTCGCCGGCTCGACGTCCGGCGCGACCGGCGCGTAGCGGTCCTGCTCGACCACCCGTGACAGGGACGCGAGGCTCCGGTCGCTCACGCCCTCGAGCGTCGAGCCCGTCCGGGCGAGCAGCTGCTCCTGGATGAGCGAGACCGCCGCACGGGGCGTGGTCGCATCGCTCCACCGCACCCCGCGCGAGCCCAGCCCGCGGCGCAGGCGCGCCCACGCGGCCTCGGGCGTGAGGTCCACGCGCCGCCGCCGGCGGTGAGCCAGCGCCACGAACCCGGCGATGCCGGCGAGCAGCATCACGACGATCACGGTCACCGCGACCGGCACCCAGGACGTCGACGAGACAGTCCCGGGGGTGTTCGTCGACGTTCCGGGCTCCTGCGTGGCCGCCGAGCCCGGCTCGGTCGCCGCGGAAGTCGGGATCTGGTCCGGTCCCGGGCCGGCCGGGGCGGCGCGGAACGGGTCGCTCCACACGGGCGGGGCGCCGGACTGCACGGCGGGCGTCGGCTCGAACCGCACCCAGCCGAGCTCGGGTCCGAAGTACAGCTCGGGCCACGCGTGCGCCTGCTTGCCGGTGACGACGAACGAGTCGTCGCCGTCCGACGAGCCGGGCAGGAAGCCGATGCCCACCCGGGCGGGGATGCCGAGCGTGCGGGCCATGATCGTCATCGACGTGGCGAACTGCACGCAGTACCCGTGGGTGTCCTGCAGGAAGTCCCACACGGCGTCGTCGCTCTGGGCGGGCGCGACGCGGGTGTCGTAGGTGAAGTTGGCGGCCGAACGGAAGTACGTCTGCAGCGCCATCGCCTGCTTGTACGGGGTCGTCGCGCCCTCGGTGACCTCGGCGGCGAGCGCGGCGATGTCCTCGGTGTGCGAGGTCTGGGGCACGTCGAGGACGCCCGAGCCGGCGGAGTCCGCCGGGGGAGGCGTCGACGCGTTCTCGAGCTCGGCCGAGGTGAGGTTCGGCATCTCCACGACCATCGAGTACTGCATCCCCTGCGAGGTGCCGCGCGAGCCGAAGACCTCGTCGCGCAGGCCGTCGTACTGCCAGTTGCCGGGCACGTCGACCGCGCGCGGGAAGATGCCGATGGGCAGCCGGGTCTCGTCGAGGGCGCCGACCTTGACGTCGACCTGGGCGAGCGTGCCGCGGTCGGCGCTGGGGGCCTGGCCCGCGATCGACGGGTCCGAGGCGAGCAGGATGCCGGGCGTGACGTCCCCGGTCGACGTGGGTGCCGTGGGGGTCCACTGGCGGCCGTCGAACTCGGTGAGCGTGAACGCGCGCAGCGGTCCGAGGTTGCCGGCGCTGACGACCGGCCCGCGGGCGGTCGCGCTCGGCGACGGCAGCGGGTCCTCCTCGGGCGTCTCGATCGCGCTGACCGAGTAGGTGTACACGGTCTGCCCGGTGCGCTGGCC
>NZ_QWKP01000137.1 GCF_003470205.1 Cellulomonas rhizosphaerae
GTCGAGGAACGTCGTCGGCTCGTCGAGCAGCAGCACGTCGGTCTGCTGCGCGAGTGCCATGGCGATCCACACGCGCTGCCGCTGGCCGCCGGACAGCTCGTCGACCGGGCGGTCCGCGAGGTCGAGCGTGTCGGTCGTGCGCAGCGCCTCCTCGACGGCCGCGTCGTCCTCCGCCGTCCAGCGCCGGAACCAGCCCTGGTGCGGGTAGCGCCCACGTCCGACGAGGTCCGCCACCGCGATGCCCTCGGGGCTGATCGGCGTCTGCGGCAGCAGCCCGAGGATGGTGGCGACCTCGCGCGAGGGCAGGTCGTCGATCGGCGTGCCGTCGAGCAGCACGCGACCGGCCGACGGGCGCAGTAGGCGGGCCATCGCGCGCAGCAGGGTCGACTTGCCGCACGCGTTGGCGCCGACGATCGTCGTGATCCGTCCCTGCGGGATCTCCAGGGTCATGTCCTGGACCACGACGCGGTCGTCGTAGCCCAGCGTCGCGGCCTCGACGGCCAGCGTGTGCTTCACAGGGATCCTCCCGTGCGGTTCGACCTGGCCAGGAGCCAGAGCAGGTAGGGGGCGCCGAGCACGCCGGTGACGACGCCCACGGGGAACCGTAGGCCGAGCAGGTGCTGCCCGGCGAAGTCGCCGACGAGGACGAGCAGCGCGCCGACGAGCGCGGCGGGCCACAGCAGGGGCCCGGCACCGCGCACGAGGCGGTGCGCGATCGGCCCGGCGAGGAACGCGACGAACGCGATCGGGCCCGCCGCGGCGGTCCCGACCGACACGAGCGCGACCGCGACGACCAGCAGCGCGAGGCGGCTGCGGTCTGCGGGCACGCCCAGCGCGGTCGACGCGTCGTCGCCGAGCTGCAGCGCGCCGAGCCGGCGGGACAGGATCGTGGCGAGCGGGACCAGGACGACGAGCGCGAGCGCGAGGGGCTGCACGACGGGCCAGAACGCCGAGTTCAGGCTGCCCGTGAGCCAGCGCATCGCCTCGTTGACGTCGTAGATCCCGGCGCGCGAGATCGCGTAGGAGATCACCGAGTCGAGCATCGCGCCGATCGCGATGCCGATGAGGATGAGCCGCGTGCCGTGCACCCCGCGGCGCCACGACAGCGCGTAGATGAGACCCGCCACGCCGATGCCGGACGCGACCGCGACCACCGAGAGCGTGGCGCCGCTGAGGCCGAACACGGTGATCGCGACGACCGCGGCGGCGCTCGATCCCGCGCTGATGCCGATGACGTCCGGGCTGGCCAGCACGTTGCGCAGCATCGTCTGGAACATCACGCCGCCCATGCCGAACGCGACGCCGACGAGCACGCCGGTCAGCGCGCGGGGCAGGCGCAGGTCGCCCACGGTGAACGACGCACCGGGCACGTCCTGGCCCAGGATCACGCGCAGCACGTCGAGGGGGGAGTAGCTGCGCTCGCCCACGCAGAGCGAGAGCAGCGTGACGGCCAGCAGCGCGACGACGAGGACGACGACGACCCGACGCCAGCGGCGCGAGCGGGCGCGGCGCCCTGCGGCGACGGTGGCGCCGACGGGGCGCTCGAGGACGGTCGAGGTCACAGCTCGCGCACCTTCTGCCGGCGGATGATCGCGATGAACACGGGGGCTCCCAGCAGGGCCGTCATGATGCCGACCTCGAGGTCCTGCGGCCGGGTGACGATCCGGCCGACGACGTCCGCGCCGACGAGCAGCGCGGCGCCGAACGCGGCCGAGTAGGGCAGCAGCCAGCGGTGGCTGGGACCGGTGAACGTGCGCGCCAGGTGCGGCATGACGAGGCCGACGAAGGCGATCGGGCCGGCGATCGCCGTGGCCGAGCCGGCCAGCAGCACGGCGGCGGTCGCCCCGAGGGCCCGGACCAGCCCGGTGCGCTGCCCGAGGCCGACGGCGAGGTCGTCGCCGAGCGCGAGCGCGTCGAGCCCGCGGGCCGAGGCGACCGCGAGCACGGCGCCGACGAGGAGGAACGGCACGACCTCGCCGATCTGCGCGAAGTCGGCGCGGCCGAGTGAGCCGACCTGCCAGAACCGGAAGGTGTCGAGCACGTCGGTGCGGGTCAGCAGGACCATCGAGACCATCGAGCCGAGCGCGGCGGTGGTCGCGGCGCCGGCGAGCGCGAGCTTGAGCGGGGTCGCGCCCTCGCGCCCCATCGAGCCGATCGTGTAGACGAGCAGCGCGGCGAGCGCGGCGCCGGCGAACGCCAGCCAGATGTACTCCTCGAGGCTCGACAGCCCCAGCCACGCGATGCCGAGGACGACGAACAGCGAGGCGCCCGCGTTCACGCCGAGGATCCCGGGGTCCGCGAGCGGGTTGCGCGTCAGCCCCTGCATCACCGCCCCGGCCAGGCCGAGCGCGGCGCCGACCAGCAGGCCGAGGACGGTGCGGGGGATGCGGGAGTGCACGGCGGCCTGCGCGATGTTCTCGGGATCGGGGTGCAGCACACCCGCAACCACGTCGGGCCAGGACACGACGCGCGAGCCGAACGCGAGGGACGCGACGACCATGACGAGCAGGACGACCGCGCAGACGACGAGGCCCAGCAGCCGCCGCCTGCGCAACGACACCGACCGTCCCCGTGCGGGGACAGCCGGTGCCGGTGCGGGAGCGTGCAGGGTCACTTGACCTTCTTGGCCGCTGCCTCGAAGAGGTCGAGGTACTGGTCCAGGCCCCACGGGATCGACAGGATCGTCGGGCCGGACGTCGACGCCGCGAACGGGGTGGCGTCGGGCACGATGACGACCGCGCCGTTCTTGACCGCCGGGATCTTGCCCAGCAGGGGGTCCTTCTGGAGCCACGCCAGGGTCGTGTCGTCGCCGTAGGTGACGAGGATGTCCGCGTCCGACAGCTTGTCGGCGTTCTCGGAGCTGATGGTCCCGCCGAAGCCGCTGAGCTCGGTGAAGGAGGCGACGGAGGGAGCCACCGTCATGCCGAAGTCCTCGACGTACTGCACGCGGGCGTCGACACCGGTGTAGATCCAGAGCTTGCTCTTGTCGGACGCGTCCGCCGCCGTGTAGACGAAGGTCTTGCTGGCGATGTCGGGGCGGGTGGCCAGGGCGGCCTCGATCTGCTTCTCGATCTCGCCGATCTTGGCCTGCGCCTCGGCCTTCTTGCCGATGGCCTCGCCGTCGACGAGCGCCATGTCGCGCCAGTTCGTGCCCCACGCGACGGTCGGGAACGAGACCGTCGGAGCGATCTGGGACAGCGTCGTCCAGTCCTCCTTGGTCAGGCCGGACTGCGCCGCCAGGACGACGTCGGGCGTCGTGTCGTTGACACCCTCGAAGTCCACGCCGTCGGTCTCGTCGAAGAGCTTCGGGAGCTTGTCGCCGGTCGCCCCGAGCGCCGTGAGCGCGTCGAAGGCCCACGGCAGCACGCCGTCGCCGTCGTCGTCGCCGTAGTTCGCCTTGGCGAAGCCGACCGGGACCACGCCGAGCGCGATCGGGACGTCCTGGTTCCCCCAGGCGATGCTCGCGACCCGCTCGGGCTGCTTGTCGATGGTCGTCTCGCCGAAGGTGTTCTTCAGCGTGATCGGGAAGGCGGCGGCCGACGCGGACGAGGTGTCCGACGAGGTCGCGGCGGGCGCGGGCGTGTCGTCGCCCGACGAGCAGGCCGTGAGGGCGAGGGCGGCGACGGCGGCGAGCGCGGCGAACCGGGCGGGACGCGAGAGTGCGGAGCGCATGGTGTTCCTCAGAGTCGATGAGAGGAGTTCGATTAGGCGAGCCTCACCTTACGTCGTCGGCCCGGGCGACCCAACACCAGATGCGTCACAGTCCGAATCAACATCCGAGAATGTTTGAATCGGCCCGTATCTCTTGACATGTGTCCGTTTCGGGTCCACTCTCGTGCTCAGAAGGCCGGAACGGACCGGCCGCTGTACGCACTGAGACATCGGAGTCGTCGTGTACGCACCGGAGCGTCACCAGCAGATCCTCGCCACGGCTCGCGCCGCAGGCCGGGTCGACGTCGCCGCGCTCGCTCTCGAGCTCGACGTCACGCCCGAGACCATCCGCCGCGACCTGACCGCGCTCGAGCGCCACGGCCTCGTGCGCCGCGTGCACGGCGGGGCCATCCCGGTCGAGCGGCTGGGCTTCGAGCCCGGCATCGCCGACCGCGAGGGTATCCTGTCGGGGGAGAAGGAGCGGATCGCCAAGGCGGCGCTCGACGAGCTGCCCGACGGCGGCGCGGTCATCCTCGACGCCGGCACCACGACGGTGCGCCTCGCCGAGCTGCTCCCGAACGACCGTGACCTCATCGTCGTCACCCACGCGCTGCCGGTCGCGACCGTGCTCGCGTCGCGCCCCAACATCACGCTGCACCTCGTCGGCGGCACGGTCCGCGGCCGGACGCTCGCCGCGGTCGGCTCCTGGGCACTCGCGGCGCTCACCGAGATCCGCGCCGACGTCGCGTTCGTCGGCACCAACGGGATCAGCGTCGAGAACGGGCTGAGCACGCCGGACCTCGCCGAGGCCGCCGTGAAGCGGGCCCTCATCGCGGCCGCCCGGCGCACGGTCGTCGTCGCCGACCACACCAAGCTCGGCCGGACCGACTTCGCGCACGTCGCGGACCTCGAGGCCGTCGACACGCTGATCACCGACTCGGGCGCCGCGGTCGAGCTCGTCGACGAGTTCGAGACGGCTGGCGTCCGGGTGGTGCGCGCATGATCGTCACGCTCACGCCCAACCCGAGCCTGGACCGGGCGCTCGACGTCGATCGGCTCGTGCCGGGCGAGGTGCTGCGCGCCGACGCCGTGCACGTCCATCCGGGCGGCAAGGGCATCAACGTCACGCGGGCCCTCGTGCGCCACGGCGTCGCGTCGCGCGCCGTGCTGCCCGCCGGGGGAGCGGACGGGGCCCGGCTCGTCGAGCTGCTGGCCTCGCAGGGCGTCCCGGCGCTCGCGGTCCCGGTGGCTGGCGACACGCGCACCAACATCACGATCGCCGAGCGGTCCGGCGCCACCACCAAGGTGAACGCGCCGGGTCCCGCGCTCGCGCCCGGCGAGGTCACCGCGCTGCTCGACGCGCTCGCGGCCGTGCTCGACGAGGGCGCCCGCGGGCTCGTCGCCGCGGGCAGCCTCCCGGCCGGAGCGGGCGACGACCTCTTCGTCCGGGTCGCGGCTCTCGCGGCGCAGCGCTCGGTCCCGTTCGCGCTCGACACCTCGGGCGACCCGTTGGCTTGCGCCGCCCGGGCCGGTGTGCTCGACCTGCTCAAGCCCAACGACGAGGAGCTCGCCGCGCTCGTCGGGCGCGAGCTCGTGACCGTCGGCGACGTCGTCGACGCGGCGCGCGAGGTCATCGCCGCCGGCACCGCGCACGTGCTCGTCTCGCTCGGCGCCCACGGCGCCCTGCTCGTGACCGAGCACTCCAGCTGGTGGGCGGGCGGCACGCCGCTCGTCCCGCTGTCCACGGTCGGCGCGGGGGACATGACCCTCGCCGGCTTCCTGTCTGCGGACGGCTCCGCCGCCGACCGCCTCCGCACGGCCGTCGCGTGGGGGCGCGCGGCCGTGCGCATGCCCGGTACCGCCGTACCGGATCCCTCCGCCATCGACACCGCCGCCGTGCGCGTCGTCGAGGCACCAGACCCCCGACTCACCCCGAAGGAGCTGTGACGTGAGCACCCCACTCATCACCCCGGACCTGGTCGCCGTCGACCTGGCCGCCGCGGACCGCGACGACGCGACCCGCCACCTCATCGGCCTGCTCGCCGCAGCCGGGCGCGTCACCGACGCCGAGGGCTTCCACGCCGACGTCCGCGCCCGCGAGGCGCAGATGGCCACCGGGATGCCCGGCGGCATCGGCCTGCCGCACGCCCGCTCCGCGCACGTCACCGCCCCGAGCCTGGCCATCGGCCGGCTGACGCAGGGCGTCGACTGGGGCGCGCCGGACGGCCCCGCCACGCTCGTCTTCCTCATCGCCGCGCCGGACACGGGCGGCGGCGACCACCTGCAGATCCTCGCCGCCCTCGCGCGCCGCCTGGTGCACGAGTCCTTCAAGACCTCGCTCCGCGAGGCGCCCGACGCCGCCGCCGTCGCGGAGATCGTCACCCGAGAGGTCGTGCCAGCATGAAGTTCGTCGCCGTCTCCTCCTGCCCCACGGGCATCGCCCACACGTACATGGCCGCCGAGGCGCTCGAGCAGGCCGGCCGCGACGCGGGCCACGAGGTCGTCGTCGAGACGCAGGGGGCCGCGGGCTCCACGCCGCTGGACCCGGCCGTCATCGCGGCGGCCGACGGCGTCATCTACGCCGCCGACCTCGAGGTCAAGGACAAGGAGCGCTTCGCGGGCAAGCCGTTCGTCGACGTGGGCGTGAAGAAGGCCGTGCACGACGCCCCGGGCGTCCTGGCCTCCGCGATCGCGGCGGTCGAGGCGGGCGTGCCCGCCGGCGCGGCGCCGGTCGCGATCACGTCGCCGGCCACGAAGGTGGACAGCAACGCGAGCGTCGGGGTCCGCATCCGGCAGTGGCTGATGACCGGCGTGAGCTACATGATCCCGTTCGTCGCCGCCGGCGGCATCCTCATCGCGCTCGGCTTCATGCTCGCCGGGATCGCGTGGGACGGCGGCAACGGCGCCGTCGAGGTCACCAAGATCCCGGTGGCCGACCTCGTCGCGAACTTCGACCCGACGTCGCTGCAGCAGTGGTCCGCGGTGCTGTTCCAGACCGGTGCGCTCGCGTTCGGGTTCCTGGTCCCGGTGCTGTCCGGGTTCATCGCGTACGCGATCGCCGACCGCCCCGGCCTCGTGCCCGGGTTCGTCGGCGGCGCCGCATCGGTGGCCGTGGGCGCTGGCTTCCTCGGTGGTCTGGTGACCGGCTTCGTCGCCGGTGGTCTGGCCTGGTGGATCAGCCGGTGGAACGTGCCGAAGGGCGTCCGCGGGGTCATGCCCGTGGTCGTGACGCCGCTGCTGTCCTCGCTGCTCGTCGGCATCATCACGCTCGTCGTCATCGGCCGGCCGATCGCCGCCGCGATGGACGGGCTGAGCGACTGGCTCAACGGGCTGTCCGGCAACAACCTGGTGCTCCTGGGCGCGCTGCTCGGCGCGATGATGGGCTTCGACCTCGGCGGCCCGGTCAACAAGGTTGCTTACACCTTCGCGATCACCGGCCTGGCCGTGCCGAACCTGCCCAACGACGCCAACCAGTTCAAGATCATGGCCGCGGTGATGGCCGCCGGCATGGTCGCCCCGCTGGCGATGGCGCTGGCCACCGTCGTCCGCAAGGGCCTGTTCACGCACGCCGAGCGGGAGAACGGCAAGGCCGCGTGGCTGCTCGGGGCGTCGTTCATCTCCGAGGGCGCGATCCCGTTCGCGGCCGCCGACCCGTGGCGCGTCATCGTCTCCTCGCTCGTGGGCTCGAGCGCCGCGGGTGCCCTGTCCATGGCGTTCGCTGCCGGGGTGCGCGCACCGCACGGCGGCATCTGGGTGCTGCCCCTGATCACGAACTTCTGGGGCTGGCTCATCGCGATCGCCGTCGGGATGGTCGTGACCTGCGCGATCGTCGTCGCGCTCAAGAGCGCGCGTCCGAGCGCCGTCGTCCAGGCCGAGCAGGCTGCCGACGCGCAGCTCGCCGCGGCCGTCGCCTGACCTTCGATCCTCGAGAGGAACCGTCATGTCTGAGCGCACCGTCGCCGTCGCCTCCCGCGTCGGCCTGCACGCCCGCCCCGCGATGATCTTCACGCAGGCCGTCGCGGCCTCCGGGGTCCCCGTCACGATCGCCCGCTCCGGCGGCGAGCCCGTGGACGCCGGCTCCATCCTGTTCGTCATGTCGCTCGGCGTCCCGTCGGGCGAGGAGGTCACGCTCGCGGCCGACGGCCCCGACGCCGACCGCGTGCTCGACGAGCTCGTCGAGCTGCTGGCGACCGACCTCGACGCGGAGACGCCGTGAGCGTCGCTGACGCCGGCCCTCAGGTTCAGGGGGAGCTGCACGGCGTCGGCGTCGGGCGGCGGGGGGTCGTCGGGCCGGTCGCCCAGGTCCAGCCCGTGCCGGCCGTCGCGGCCGACGCACCGCTCCTCGTCGACGGGGTCGCGGTGACCGGGGCGGACGCGCAAGAGGTCGTCGCGCGGGCGTTCGAGGACGTCGCGGCCGCCCTCGCGGACGCGTCGTCGCGCGCCACCGGCACGGTCCGGGACGTCCTGGCGGCGACCGCGCAGATGGCCGACGACCGTGCGCTGCGCAGCGGCGTGCTCACCCGCATCGGGGCGGGCGAGCCCGTCGTCGCGGCGATCGACGGGGTCGTCGACATGTTCGCGGCGATGTTCGTGCAGGCCGGCGGCTACCTCGCGGAGCGGGTCACGGACCTGCGCTCGGTGCGCGACCGCGTCGTCGCGCGGGCCATGGGGCTGCCGGCCCCGGGCGTGCCCGAGCTGACGGTGCCGTCCGTCGTCGTCGCGCTCGACCTCGCGCCGGCCGACACCGCGGCCCTCGACCTCGACAAGGTGCTCGCGATCGTCACCGAGCTCGGCGGCCCGACCGGTCACACGGCGATCATCGCCGGGCAGCTCGGCCTGCCGTGCCTGGTGCGGGTCGCGGGCGTCACCGGGCTCGACGACGGCATCGTCGTCGCGGTCGACGCCGCGACCGGGACCGTCACGGTCGAGCCGTCGCCCGACCTCGTCGACGCGCTCGCGCGCCGCGCCGAGGTCGAGCGCGCGCTCGAGCAGGACACCGCGCCGGGCGCCACGGCCGACGGCAAGGCGGTCGCGCTCCTCGCCAACATCGGCACCGCCGCGGACGCCGAGCGCGTCGCGACGACGGCCGCCGAGGGCGTCGGGCTGTTCCGGACCGAGGTGCTGTTCCTCGAGGCGTCGACCGAGCCCACCGTCGAGGAGCAGACCGCGGCGTACGCGGCCGCGCTGCGGGCCCTGCCCGGGCGCAAGGTCGTGGTCCGCACGCTCGACGCGGGCGCCGACAAGCCGCTCGCGTTCGCGACGCAGCCCGACGAGGAGAACCCCGCGCTCGGGGTCCGCGGCTACCGACTCGTGCGGACCAACGCGGACCTCGTCGAGCACCAGCTCGAGGCGCTCGCCGCCGCGCAGGCCGCGACGGGCGAGGCGCCGTGGGTCATGGCGCCGATGATCGCGACGGCCGACGAGGCCCGCGACTTCGCCGCCCGGGCCCGCGCGCACGGGATCGCGAAGGTCGGCGTGATGGTCGAGGTGCCCTCGGCCGCGCTGCGGGCGCACGAGGTCCTGCGGGAGGTCGACTTCGTCTCGCTCGGGACCAACGACCTCGCGCAGTACACGATGGCCACGGACCGGCTGCGCGGCGAGCTCGCCGACCTGCTGGACCCGTGGCAGCCCGCGGTGCTCGACCTCGTGGCCGCGACCGCGCACGCGGGACTCGAGACCGGCAAGCCGGTCGGCGTGTGCGGGGAGTCGGCCTCCGACCCCGTGCTCGCGCTCGTGCTCGTCGGGCTGGGGGTGACGAGCCTGTCGATGTCGCCGGGCGCGCTGCCCGCGGTGCGGTACGCGCTGCGCCGGCACACGAGCGCGCAGTGCGCGACGCTCGCCGTCGAGGCGCTGGCGGCCCCGTCCGCGGCGGCGGCCCGGGCCGCGGTCGTCGAGAACCTCGACCCGGAGGTCCGCACCACTCTCGGCGTCTGAACCCGCGAGCGCTACGCCCTCCCTCTCGAGTGCGCCCGTCGTTGCGGGCGCACTCGGTGAGTTTCGGGCGCTCTCGCGGTTGGGGGTGTCGCGGGGTGCGCGTAGGTGGCGCGCGTACCCTGGCGCGCATGGCGCACGACTCGCACGGGCCCGGATCAGCCGAGCTGCACGACCCGGAGACCGACCCCCTCGCCACCTACGTGCTCGAGCCCGACGACGTCCGCCCGCTGCTGGCGCGCGTCGTCGCCTCCCCGGGCGCCGCGACCCACACGTCGCTCGCCCCGTTCACGGGCGCCCCGATCGCGGCCGTGCCGCTGTCGACGCCCGATGACGTGGTGCGCGCCGCGCGTGCCGCCCGGGCCGCCCAGCGACTGTGGGCCGCCCGGCCCGTGCGCGATCGCACCGCGGTGCTCTCGCGCTTCCACGACCTGCTGCTCGAGCGGCAGAGCGACGTGCTCGACCTCATCCAGCTCGAGAACGGCAAGGCCCGCGTCTCGGCGTTCGAGGAGATCTGCGACATCGCGCTCGTCGCGCGGCACTACGCCGCGCGCGCGGGGCGCTACCTCGCGCCCCGGCGGGCCGGCGGGATCGTGCCGGGCCTGACGTCGGTGCGCGTGCTGCGGCACCCGGTCGGCGTCGTCGGCATCGTCGCGCCCTGGAACTTCCCGCTCACGCTCACCATCGGCGACGTGCTCCCCGCGCTCGTCGCGGGCAACGCCGTGATCCTGCGGCCCGATCCGCAGGCCGCGCTCACCGCGCTGTGGGCCGCCGAGCAGCTCGAGGAGGCGGGGCTGCCCGCCGGGCTGCTGCAGATCGTCGTGGGCGACGGGCCGTCCGTCGGCGGCGCCGTCGTCGAGAACGTCGACCACGTGTCGTTCACGGGCTCGACCCGCACGGGCCGGGTCGTCGCCGCGCAGGCCGGCTCGCGGCTCGTGCCGGCGACGCTCGAGCTCGGCGGCAAGAACCCCATGTACGTCGCGGAGGACGTGGACGTCGAGGTCGTCGCCGAGGGCGCGGTACGTGCCTCCTTCGTCGGGACCGGGCAGGTGTGCGTCTCGATCGAGCGGATCTACGTGCGCGAGGAGGTGTTCGACGAGTTCGCCGAGGCCTTCGCCCGGCGCACCCGCGAGCTGCGCATCGGGTCCGGGCTGGACTACCGGTTCGACGTCGGTTCCCTGACCTCGGCTGCCCAGCTCGCGACCGTGGTCGAGCACGTCGAGGACGCGATCGGGCACGGCGCGGCCGTGCTCGCCGGGGCCGTGCACCGCACCGACCTGGGCCCCTGGTTCTACGAGCCGACGATCCTCACCGACGTCCCGGCCGAGGCCCGCCTCGCGCGCGAGGAGACGTTCGGCCCGGTCGTCGCGCTCTACCGCGTCGCGTCCGACGACGAGGCCGTCGCGGCCATGAACGACAGCGAGTTCGGCCTCAACGCGAGCATCTGGACCGCCGACACCGCGCGCGGAGCAGCCCTCGCGCGCCGGGTCCACGCCGGCAGCGTGAACGTCAACGAGGGGTACGTCGCCACGTGGGGGTCCGTCGGGGCGCCGCAGGGTGGCGTGGGCTCGTCGGGCATCGGGGTGCGTCACGGGCGCGAGGGGCTGTGGGAGACCACCCGCCTGCAGACCGTCGCGGTCCAGCACGGTGCGCACGGCCTGTTCGGGCGGCTCGCTCCCGGGCGTGGACCCCGCGTCGGCCTCGGCCGCTTGTACGGCCTGGGCACCGAGACGTGGCCGACGGTCTACACCGAGCTGCTGCGCGTGATGAAGGCAGCCCGCCTGCCCTGACCGCCTGCCGGGACGCGGCAGCCGCCCTGTCGCTCATCACGCGCGTGGCTGCATCCAACGTTGCAGGATCCGTGCATGCCTGCAGCGCGTGCGATGCAACGATCCCTGCAGCGACGCGGCGATCCCGCGGCAGGGTGCGCGTGGGTGTGCGACCCGCCGTGGCTCGCGCGGCGTGTCGCACACCCATGCGTCCACCGCGGCGGTGTGCCGGGTGAGTGCGCAGCGGGTCAGGCGTGGCCCGCGGCGGCGGGGGAGTCGTCGGACTCTTCGCCCGTGAGGCCCGCGGCCTCGGCGACCTCGACCGCCTGGCGGGCGATCGCCAGCTCCTCGTTCGTCGGGTAGACGACGATCGTCGTGCGGCTGACGTCGCGCGAGACGATCGTCGGCGCCTTCTTGCGGCCCGCGTTGAGGTTCGGGTCCAGCTCGAGGCCCAGCGGCTCGAGCCCGGCGGTGGCCAGCGCGCGGACGACGTCGTCGTTCTCGCCGACGCCCGCGGTGAACACGAGCACGTCGACGCGACCGAGGACGGCGGTGTACGCGCCGATGTACTTGCGCAGCCGGTGGATGTAGACGTCGAGCGCGAGCTGCGCGCCCTCGTCGCCGTCCGAGATCAGGTCGTGCAGGGCGCGGAAATCGTTCTCACCCGCGAGCCCCTTGAGCCCCGAGCGGCGGTTGAGCAGGTCGTCGACCTCGTCGACCGACAGGCCGGCGTTGCGCTGCAGGTGGATGAGCACCGCGGGGTCGACGTCGCCGGACCTGGTGCCCATGACCAGGCCCTCGAGCGGCGTCATGCCCATCGACGTCTCGACCGCGTGGCCCCCGCGGACCGCGGACGCGGACGCGCCGTTGCCGAGGTGCAGCACGATGGTGTTGAGGTCCTCGACGCGGCGGCCCAGGAACTGCGCGACCTGCCGGGACACGTAGTGGTGCGACGTGCCGTGGAACCCGTAGCGGCGCACGCCGTGCTCGCGCGCGACGTCGCGGTCGATCGCGTACGTCGACGCGGCCTCGGGCAGCCCGTGGAAGAACGCGGTGTCGAACACGACGACGTGAGGGACGTCCGGGAGCAGCTCGCGCGCCACCCGGATGCCCGTGACGTTGGCCGGGTTGTGCAGGGGCGCCAGCGGCGAGATCGCCTCGATCTGGTCGACGACCTCGTCGGTCACGAGCACCGGCGTCGAGAACACCGACCCGCCGTGCACCACCCGGTGGCCGACGGCCACGACGTCGGACGACGCGAGGTCCGGCCCGACCTCGTCGAACAGCGCCAGCACGGCCCGCAGACCCGCCGCGTGGTCGGGGATCGGGTCGGTGCGCGTGACCTTGCGGCCCCCGAACGTGTGGGTGAGCGAGCCGGTCTCCTCGCCGATGCGCTCGACGACGCCGGAGGCGATCGCGCCGCCGCCGACCGGGTCCACGAGCTGGTACTTGATGGACGACGAGCCCGAGTTGACGACGAGGACGGTCATGCCTGGTTCTCCTCCGAGAGGGCTTGCGCCTGGATCGCGGTGATCGCGACGGTGTTGACGATGTCCTGCACGAGCGCGCCGCGCGACAGGTCGTTGACGGGCTTGCGCAGGCCCTGGAGCACCGGGCCGATCGCGACCGCTCCTGCCGAGCGCTGCACGGCCTTGTAGGTGTTGTTGCCCGTGTTCAGGTCCGGGAAGACGAACACGGTCGCGCGCCCGGCGACGGTCGACTCCGGCAGCTTCGTCTGCGCCACGGAGGCGTCGACGGCCGCGTCGTACTGGATCGGGCCCTCGACCGACAGGTCCGGCCGGCGCTCGCGGACCAGGGCCGTCGCCTGGCGGACCTTGTCGACGTCGGCGCCGGTCCCCGAGGCGCCGGTCGAGTAGGACAGCATGGCGATCCGCGGCTCGATGCCGAACTGCTCCGCGGTGCCGGCCGACGAGATCGCGATGTCCGCGAGCTGCTCGGCCGTCGGGTCCGGGATGACTGCGCAGTCGGCGTAGACCAGCACGCGGTCCTCGAGGCACATGAGGAACGCGCTCGAGACGTTAGACACGCCCGGCGCGGTCTTGATGATCTCGAACGACGGCTTGATGGTGTGCGCCGTGGTGTGCACCGCGCCCGAGACCATGCCGTCGGCGAGGCCGAGCTGGACCATCATCGTGCCGAAGTACGACACGGACGGGACGATCTCGCGCGCACGCTCGACGGTCATGCCCTTGTGAGCGCGCATCTGCGTGTACTCCTCGGCGAATCGGGACACCCACTGCTCGTCGTGCGGGTCGATGACCGCCGCGTCGTCGAGCGCGAGGCCGAGCTCGGTCGCGCGCGTGCGGATCGCGGCCTCCTCGCCCAGCAGCGTCAGCTGTGCGACGCCGCGCTGCAGGAGGGTCGAGGCGGCCCGCAGGATGCGGTCGTCGGTGCCCTCGGGCAGCACGATGTGCTTGCGGTCGGCGCGCGCGCGGTCGAGCAGCTCGTACTCGAACATGAGCGGCGTGACGACCTCGGGCCGCGCGACGTCGAGCGCCGCGAGCAGCGCAGGCCCGTCGATGTGCTGCTCGAAGACCGCCAGCGCGGTGTCGATCTTGCGCTGCGAGTCGGCCGTGAGGCGCCCGCGCGTGGTGGCGGCGGCGCTCGCAGAGCGGAACGAGCCGAGGTTCGTCGCGATGATCGGCAGCCGGCTGCCGAGGCCGTCGAGCAGCCGGGTGATCGTCGGTGCCGGGCGGAAACCGCCGTTGAGGATGATGCCGGCCAGGTTGGGGAAGCCGTCGGCCTGGTGCGCCAGCAGCAGGCCGAGCAGCACGTCGGCCCGGTCGCCCGGGGTGATGACGACCGCACCGTCGGCGAGCCGGTCGAGCAGGTGCTCGATGGACATCGCGCCGACGAGCACGTCGAGCACCTCGCGAGCCAGCAGGTCGTCGTCGCCGCCGATCTGCTCGCCGCCCACGGCCTCCATGAGCTGGCGGACCGTCGGCGCGCTCAGCAGCGGGCTCTCGGGGAGGGCCCACGCGGGGATCTCGGGCGTGCTGAGCTCGTCGCGCACGGCGTCGAGGGTGCCGTTCGGCGCGCGGTTCGCGACGATCGCCGCGACCTGCGCGTGGTTGGCGTGCAGCTCGGCCACGGCCACGGAGGCGCCCTGGTGGATCGCGTCGGCGTGCCGGCCGCGACCGTTGATGACCAGCACCACGGGCGCGCCGAGGTTGGCCGCGATGCGCGCGTTGTAGGCAAGCTCGGTCGCACCCGCGACGTCGGTGTAGTCGGTGCCGACGACGACCACGGCGTCGCACTGCTTGGCGACCTCGTGGTAGCGCGTGATGATCCGGGACAGGGCGGCCTCGGGGTCGGGGAGCAGCTCCTCGTAGGTCACGCCGATGCAGTCGTCGTACGCGAGGTCCACGCCGTCGTGCTCGAGGAGGAGCTCGAGCACGAAGTCCTTCGTCTCGGTGGACCGGGCGACGGGGCGGAAGACGCCGACGCGCTGCACCGTCCTGCTCAGGAGGTCCACGAGGCCGAGGGCCACGATCGACTTGCCGGTGTCGCCCTCGGGTGAGGCGACGTAGATGCTGCGGGCCACGATGGGCTTCTCCTGTGGTTGTGCGTGGTTGCCGACGCGCGCGGGGGCCGACGAGCGGCC
>NZ_QWKP01000138.1 GCF_003470205.1 Cellulomonas rhizosphaerae
GCCGTCACCGGCCCTGGTCGGGTTCCAGTGGATCGTTCCCGACTCGATGTCCATCGCGTCCGACGCGACCTGCATGAGCATCTCGGGCGTCACCAGCGACTCCGGCGGAGCGTCACCGGCCTCGACCCACACGACCTCATGGTCCGCGAACCACGCCTCGACCGCCTCGGCCCAGCCGTCCATCGTGGGTTCGCGCCAGTACGCGCTGGAGCAGATGCCGCCGTACCAGTGCCCCTTGTCGTCGTCCTGGTGCTCCTCCCAGCCGTCGATCTCCTCGAAGCCGCCGAGCCCGTGCTCGGCCTGGTGAGCCGCGGGGCTCTGCACCCACTCGGCGTATCCCTTCCCGGTGTCGATGGACTGGTACCAGCACAGCGGGTGCAGGGCGATGTTCGTGGTGTCGATGTCGACCGAGCCCGCGCCGGGAACCACGCCGTACCCGGTCACGGTGACGGTGATCGTTCCGCCGCCGCTCGACGCGCTGCCGCAGCCAGTCCGGCCGCACGCGGAATCTGCGGCTGCCGCCGGCGCTGCCGCGGCGACGACGAGACCGGCCAGAAGGGCGCCGGTCGCGGCCCACGCCCTCAGCACGCGTCCCTCACCGTGTAGGACTGCACACGCCACCCCTTGGGGGTCTCGCCGACCTCCATGCGCACGATGGCGGGGTCGAAGCCGGCCTCGGGCCCGGTGGTCTTCTTCGTGCCCTTCGTGAACACGGCATCGTCCATGGTGTTGCAGACGTCGATCACGACGGTCTTCGTGCCGCTGTTCACGTCGACGAAGGCGTCAGAGGCGGACCCGGACGTCGTGATCTTGCGGTCCTTGTTGCCCTCGACCTGGTTCCGCACGATCTGGACGACGTCGGCCGAGGCGACGTCGTCCAGGGCGGAGGACACCGCGCCGGTGGTCATCGAGCGCCAGAACTCGACCTCGAATCGCATCAGCGTCTCGGCCGCGCGGGCCTCGTCGCCCGTCACGTCCGGCAGCGCCGTGAAGAACATGCCGACGTCGGGGTCGGAGCCGTCGGCGAGCGCGGGCGCCGTGGCGGTCGGCACCACGGTCGGGGTCGGGGACGGCGCACGGGACGGGGTCACCGAAGCCGACGTGGTCGGCACCGGGGCCGTCGCCGTCCCGTCGTCGCCCGTGCAGCCGGAGGTGGCGAGGACAAGAACCACAGCGCCCACCAGCGGTGCGAGCTGCCACGCTCCGTGCACTGCTCGGCGTCGAGCCGTCACGAGCCAGCCAGCCCGGTCGAGGCGGCCACCTGCGACGAGAGCGCCGGCAGGTCCTTCAACGGGTCGCGCCCGTCACCCTTCCAGGTGCTCGTGAGCGCCACGACCTGGTCGCCGACGAACACGACCGAGCTCGCGCCCACCGACCCGCTCCACGCGGCCCCGTCCAGGTCCGTGTACCGCACCGACGGCTCGGTCACGCCCGTGGCGGTCCCGTCCACCTCAGCGCGCAGCTTCTGGCCCTCGGTCGACGACGCCGGCAGCACGCTCACGAACACCATGGCGCCGTCGACGAGGCTCGTGTCGGTCGGCCAGATGTCGCACTCGCGCTTGCCGTCGGCGTCAGCGGTCTCGAGGTCGCCCTCGACGCGGCCGATCTCGAGGCCCATGGCGGCCTCGACGTCCACGCGATCCATCCCGCAGGCGAGGTCCGCGCCAGCGGCCGGCTTCGACGGGATCTCGGTCGGCATCGGTTCCTCCTTGGTGGACGACGTGCACCCCGTGACCAGGGTGCCGAGCAGCAGCGCGGTCGCGAGGCCGAGCGCGGGCGCCCGCCTCACAGCGGCAGGCCCCACTGGTCGCGGTAGGTGCCGATCACACGCTCCGCGACGATCGTCTTCATCGCCGACTTGTTGTACCAGTCCTGGTACGCCTGGGACCCGGTGTCGAAGTGCGGGGGCGGACCGGCCTGGATCGCCGCAGCGGGTGGCGGCGTGAAGTCGTAGCCGCGCTCGGCGGCACCCTGGACGGCGGCGTCGTCGAAGTAGCCGCTCGCCAGCAGCTGGTTCATCGTGGCGTCGGCGAGCTGCGTCTGGACCTTCTGGCTGAGCTCGGTGTACGTGGCACCCGAGTCCTGCGCGGCGCTGCTCCTGATCTCGTCCAAGGTCGCGTCCTTGGCCTGATCGACGCCGAACTTGAGCCACTTGGGCTTGATCTCGGGGATGTACGGGATCGCGGAGGCCAGGCTCAGGGCGTCGGCGATCGCCTCGGCACGCTTCTTCTGGTACTCCTCGTCCGACTTGTCACCGCCGTACGCGGTGTCCAGCGTCCAGCCGATCACCTGCGACGCGTTGGTGATCGCGGGGTTCGAGTCGTCGCTGACGCCGCCCGTGATGAAGTTGGCGGCCGCGTTCGGCTGCTGGAGCATCGCGTCCGTCAGGCCCTTGTTGACCGCGAGGTTCTGCGCCTGGAACAGCCCTGTCATGAACGGCGTCAGGTCGTTCTGGTTCTCGCCGAGGGTCCCGACGATCTTGGCGAGCAGGGCCTTGTCGAGCACGGCGCCGTAGGGCATCTCCGCGTCGAACAGGTCACCGCTGCCGGGCTGCGACCACCCCTGCGCGAGGTCGTCGTGGTCGTCGAGGATCACGCGGTACGCGTCGGCACCGTACGAGGCGAGCATCTGCGCGACGTGCGAGCGCAGCCCGTCAGACATCTTCCAGCCCTCGTGCTGGCCGAAGACGAGCCAGCCGTCGGACTGGCCCTCGCCGGTCTTGTCGCCGATGAGCGCGAACGTCTGCGAGGCCAGGTCCGCGGAGAGCTTGCCGGACGCCTCGCTGTTGCGGAGCTTCGTCGTCGCGGCCTCCAGCGCCGACCCGAGCGCGCCGCCGTTGGTGGCGTCGATGTCCCAGCGGCGGTCGACGACGAGGTAGGCGAGCCGGTCGGAGACGACAAGGTCGTGACCGTCGATGCTGACCTTCCGGTCGTCGCCCCCGCCGAAGAAGTCCTGCGCGGCCTCCGGGTTGTTCCCGAGCGCCGCCATGATCCCCGCGAGCGGGTCGCGGAAGCGCTTCCCGTCGGCGTCGTAGACGCCACCGTTCGGGTCGTCGCTCCCCCGCGGCTCCCAGACCTTGCCCCGGTCGTCGCCGAGCTCGCGCTCGTAGTCGTAGACGCCCTCCGCGATGCTGGTGAGGAACGGCGTGCCGTAGTGGCCCGCGTTGAGCAGCACGGTCAGCGCGTTGGCTCGGTCGACCTGGCCGCCGCCGCCGTCGTAGTACGGCGAGGTCGGCACCTCCGCCTCGATGGTCGTGAGCCAGCTGGCCGCGTAGTCCGACGGGAGCGCGAGGTCCCCGGTGTTGCGCGTCGCCGTGGCGACCGTCGTCGACATGCCGTTCAGGAGCATGCCGTACCAGGCGTTCTCTGCGTCGAGCTCCTCCTGGGTGCTGCTGCCGTCCTGGTCGGAGCGGTTGTACCCGAGCTTGATGACGACGTCCGCGAGCTCGTCGGCGCTGAGCGCGTGGGCGAACCCGGCCGCGAAGTACGGGTCGTCCTGCATCTCGATGATCTGGGCGATCAGGTCGTCGTCCGGCTTGCCGCCGTCACGCAGGGCCTCGGCCGCCTCCTGCCCGGCCTGCTGCGCCTTGTCCGGAGCCATCGAGGAGATGTCGGTGACGTCGTCGAGCTGCACCGTCCCCGTGGGCCAGGTCGGGTTCGAGCCCTCGAGCGCCTGCGCCTTGGCGAGCCGGCGACGGGCGTCGGGCAGGACGTCCCGGGCCCAGTCCGCCGCCGTCTGCATCCCCTGGGTGTCGGAGGTCGCGAGGTCGTAGCGCGACAGCGTGGTGCGCAGCGAGCTGCGCGCCGAGTCGAGAGTCTCGATCCCGCTGGTCAACCCGTTGACGAGCTGCTGCATGCCCGCCACGTCGATCTTTGCCACGGCCATGTCAGTACCACGTCGCTCGGTAGTCGGAGGGGTCGACCTTCGCGGGCTCGCGCGAGTACCGCGACGTCATCTCCGCCACGCTGTCGTCGCCCGCGGTGCCCGCCTTGGTCTGCATGTCCGTGCAGTCCTTCGAGAACGTGTCCGCGGTCGTGCTGACCCAGGCCTCGTTCGTCAGCGCGCTGAGCACCGCGGAGAACGCCGAGCCCGCCGAGGACGCCTGGGTCTGCGCGCCAGGCGTCGCCCCGTGCAGCGCGCCGCGGTACCGGTTCTCGACCTTGTCGGGGTCAGTCATCCCGCTCCCTCGTTCGACGTGTGCTCGGAGATCTGCCTGCTGCGCCCTCCGCTCATGGCACCGGCACCTGCACGCTCTGCCACTGGCCCGCCAGCGACAGGATGCCGCGGCCCGGGACCGGTGCGCCGATGACCGAGCGCGGCAGCCGCAGCCCGAAGACGTCGCCGTCGTTCGGCGAGCCGGGCGCCAGGAGCAGACCGCTGCGCGACTTCTTCAGCGTCGGCGCGGGTCCGCGGTAGGAGCCCGACAGCTCGTCGGTCGTCCCGCCCGCGACGACCAGGCCCGGGCGGTCCCGCAGCGCACCGACGTGCTCGACCACGGCGTCGGCCAGGTGTCCGTCCGTGCCGAGCAGCTCGAGGTCGTCGATCACCAGCAGCGTGGGCGGGCCGTCGCCGGGCACGAGCTGGTCGAGCACCGCCTTGATCTCGTCGCGCGTCGACTCGAGCGTGAGCTCACCGACGATGCCGGACGCTCCCGACAGGTCGCGCAGCGGGCTGCGCCGCGGCGTCACGGTGCCGACGAGCCAGCCCCGCTCCAGCGCAGAGGTGGCCATCGTCAGCAACGTGGTGCTGCGCCCCGAACGACGCGGGCCGACGACGAGCACGCCCGGCCCGTGCTCCTCCGCCTCGAGGCCGAACAGCGTGAGGCTGTCGCCCCCGACACCCGCCGGGAGGGCCGTCGCTGCGAGCGGGGTGCCGAGCGCGCTCGCGTCGGCGAGCGAGATGCGCGTGGGGAGGTCGTCGACCCGGAACGGCGCATGGGCGGCAGGCACGGTCCCGGCACGAGCGCTCGCGTCGCGCGCGATGCGCTGCAGCGCGGCGACCTGCTCGGCGCCGCCGACCTCGGCGTCCAGGACGCAGACCTGCACCTCTTGGCTCCCGCGCGAGCGGAACGCGCGGCCGTCGGCGATGTCCCCGGGGACCTGGCGCGGCGTCATGCCGACCGCGGAGTAGTCCCCCGCGTCCGGCATCCGCAGCATCACGCGGTCCTCGGTGAGTGTGGAGATGCGCCCGTTGAGCAGGCTGCGGTCGCCGCTGAGGATCACCTTGACGCCCGCGCCGGGGCCCTCCTGCAGGATCTGGGTCCACAGGTCGAGCAGGATGCCGGAGTCGTAGTCCTCGAAGGCCT
The DNA here is from genome assembly GCF_003470205.1 of Cellulomonas rhizosphaerae. Classification (GTDB taxonomy): domain Bacteria; phylum Actinomycetota; class Actinomycetes; order Actinomycetales; family Cellulomonadaceae; genus Cellulomonas; species Cellulomonas rhizosphaerae. Next base: position 5,306 of record NZ_QWKP01000138.1, read on the forward strand.
GCACGAAGCCCTCCCAGCGGTCGAGGAGAACGACGACGTACGGGAGGCGCTCGTCGCCGTCGACGTTCGCGCGCTGCTCCGTCACGTCGGCGAAGGACTGCTCGGCGAGCAACCGCTGCCGGCGCGAGATCTCGGCGCGCAGCCGGCGGGTCAGGCGTGCGAGCCGCTCGGGCTGGTCGCGCGTGACGACGGCGCCCGTGTGCGGGAGGCCGACGAGCGGCAGCAGCGCATTGTTGCCGCAGTCGACGCCGTACAGGTGCACGTCGCGCGGCGAGGTCCGCTCGCCGATCGCGGCGGCGAACGTGCGCAGCGCGGTCGAGCGCCCCGAGCGCGGGCCGCCGACGACCGCGAGGTGGCCGGAGAGGGCGACGTCGTGCACCGCGACGTCGCGACGCTGCTGCGAGGGCAGGTCCACGAGCCCGTACGGGAGCGCGAACGGCGAGTCGGGCAGCCCGCCCCCAGCCGCCTCGCCGAGCTCGTCGAGCGTCACGACGGCCGGCATCGCGGGCAGCCACGGCGGCGGCGGCGCCGCGATCCCGGCGAGGTCGGCCGCGCCCTGCACGGCGGTGACCAGGGACGCGAGGTCGGTCGGCGTCTCCACGTCGTCCTCGCCCGTGGACCCGGGTGTGCGCACCGGGCGGCCGAGCGCGGCCCACGCGAGCGACGAGACCGCGACCGCCCCGCCGCGCGACGCGCTCGGCGGGCGTCCGCCGACGCGCGACGCCTGGAACGCGGCCAGGCTCGAGTGTCCGAGCCTCGCGTACGCACGGCCGGGCAGGCTCTGCGCGATCTCGGCGGCCTCGGGACCCTCGATGACGTCCTGGCTGTCGTTGCGGTCGGTGACCCGCAGCGCGATGCGCAGGTTGGTGTTCGACTTGATCTCGGCACTGACCACGCCAGCCGGCCGCTGGGTCGCGAGCAGCAGGTGGACACCGAGCGAGCGCCCGCGGCGGGCGATGTCGACCAGGCCGGTGACGAAGTCGGGCAGCTCGGCGACGAGCGCGGCGAACTCGTCGATGACGATGAGCAGGCGCGGCATGGGGTCGTCGTGCGGACCCCGCGTGGCGAGGTAGTCCTCGATGTCCTTGGCCCCGGCGCCCGCGAGCTGGTGCTCCCGACGGCGCAGCTCGGCGGCGAGGCTCTCGAGCGCGCGCGTGGTCAGGTGCGTGTCGAGGTCGGTGACCATGCCGACGGTGTGCGGCAGGTTCTTGCAGTCCTTGAACGCCGCGCCACCCTTGTAGTCGACGAGCACGAACGTCATCTCGTCGGGCCGGTTGCCGACCGCGAGCGACGCGATGAGCGTCTGCAGCAGCTCGGACTTGCCCGAGCCGGTCGTGCCGGCGACGAGGCCGTGCGGACCGTCGGCGCTGATGTCGACCGTGAACAAGCCGTCGCCGGTCTCGCCGATGACGGCCTTCGTCGTGCGACCGCCCCCGGCCCAACCCTGCGCCACGGCGTGCGCCTGGGGTGGGTCCAGCTGCAGGACGTCGAGCAGGCGGGACGACGAGGGCAGCGTGGAGGACAGGTCCTCGGTGCTGATGTCGCGGATCGGCGACAGCGCGCGGCTCAGGCGCTCGAGCCACGCACCCTCGACGAGGTCCGCGCGCACGCCCTCGACGGGGTCCTTGCCCGCGACCGAGACGGTCGTCGCGTTGCCCTCGAGCCGGACCACGGCCTGGCACTCCTCGGGCAGCTGGCGCTCCTGCTCGTCGAGGCACAGGAACAGCACGCCGACCGCGGGGCCCTCCCGGAGCAGGGTCACGAGGCCGGGCAGCAGGCGGATGCGGCGCGCGCCGTCGAGGACGACGAGCACGGGCGGCGGCAGGATGTCGGCGACCGACGAGAACCCGCCCGAGCTGCTGGACGCGGCCTTCCTGCGCTCGACGAGATCGAGCAGCTCGGCGACGCGTCGGGCGGTCGTCTCGTCGTCGTTCCCGACCGAGACCAGCGGTCCGGCGTCGCGGCGCAGGTGCGGGAGCCACCGCACCCACCGCCAGTCAGCCTCCGACTCGGGCTCGCTCAGCAGCACGATCGTCACGTCCGCGGGCGAGTGCGACGCTGCCACCTGCGCGACCATCCAGCCGGCGACGGCGCGGCGGTCCTCGTCGCTGCCGGCCACCCCGGTGACGCCGACGCGCGCGAGGGGCACGGCGACCGGGACGTCCGCCGAGGTCCAGTGCTGGATCTGGTCGTGGTCGTCGCGGGCCGGGTCGCGCAGCGACACCTCGCTCGCCACGTCGGCCGTGCCGACGCGCGCGAGCATCCAGTCCGGGTCGGTCCGGCGCCGCTCCCACAGCCGCGACCGCGGTCCGGTCGCGAAGAGCAGGACGGAGGCCGGGTCGGGCAGCTCGCGGCGGCGCGCGGCGCTCTCGGACGTCAGCGCGGCGTACGCGTCGGCCTCGATCCGGGCGGTGCGCTCGGTGAACGACCGCACCGCGTCCACGTGCTGGCCCCGCCGCGACTTGCGCGACGTCATCCAGTTCGACAGCGCCATGAGCGGCGAGAGCGCCATGATGATCAGCGAGTACATGCTCCCGGTGATCGCGAACATCGCGCCGCCCATGACCACGGGCAGCAGCATCATCATGAGCGGGAACGCCTGCTTGTCGGGCGTGCGCGGCTCGGCCGGCAGCCGGAAGTCGCTCGCGCGAGCCGGGGGCAGCAGCCGCGGCGGGCGGTTGAAGTCGAGGGTCGCACCCTCCGGGCTGGGCGACAGGCTCGCGTCCGGTGGCTCGTGGTCGGCAAGCTCCAGGACTGTGTCCCCCACGACGAGCGACGCGCCGGTCTCCCAGGTCCGTGGCGTGCTCAGCGGCAGGCGACCGAGGTGCAGGAACGGGCGGTCGGCCTCGGGGTCGAGCTCCTCGATGCCGGCGGTCGCGCCGCGCGCCTGCGCGAGCAGCGCCGAGTACTTCTTGGTCTTGCGGGCGGGGGCGGGCGTGCCGCTCGCGTCCTTCGACCGCACGACGATCGGGCCCTCGAGCGGTCGGCGCCGCAGCGGCGCGGCGATCGAGCGGCCGACGAGGTCCGCGGCGGCCGAGACGGTGACCGACCCGTCGACGCCGACGTCGAGGAGCACGGCCTGCTCGGGCGCGTCCTCGAGGCGGACGGACGCGGACCGCCCTGACCCGATGGAGTGGTGCCCCGGCGAGAGCCGGTGGACACGCCCGGCGCCACGGCCCGAGACGACCCGGATCTCGCTCGCCCCGAACGGCTCGTCCCACGGGTCGGCGACGTCACGACCGAGGCCGACGAGGTGACCGTGCCGTAGCGGGCTGGCCTCCACCGTCTGGGTCGCGTCCAGCTCGCGTCCACGCCACCACAGCGGCACGGACGCGTCCCGCTCGGCCCGGACCACCTGCACGACGCCCAGGTGACCGGACCCGCGCGGCACCACGTTCTGCTGCTCGAACCTCAGCGCACCCGCCAGCGCGGACGCCAGATCGCTCACCCGCGAGCCGGACGCGCACTCGGCGACGACGTCGACGAGGTCGGCGCCACCGGGCACGGCAACGCTCAGGATCAGGCGCACGTCACCTCCCGGACTGGTTCGGAACAACGGACGACGGCCCGCCCCTGCCGGGGCGGGCCGCCATGCGCGGTACTCAGATGCGGTCGCCCTCGCCGGTCGCCGCCGCGATGTTGTTGTGGTTGACCTTGACGTCCTTCGCGGCACCCTCGAGCGCCTCGTTCAGCTTGTCGAGGTTCGCGCGGTAGTCCGTCCAGGCCGTGCGGAAGTCCTCAGAGTACTTACCGGTCCACACGGCACTCTCGAGAGCGGAGTCGACCTTCGTCTTGATGTCGTGGGCTTCCTGCGCCTTGGCCACGAACGTCTTGTGGAGCGCCTGAAGGGTACTGAGTTCTGCACCGACCGCCACGGAGATCTCCTTTGTTTTCCAGTGGCGCCCCCATGACGCCACCCCTTGTTGTTCACGCTATCGCCAGTTCTCCGACGGGGCAGGGGAACCGGCGACTTCTCAACTCCCGGTGGCCCGTGCGGAACCACCCGTGGGAGCAAGCTCTTCGAGGAGCGCGGCCGTCGGGGCCGAGATCTCCCGCACACCGGCGTCACGCAGCTCGCGCTGCATCTCGTCGGCCGCCGCACGCACACCGTCGGGCCCGGACTCGAGCCAGACCGCGCGCAGCAGGTCGCGCCACAGCAGCTCGTCGGTCGGGGCCACGTCCAGCCCGGTCTCGACCGCCGCCCTCGCGCCGCTCGGGTCGTCGCCGTCGAGGCTGAGGACCGCGAGCCGGTGCGCGGCATCGACCAGGGTGGTGCGCGCGTCCCGCTCGAGCCGCGCCCGCGCGAGCCACGAGTACCGGCCGGTCGGGACCTCCTCGAGGGTCTCGCCGCGCACGAGGCCGAGGGCCTCGCGCAGCGCGTCCGCCTCGGCCTCGCGCGTCGTCGCGGTCCGCGACGCGGCCAGCAGCGACTTCACGACGTCCCAGTCGAGCACCGCCCGGGCGCCGAGGACGAGGTTGCCGTCCATCGTGTGCCGCAGGTGCGGCGCGCCGTGCGCGTCCTTGCCGAGCCAGTCGCGGGCGCGGGCGACCGTCGCGTTGACGACCGCCGTGGTCACGCCGCGCGGCCAGACCGCCGCGCCGAGCACGGTGGGGTGCACGCCCTCGGGGTGCAGCGCGAGGTGCACGACGAGCTCGGTGCACAGCTCGCGCCGGTCGTCGTCGATCGGGCCGTCGGCCTCGACCCGCGGCGTGCCGAGCACGAGCACGCGCACGGGCGCCGCCCACAGGTCCGCGCTGCCTACCGCGCGGTTCGTCGGCGGCAGGTCGGGGCGCTCGAGGTGCCCCTCGATGTCCACGCCGCCGACCTCGTCCGCCACGGGCTCCTCGGCGGGGGCCAGCAGCTCGCCCAGGGCGCCGATGCGGCGCTCGGACAGGCGGTTCGCGGTGACGCTGAGGCGCAGCAGGCCGATCGAGGCCGCGCCGTCGGCGTCCACCTCGATCCGCCACCGGGCGCCGGGCACGTCGCCGACGACGACGGCGCCCCACGGTGCACGGCCGGCGCCGGTGGCGACCTCGGCGACCCGCTCGGCCGTTGCTGCCGAGGGGGCGCTGCCCGCGACCAGGTACTCGGGCGTGATGCCCGCACCCGGGCGCAGCCGACCGGCCAGGACGCTCGTGCCCAGCACGTCACGCTGCCGGGCGACGAGCTCGGGCAGCGCGTCGGCGGCGTCGGCGACCGCGCGGTAGCGCTCGCCACCGACCTCGGCGAGCGTCTCGGGCAGGTCGACACCCGTGACGCGCAGGCCGTCGGACCATGCGTTGGTCACCAGCTCCGCCGCGATCGCGGTCGCGACCTCGCGGGCGACCGTCTCGTCACCGACGATGCTGATCGGACCCTGGGCGGCCTCGAGGTCGACGAGCACGTCGGCCTCCTCCGGGCTCCGTCCGAGCGAGACCAGACCGGGGTACGGCGCGGCGATCCCGCGAGGCACGGAGACCGGTGCGTCCGCCGCGAGGTGCCACTGCCGACCGTCGTCGCTCGCGGTCCACGGCTCCGGCGCGTGCACGTCCGCCGGGGCGAGGAACAGGGTCAGCGCCGTGTCGTCGATGCTCGCCGCGTAGACCGCCGGGAGCTCCTGGCCGGCGGCGGCACGCAGGCCGGCAAGGTGCCGCAGCGAGGTGTCGAGCCGGCGGGCGCGGGCGGGGTCGGCGCCGACCCGCAGCGCGACCTCCATCTCCGTCGCGTCCGGACCCGGCTGCGGCGTGCGGCGACGGCGACGCAGCGCGACGACCGCAGCCAGCAGGCCGGCCGCGAGCAGGCCCGAGCCGACGAGGCTCTGCGCGTCGGTGACGGACCCGGTCTCGGCAGCGGGAGCCGCCTCAGCCGGTGCCTCGGCGGGCGGTGCCTGCTGCTCGACGGGCGCGGGGGCGGGCGTGGCGGGCGCCTCGATCGGCGCCTCCTCGGTCACGGTCACGCGCTCGACGTCGGTCGCGTCCTCGGGCATGACGAGCAGCCAGCCCGGCTGGATCAGCCGGGCGAGCGTGAGCTCCTGACCGTCGGGCTGGTCGCGCCCCTTGTTGAGCTCGAAGATGTCGTGGTACCTGCGGCCCTCCCCCAGGTGCCGCTCGGCGATGTCCCAGAGGTTGTCGTGGTAGCGCCCCTCGGGCGGGTTGACGACGGCGACGCGCTTGCCGACGAGCTCCTTGCCCTCGTCCTCGTCGAGCACGATGTCGCCGAGGTGATAGGTCTTGGCACCCTCGGTCTGCTGGACCGGCGCGGCCGGCGTCTCGGCCTGCGCCTGCGCGCCCGGGACAGCGGAAGCGACCGCCGCGACGTGCGAAGAGGAGACGTGCTCGACGGTGGCGACCGTGACCGCGTTCGCCTGACCGGCGGCCGTGACGAGCAGGAGCACGGCCGCGACGAGCGTCCGGGCGGCCCGCTGGCTCGGGCCGGCGAGCGGCACGCGCGCGGGCATGCCGATCCCCCGCACCGCCGAGCGCAGCTCGACGAGCACGCAGATCGTGAATTGCAGCCACGCGAGCCAGACGATCCAGACGAGGACCGTGATGATCTGCTCGATGCCGATCGAACCCGACAGGTCCTCCCGCGTGGGCAGCGACGTCGGCAGGTGGGGCCCGCCGCCGAGCAGGAGCAGCGCCACCGGCACGCCGACGACGAGGAGGAGCAGCGCGAGTGCAGCACCCAGTCCGTTCCAACGAGAACGGGTCGCCTCGATGTCACCGGCGGCTTGCTGGAACCGCTGAGGACCGCGCTCGGGGAGCGGCTGCCCGCTGTGGTCTGTGCTTCGCACCTGTGCACTCACGGTGCACCTCCGATCTCGTCGACGATCCCGACGGCCGCACGAGCGGACGCAGAACCGGTCACGTGGAACGAGTTGATCATGATCAGGGACAGCAGGGACGTCTTGATGTCGTCGCCCACGCCCACGCTCACGGTGACGCCGTCGACGGCCACCTCGACGTCGCCGCGGCCGTAGCCGCGAGCCGCAAGGAAGTCTGCGGCGGCCTGCCGGGCTGCCGGCTTGTCGAGCACGATGCGGCCGTCGCCGCGCAGCTCGCCCTCGTCGATCTGGTTGGCACCGGCGCGCGCGGCCTGCTCGGCGTCGTCCGTGGCGGCGGCGCGCGCGTTGATCGCCCGGCCGCCGTCGACGACCAGCCCGGCGAGGATCATGAGCGCCACGACGAGGCCGATCACGAAGACGGAGACGCTGCCTGCCTCGCGGTCGTTGTCCAGCCTGCGCATCACGGTCCTCCCGTCCGACGGTAGCGGTCCAGCGGAGCTGAGCTCTGCTCGTTGATGGTCGTCGAGCCGGTCAGCCCGATCGGTGCGAGGCCGGCCCACGACACCGAGCAGTCGAGGCTCACGGTGATCGTCGCTCCTGCCACGAAGTTGCCGCTCAAGGTCGCCGGCCCGCAGTCGGCGGACTCCGGCAGTGCCGCCTCGGCAGCGTCGCGAGCTGCCCGAGCCGCAGCCGCCGGGTCCCGCTCCAGCGTCGCCGCGCGAACGGCCTCGCGCGTCGCGGCTCGGACGTCGCCCTGGGCTGTGACGAACCGACCCATCGCCACGATGAGCATGAGGATGAGCAGCAGAGCCGGGACGAGGATCACGATCTCGACGGACATCGCCCCCCGGTCGTCACGAACCCGCCCCGCCCGCGACCCGGTCACAGGTCTGGCCTGAACTGCTCGATCGGCCCCTCGACCGTTGCCGACACGCGTGGGGCGAAGCCGACCACGAGCTCCATCGACCGGCCGCTGACCGTCGCCCGCACCTGGTCGCCGGGGATCCGCACGACGGTGACGGTGACGTCCCGCAGGCCCTGCCCGCCGACCGCACGGGCGTAGGACTCGCCACGGTTCTCCGCCGACGCCAGCGCGGCCGGTGTACCGCCGCCGACCCGGGCGATGCGTGCAGCCTCGCGGGCCGCCGCACCAGCCACCGAGTCGCCGTACCAGCTCAGCGCGCACTGCACGAGCAGGAAGGTGATCAGCATCAGCAGCGGCGCGTAGAGCACGAGCTCGACCGAGGACGCACCGGACTCGCGGTCGCGCACCGCGCGCCGCAAGCGTCGGTGCAACCAGGTCACGGGGCGCCGCCACCCCCGCCACCGCCGCCGCCAGGCGCATCCGGAATCTGGATCTGCTCAGCACGCCCCTGAACCAGGTTGAAGATGATGAGACCGACGGCGGCAGCCAGGGCCACGAGGACTCCGGTGATGATCACCCACTCGATCGCCGACGCTCCCCGGTCCTCGGTGCTGCGGGCCAGCGCGAAGCGCCGGCGCAGCTCCATGACCAGGAACCCCTGCGGAGTGTGAGGCGAGAGACTGAACATTCTGTGCCTTTCGTTGGAGCGACCGTTACGTCTGATCATGGCGCCTGCGGCGCTCACACGCCTTGGAAGACTGTGTCCACGGCGGGGTAGAGCAGGAAGATGAGGAATCCGAGGCAGAGCAGGAGCTGCGCGACGAGCATCGACTGCGAGCTCTCGCCCGCCTTGCCCTCCGACTCGGCCAGCTCGCGCCGGCGCAGCGACCCTGCGCGCGCCGACAGCGAGTCCCGGACCTTGGCGCCGTCCTCGGCAACCAGCGCGAGCGCGGCCGCCAGGTCCCGTAGCTCGTCGATCCTCAGCTCCTCGCCGAGCATGCCGAGTGCCGACCACGGCGTCCGGCCGTGCAAGCGGGCCGAGCCCAGCGCGTTCCGGATGCGCACCATCGCCCACCCGTCGCTGAGCTCGGAGGCGCTCTGGAGTGCCTCGGGTACGCCCCGGCCTCCGGCGAGGCTCATCGCCACGAGGTCGAGGAACGATCCGACGACGTGCCGAAAGTCGCGTCGCCGCGCCCGTGCCTGGCTGCGCACGAGCAGGCTGGGAACCCAAGCACCCAGGAGTGCGGCCAGAAGGCTGAGCGCGAAGGGCACTGCCAGAGAGACCGGCGCACCGACCGCGACGGCGAAGGTGGCTAGAGCGATCGGCACGAAGAACGCGACGACGGCAGCGAGCACAGACGTCGCCAGGTGCGCCTCGAGCGTGCGGCCGACGACCGCGAGATCGGACCGCAGCTGGCCGAGCTCGACACCTGTGCGGGACAGGAAGCCCGCGGCCGAACGTCCAACCGTCCGGATCCAGTCGGCCTCGGGCGCGCGGGTCGGGTCTGCCGCGAGCGTCTGGGCGCGTTCGCGCACCTCAGCACGTCGGACGTCGAGGCGTACCAGCGCGTTACCGGGCTGGCTGCGCGGCGGAGCGACGACGAGGACGAACATGAGCACGCCGATGCCGACGACGGCACCCGCGATCAGGGCGAGGATCATCGCTCCTCCCCCTCGACGAGGAAGCGCGCAGGCATGTCCACGCCGGAGAGGCGCTTCATCCACCAGAAGCCCGCCGCGAAGAGCACGGCGATGAGAAGGAGGACGAGCTGCCCCTGGAACGAGCCGTACGGCTCGACGTACTGCGGGTTGACGACCGTCAGCAGAGCCATGACCGCGAGCGAGAAGACCGTGACGATCTGCGCCGACCGCCGCGTCGAGCTGCGCGCCGCGGTGACCCGCTGCCGCATCTCGAGCTCGGCGCGCGCGGCCTCCGACAGCGACGTCAGCACCTGGCGCAGACCTGGTCCACGCAGCTTGGCGTTCAGGACGAGGGCGGCCACGACGAGGTCCGCGCTCGGGTCGTCGAGGTCGTCGGCCAGCCCCCGCAGCGCGACGGGCAGCGGCACGCGAACCCTCAGTCGGTCGACGAGGAGGCGCAGCTGTGGCTGGATCGCG
>NZ_QWKP01000139.1 GCF_003470205.1 Cellulomonas rhizosphaerae
CCGTCGAGGTCGTCCGGCCCGGTGATCGACGTGTCGTCCGCGGCGACCAGGAGATCCTGGCCGGCGACGAAGTACGGGCCGGCGAAGGAGACGACCTTCTTGCGGTCGTCGGTGATCGAGTAGGTCGCGAAGATCATGTCCACCTGGCCGCCGGAGAGCATGTTCTCGCGGTTCGCCGACGGGGCCTGGACCCACTCGATCTTGTCGGGCTCGTAGCCGAGCTTGCCCGCGACGTACGTCGCGACGTCGACGTCGAAGCCCGTGTAGGTGTCGCCGTCCTTGTAGCCGAGTCCCGGCTGGTCGAACTTGATGCCGATCTTGATGCTGCCGCCCGAGCCGCTGCTCGAGTCGTCGCCGCTGTCGTCGTCGCTCGAACAGCCGGCCAGGGCAAGTGCCGCGCTCGCCAGGAGCGCGGGTGCCAGGAGTCCTCTTCGCATGGTCATCCCTTTCGTGTGGTGTACGTACCGGTCGCCATCAGGGGGTGGGGTCGAGAGCTCGGGTCAGTGGGTCAGGATCTTGGACAGGAAGTCGCGAGCGCGCTCGGAGGAGGGCGCGGTGAAGAACGTCTCGGGGTCGGACTCCTCGACGATCTGCCCGCCGTCCATGAAGACCACGCGGTGCGCGGCCTTGCGCGCGAAGCCCATCTCGTGGGTGACGACGATCATCGTCATGCCCTCGGCGGCGAGGGAGACCATGACGTCGAGGACCTCGTTGATCATCTCGGGGTCGAGGGCCGACGTCGGCTCGTCGAACAGCATGACCTGCGGGTCCATCGCGAGCGCCCGGGCGATCGCCACGCGCTGCTGCTGGCCGCCCGAGAGCTGCGCGGGGAGCTTGTCGGCCTGGTTGGCCACGCCCACGCGCTCGAGCAGCGCGTTCGCCTTGGTGCGGGCCGCGGCGCGGCTCAGGCCCTTGACCTTCGTCGGGCCGAGCGTGACGTTCTCCAGCACGGACTTGTGCGCGAACAGGTTGAACGACTGGAAGACCATCCCGACGTCGGCCCGCAGCCGGGCCAGCGCGCGCCCCTCCTCGGGGAGCCGGGTGCCGTCGATCGCGATGGTGCCGGAGTCGATCGTCTCAAGCCGGTTGATGGTCCGGCACAGCGTCGACTTGCCGCTGCCGGACGGGCCGATCACGACGACGACCTCGCCGCGGCGGACCGTAAGGTTGATGTCCTTGAGGACGTGGAGCGAGCCGAAGTGCTTGTCGACGTGCTCGAGCACGACGAGCGGCTCGCCGATCGGGCGGGAGGCCGCGTCGGGCTTCACCTGGGTCTCTGCCATTCGACGACGCTAGGGGGGTTTGTCCGATCTGGCTACTCGCATCGGTCATCCACACGTCACGATCAGGTAAAAATCGGCGGACCTCCCTGTGATCGTCGGGGTCGTACCCTTGTCGGTGATGTCCACGATCCTCGATGCACCCGTCGCCCCGGCCCCCGCCCCGGAGCCTGCTCGCACGTACCTGGTCAAGACGCTCGGCTGCCAGATGAACGTCCACGACTCCGAGCACATGGCGGGCATGCTCGAGCAGGCGGGCTACGTCCCGGCGTCGCCGCAGGACGCGGCCGCCGAGGCAGCCGACGTGATCGTCATCAACACGTGCGCGGTCCGCGAGAACGCGGCGGACAAGCTCTACGGCAACCTCGGCCGCCTCGCGGGCACCAAGCGGACCCGTCCGGGCATGCAGATCGCCGTCGGCGGCTGCCTGGCGCAGAAGGACCGCGCCGGGATCGTCGAGCGCGCGCCCTGGGTCGACGTCGTGTTCGGCACCCACAACCTCGACGTGCTCCCGGTGCTGCTCGAGCGCGCGCGGCACAACGAGCGCGCCGAGGTCGAGATCGCCGAGTCGCTGCAGGTCTTCCCGAGCACGCTGCCGACCAGGCGCGAGTCGGTCTACGCGGGCTGGGTCTCGATCAGCGTCGGCTGCAACAACACGTGCACCTTCTGCATCGTGCCGCACCTGCGCGGCAAGGAGCGCGACCGCCGGCCGGGGGAGATCCTCGCGGAGATCTCGGCGCTCGTCGATCAGGGTGCGATCGAGGTCACCCTGCTCGGCCAGAACGTGAACTCCTACGGCGTCGAGTTCGGCGACCGCGCCGCGTTCGCCAAGCTGCTGCGAGCTGCGGGCGCGATCGAGGGGCTCGAGCGCCTGCGCTTCACCTCGCCGCACCCGGCAGCCTTCACCGACGACGTCATCGAGGCGATGGCCGAGACGCCCACCGTCATGCCGCAGCTGCACATGCCGCTGCAGTCCGGCTCGGACCGGGTCCTTCGGGCCATGCGTCGCTCCTACCGGGCCGAGAAGTTCCTCGGGATCCTCGACCGCGTGCGCGCGCAGCTGCCGGACGCGGCGATCACGACCGACATCATCGTCGGCTTCCCGGGTGAGACCGAGGAGGACTTCGCCGAGACGATGCGTGTGGTCGAGGCGTCGCGGTTCGCCTCCGCGTTCACGTTCCAGTACTCGCCGCGGCCCGGCACGCCCGCCGCCGACCTGCCCGACCAGCTACCCAAGGCCGTCGTCCAGGAGCGCTACGAGCGGCTGCACGCGCTGCAGCAGCAGATCTCGCTCGAGGAGAACCAGGCGCAGGTGGGGCGCGCGGTCGAGGTGCTGGTCGCGGAGAGCGAGGGGCGCAAGGACGGCGAGACCGCCCGCCTCACGGGCCGCGCCGCGGACAACCGGCTCGTGCACTTCGCGGTGCCGCAGGGTGCGGACGCGCCCCGCCCGGGCGACCTGGTACGCGTGCAGGTCACGCACGCGGCGCCGCACCACCTCGTCGCGGACGGCGCGGCCCCGGTCGTGCGGCGCACCCGCGCGGGCGACGCGTGGGAGAAGCGTCAGGCCGCCGACGGGCACGAGCACGGCGCGTCCGGTGACGCCTGCGGCACGGGCGGCCCGGCCGGGGTCGTGAGCCTGGGGTTGCCCGGCACGCGACGCTGAACCTGCCCACTTCGCCCACAGGAACGGCCGCTCACGTCGATGGGCCACGGCTGGGCGCAGAACGTGCGGGCCCACGCTGCCCGCGGCCCTGGACCGCACCAAGGTCGCGAGCATCGCGCTGCGTTCCACGAGCGCTCGCGGCAAAGTCATCCTGCCGGGATCGTCCGGCTCACCGGCACCGTCAGGGCGCCCGGGGCCTCGTGCCCGACGCGGCGTGCCGCTGCGTCGGGCACGATGGGGCCGTGACCACCACCAGCACGACCGGCTCCGAGCCCGCCCGACGACTGCGCAGCGCGCTGTTCGTCGACTTCGACAACGTCTACCTCGGCCTGCTCCGGATCGATCCCGTGGCTGCCGAGCAGTTCGCGACCGAGCCCGGCCAGTGGCTGGACCGCCTCGAGGCCGGCGTCGACGCCGACGGCCCGTTCCAGCGCCGCTTCTTGGTCCGCCTGTGCTACCTCAACCCCGCGGCGTTCTCGCAGTTCAGGCCCAACTTCCTGCGCGCCGGCTTCCGGGTCGTGGACTGCCCGTCGCTCACCCAGCAGGGCAAGAGCAGCGCGGACATCTACCTCGTGCTCGACGCGGTCGACGCGATCTCCGGCGTGACGCACTACGACGAGTTCGTCATCGCGTCCGCCGACGCCGACTTCACGCCCCTCGCGCTGCGCTGCCGGGCCGCGGACCGGCGGGTCAGCATCATCACCGCAGGCCCGGTCGCGGGTGCCTACCGCGCGGTCGCGGACACCGTGGTCTCGGCCGACGAGCTCGCCGAGCTGGTCCTGCCCGAGCGCGCGGCGGCCACGGTGGCCGCCCCGGGGGAGGCGAGCGAGGCGACCGTGCCGGCGAAGGCACCCCGCGCGCGCACCGCCCGCGCGACGGAGTCGGCGCCCGCCGAGAAGCCCGCGACCACGCCCCGCAAGGCCAAGGCCCCCAAGGCGGCCGCCGCCGCGCCGGTGTCCAAGGCGCGCGCCGTCGTCGTGCAGCGCGTCCGCACCTCGGTCCGCCCGCTGCACGCCTCGACGGTCGCCCAGCTCGCGCAGAACGCCGACGACGAGCTCGCCTCGACGAACTGGGCCGGCGCGGGCAGCTTCCTCGCGTGGCTCGCGCGCGACGTGCCCGAGGTCGCCTCGGCCACCAAGCCGGCGCCCGGCTGGGTCTGGGATCCCGCGCGGTTCGGCGAGGCGGACCTGCCGCAGCCCGGCGGCCAGGTGAACTCGGCGGCCATCTCGCGCCAGGTCGTGGCCGTGACCGACACGCCGGGCCTGACGACCGCGCAGTACGGCACGCTCCTGACCGCCCTGGCCGACGACCTGGCCAACGAGCCGTTCGAGCGCGTGGCCACCTCTCGCCGCGTGCGCGAGGCGTGCCAGGCGGCCGGCGCGCCGGTGGGCCGTGCGTCCGTCAACGTCGTGCTCGGCGGCATCGTGTTCGCCGGCCTCGACCTGGCCACGGCGCCGTCGGCCGAGCAGTGCGCCCGGGCGTGGGCGGACAACGTCATCGGCCTGTGCCGGGGCGCGCGCATGGAGCTGTCCCCGGCGGACGTCGCCGCGATCCGGTCCTGGGTCGGCGGCGGACTGCTCGACTCCTAGTTGTCCGGCACGTCCGGCGACGGCGTCGCGTCGTCGCCGGGCAGGAGCCCCTCGAGCGTGCTGAACATCTGCACGCCCGTGCCCAGGCCGCACGCGAGCACCTGTGCGAGTTGGTGGTCGCTCACGCCCGGCTCGAAGTCGGCGGACACCTCGCTGTAGAGCGCGAGCATGCCCTCTTCCTCGCGCACGTAGGCCTTGGGCCAGATGCGCTCGCGGTTCCAGTCGTTGAGCGCGAGCGAGACCGCCGCGCGCTGGTCGAGCGGGAGCGAGCGGTGCCAGCGGCCGCGGACCTGGACGATCTCGTCCTCCTCGCCGAGCAGCAGGAACCAGAAGCGGTTCCCGTCCCAGGTGCCGGTGAGGTCGCCGTCGTCGTCGACCACGAAGCGGTACTCGTGCTCGAGCAGGTAGTCACCGATGCGGTCGCGCGTGAGCGGGCGCACCGGGTCCTCGTTGTCGGGCGCCGTCTTCGTCGGCTTCGGCAGGCCGCCGAGCACGCGCAGGAGCCAGCCGGGCCCGCTCACGGCGCACCTCCCGCGGGGTCGGGATACCGCTCGTCGAGCGCGTCGAAGAACATGCTGCCGGTCGACAGGCCGCAGAAGAGCATCTGGCTGAGCTGCGCGTCGTTGACCCCGTGCTCGAGGTCGGTCGCGACCTCCGAGACCACGTGCACGCGGCCGTTGTCCCGCACGCGCACGTAGGCCTTGGGCCAGATCCGGTCCGCGTTCCACTCGTTGCAGATGTCGAGGACCTCCTCGAGCCGCTCGATCGCGATCTCGCGGTGCCACTGGCCCCTGACCTGCAGGATCTCCGCCTTTTCGCCGAACAGGAAGAAGTAGAACAACCGCCCGCGCCACAGGCCGCCCAGGTCGCCGTCGTTGTCGACGAAGTAGCTGAACTGGTTGTCGGTCATCCACGCGGCGATGCGGGCCGGGGTGACGGGTGCGGGGTTGTCCGTCGCGGGGTCCGCGACGCCCAGCTCGCGGGCCAGCAGCTCCGCCACCTTGTCGTGCAGCTCGGCGTCGCTCGCCTCGGGCGGGGCTGCCGGCGGGGTGGGCGTGGGCCGCCCCCGCCGCCACCAGCGACGCGAGCCGTCCGGGTTCGAAGCCATGCGCAGACCCTACCCGCCGTGTCCGACGTCGAGCCGGTGGCGGCACGGATCGGTCACGGTCGTTAGGGTCGGGGGGCACGACGACCACGATCCGAACGGTGACCGACATGACGAACTTCGACCCCGCCGCGCTGCCCGCGTCCGCGTTCGAGCCCATCGCAGACGATGCAGGCCCCTCCGCGCTCTCCCCGGTCAGCCGTGACCGCATCAAGGCGCGCCTCGAGGCGCGCGGGTACAACTACGGCATCGACGACGACGGCGACATCGGCGGGCGCTGGGACGACCACGTCTTCTACTTCCTGCTGCTCGGCAAGGACTCCGAGTACCTGCAGGTCCGCGGCCGCTGGTCGCGCAACCTGCCGGCCTCCGAGCTCGGCCAGACGCTCGTCCTGGTCAACGACTGGAACGCCGGCCGGATCTGGCCCAAGGTCTACGTCCGCGTCGAGGAGAACGACCTGCTCGGCGTCTACACCGAGCACTCGGTCGACTACGAGCCCGGCCTGACGGACGCGCAGCTCGACCAGCACCTCGGCTGCGCCATCTCGACGTCGCTCGCGCTCTTCACGAGCCTCGACGAGCGCTTCCCCGAGGTCGCCGCGGCCGCGAAGGCCGAGATCGCGCGGATCATCGCCGAGCAGCAGCAGCAGTAGAACTGGTAGATGCGCGCGTGCTGACCGCGGCGGCCCTCGTGCCGGACACCGCCCTGCTCGTCCCGGGCGCCGGTGGTCGCGTCGACCCGGCGCAGCGGCTCCGCGCCGCTGCGCTCGCGGTCGTGGAGGCCGCTGTCGCGGGGGCCGACGCGGTCGTCGTCGTCGCGCCCGGGCGGGTGACGCGCGAGCTGAGCGGGCGCGTCGTCGTGTCCCTGGGGGCTGCCGGGATCGGCGACGAGCAGCTCGGCTGGCCGGCACCCGCGGTCGGCGACGGGCCGGACGTGCTCGCCGGTGTCCCGGCCTCGGTGGGCCTCCACCTGCTCGCGCGGGCGGGGTGCGGGGGGCCGACGAGGGTCGTCGAGGTCGCACCGGACTCTGTCCTGGCTGACCTGGCGGACCTCGGCGCGCGGCTCGTCCACGAGGCTGCCACCGCGCTCGTCGTCGTGGGCTCGGCGAGCGGGCGGCACGGCCCGGACGCGCCGCTCGCGGACGACGGGCGGGCGCCGGCCTACGACGAGGCGCTGATTGCGGACCTTGCCGAGCCGACCCGGCAGGCCCAGGCCCGACTCGCGGACCTCGCTCTCCAGGACGCGCGGGACCTGGCCGTGACCGGGTGGGCGCCCTGGCAGGTGCTGCTGGGCTCCCTCGGCACGGGCGACGGTGACGTCGTCGGGCACCTCGAGCACGCCGAGGTGCTCGCGGGCGCGCAGCACGCCGCGATCGGCTGGCGGGCCTCGTGAGCCTCGTCGTCGCCGTCGTCGGACCCACCGCGACCGGCAAGTCCGACCTGGGCATCGCGTTGGCGACCGCACTGGGAGGCGAGGTCGTCAACGCCGACGCGATGCAGCTCTACCGGGGCATGGACATCGGCACCGCGAAGCTCCGCCCGGACGAGCGCGGCGGTATCCCGCACCACCTGCTCGACGTCCTGGACCCGCACGAGGACGCGTCGGTCGCGGACTACCAGACGCTCGCGCGCGCCGAGCTGGCCGCCATCGAGGCCCGGGGCGCCCGGGCGGTCGCCGTGGGCGGCTCGGGCCTCTACGTGCGCGCGCTGCTCGACGCGATGGAGTTCCCCGGGATCGACGCCGCGGTCCGCGAGGCGCTCGAGTCGCGCGTCGAGGCGGAGGGCTCGAGGGCGCTGCACGCCGAGCTCGAGGCCGTCGACCCGACCGCGGCCGCGGGCATCGGGCCGCGCAACGCCCGCCGGATCGTGCGCGCGCTCGAGGTCATCGCCCTCACGGGCCGCCCGTACTCGGCGTCGCTGCCGCAGCACGTCTACGAGGTGCCCGCGGTGCAGATCGGCCTGGACCACGACCGCGCCACGCTCGACGAGCGGATCGAGGCCCGGGTCGCCCGCATGTGGTCGCTGGGACTCGTCGACGAGGTCGAGGGCCTGCTGGCCGCGGGGCTCGGCCGCACGGCCTCGCGCGCCGTCGGGTACGCCGAGGTCGTCGCGATGCTGGACGGCACCCTGACGCCTGACGAGGCTCGCGCGGCGACCGCGGCCGGCACCCGCCGGCTCGCGCGCAAGCAGATGGGCTGGTTCGGTCGCGATCCGCGCGTGCACTGGCTCGACGCGCAGGACCCGGACCTGGTCGAACGCGCCCTCGATCTCGTCGCCCGGGCGGACGCCGGCACCCTCGGACCGGCCACCGACGACCCCGCGCCGCGCCGTACGCTGGGCTCATGACCTCCGCGAGCCTGCGCGTGACGAAGGGCCACGGCACCCAGAACGACTTCGTGCTCCTCGACGACCGCGACGGCTCGGTGGACCTGACCGACGTCCTCGTGCGTGAGCTCGCCGACCGCCGCGCGGGCCTCGGCGGCGACGGCGTCATCCGGGTGATCGCCTCAGGCCGGCTGCCCGAGGGCGAGGCGGTGCTGGCCGACGAGCCCGCGGCGCGCTGGTTCATGGACTACCGCAACGGCGACGGCTCGATCGCCGAGATGTGCGGCAATGGCGTGCGCGTCTTCGCCGCCTACCTCGAGCGGCTCGGGCTGTGGGACGGGGCCGACGAGCTCGCGCTCGGCACCCGCGCGGGCGTGCGTCGCGTCCGTCGGGTGACCAAGCCGAACGGACCCGCCGGCGGCGACGACTGGTACGCGGTCGACATGGGCCGCTGGACCGTCCCGGGTGGGGCCGCCGTCGTCGCGGCCGGGTTCGACGCCGAGGTGCAGGTCGCCGGGCTCGACGTCGCGAGGCCGGCGCTGAGCATCGACGTGGGCAACCCGCACACGGTCCTCGCGCTGCGCGACGACGAGCTCGACGGCGCCGACCTCACGCGCGCTCCTGTCGTGACGCCCGTGCCGCCCGCGGGCACCAACGTGGAGCTCGTCGTCCCGCTCGGGGAGCAGGAGCTCGACGGTGTCGTCGTCGGACGCGTGCGGATGCGGGTGCACGAGCGCGGCGTGGGCGAGACCCGCTCGTGCGGTACGGGCGCCGTCGCGGCCGCGATGGCCGTGCGCGCGTGGGCCGGCGCAGGCGCTCCCGACGTGTGGTTCGTCGACGTGCCTGGTGGCACGGTGCGCGTCACCGCGCTGGCGGACGGTCACGCCGAGCTCGCGGGCCCTGCGGTTCTCGTCGCCGACGCCTCGGTCGACCTCGACGCGCTCTCCGCCGGCTCGCGGTGACGTCCCTGACCGCCCAGGACCTCGGGATCACGCTCGGCCCGGGGGCGACGGTCGTGCAGTTCTCCAGCACGTTCTGCCAGCCCTGCCGCATGACGCGGATCGTCGTCGAGCGTGCCGTGGCCACGGCCGCCGACGTCGCGTACGTCGACCTGGACGTGGCCGACCACCTCGAGCTCGGCGAGCGCCTCGCGATCGACGCGACGCCCACGGTGCTCGTGCTCGACGCGGACGGCGAGGTCCGGCACCGCGCGAGCGGGGTGCCGACGCTGGCTCAGGTGCGGGCCGTGCTCGCATCCGTCGCGGGCTGACGACCCCGCGACGCGACCCGCGGCGCGACGAGCGCCGCCCCGGCGGCGAGCAGCGTGGTGAAGGCGAACGTCGCGACGAAGGGACCGTCGAGGCCCGACGCGGCGCCGAAGACGAGGCCCGTGACCGCGAGCGACCAGGCCGCACCGGTGCTGTCCGCGATCGTCAGGCTCGAGCTGTTGGTGCCCTGCGTGCCCGGCTGGGAGTAGCCGAGCACGAGCACGGTCTGCCGCGCGTAGCTCAGCCCCATCCCGGCTCCCGAGCAGGCCCACGTCACGACGAGCAGCGTGGCCGGGGCGTGCGCCGCGGTCACGAGGCACGTGCTGCCGACGCCGACCACGACGAGCACCGTGCCGATCCGGACCGCGTCCCGGTCGCCCAGCCGGCCCGCGAGCCGCCCCTGCACCCACGACGCGCCAGCCCACGTGATCGCGGCCGCGGTCAGCGTGACGCCGGCCAGCGTCGGGGAGAAGTCGTAGCGGCGGGTCAGCAGGTAGGGCAGGTAGACCTCGGCGCCGAAGAACGCGCCGGCCAGGAGCGCGCGGCCGCTCACGACGCTGGGCAGCCCGCGCGCGAGCCGGAGCGAGCCGGCAGGGAGCAGCGGGCGCAGGGCGATCAGCACGACGACCGTCGCGGCGGCGGCCAGGACGAGGTCCCACGGCGCATCGGCCTGGTCGGCGAGGTTGAGCCCGAGCACGGCGACCGCCGCGAGGCAGGCCCACGCGATCCGGCGGCCGCTCGCGCCCGCGGCGGGCTCGTCGGGGGCACCGAGCCGTGCCACGTTGGCCAGCACCACGAGCGCGACCGGCACGACGATGGCCACGACGCCGAGGAACACCCAGCGCCAGCCCACGTGCTGCGCGACGGCACCAGCCAGCGGCGGCCCGACGAGCGAGGGCACGACCCACGCCGCCGAGAACCCCGCGAACACGCGCGGGTGCAGCAGCGGGGGATAGGCCCGCGCGACGACGACGTAGACGGCCACCGTGATCCCGCCCGCACCGAGCCCCTGCACGAGCCGCCCGGCGACGAACAGCTCCATGGACGGCGCGAGCCCGGCGAGCAGCAGCCCCGTGGCGAACAGTGCGACGGCGGTCGCGAGCGGCCCGCGCGGACCTCGTCGGTCCGCCCAGCCGCCGGACACGACCATGCCGACCACGCCGGCCGCGAGCGTGCCTGCGAAGGCGAACGCGTACAGGTCGGCGCCGTCGAGGGCCTGCGAAACGGTGGGCATGACCGTCGTGACGGCGAGCGCCTCGAACGCGGCCAGGAAGATCAGGCCGAACAGGCACCAGGTGGTGACGCGCAGGGCCTTCCAGGCGGCGTCGGGCCGCAGCTCGACGGTTCCCGGCGCGGGTGCCTCGGACCTGCTCACGACCGGCGCACGGTCAGGACGCGGAAGCCCTTCGAGCTCGCCGTGCGCTCGACGGGCAGGCCGAGCGCGTCGGCCAGCCAGCGCTGCAGCGAGTCGGCGCCGAGGTTCTTGCCGACCACGAGGTGGGCCTCGCCGCCCTCGGCGAGGCGGGGGAGCCAGCGCAGCAGGAGCTCGTGCAGCGCCTCCTTGCCGACCCGGATCGGCGGGTTCGACCAGATCGCGGCGAACCGCACGTCGTCGGGCACCTCGTCGGGCGACACCGCGGTGATCCCGACCAGCTCGTGGCGCGCCGCGTTGCGGCGCACGAGGTCCAGCGCGCGCTCGTTGACGTCCACGGCCCACACGCGGGCGGCGGGCGAGCGCAGCGCGAGGCTCAGCGCGATCGGCCCCCAGCCGCAGCCGAGGTCGAGCAGGTCGCCGGCAGCGGGGGGAGCCGGGACCTCGTCGAGCAGCACGGCGGTCGCGTGGTCGAGGTGGGCGGCGGAGAACACGCCCGGCGCGGTCTCGACCTCCAGGGACCGGCCCGCGAGGTCGACGGTCAGCGTGCGGCGCTCGTCGGCCGAGGCCGGCTGCGCGGTGAAGTAGTGGTCGTGCCCGGTCACCGGACGACCCTACCGGTGCCCTCCCGCACGCTCGGCAGGCGTCGGCTCGGAGCGAAATGGGTCGACCGGGTGGGTGCCGCGTGCGACCCTGGAACCACAGTCCGACGAGAGGAACCGCGTGAACGACCCGCAGCCCACCATCCGCGAGACGCAGGACACCCCGGTGGCCCGCAGCGCGCAGGAGGTGGCCGACGACGTCGTCGCGCGGGTGCTCGCCCGGGCCGGCACGGCCCTCCAGGCGGGCGCCACGGTCCACTCCTCCTACGACGGCGACCAGCTGGACCTCGAGGAGCGCACCTCCCTCCGGCGCGTGCGCGGCCTGTCCACCGAGCTCGAGGACGTCACCGAGGTCGAGTACCGCCAGCTGCGGCTCGAGAAGGTCGTGCTCGTCGGGCTCTGGGGCTCGGGCACGGTGCACGACGCCGAGGTCTCGCTGCGCGAGCTCGCGGCCCTCGCCGAGACCGCCGGCTCCGAGGTGCTCGACGGCATGCTCCAGCGCCGCCGCTCACCCGACCCGGGCACGTACCTCGGCTCGGGCAAGGCCGCCGAGCTGGCGACCGTCGTCGCCGCCGTCGGTGCCGACACCGTCGTCGTCGACGGCGACCTGGCCCCGTCGCAGCGCCGCTCGCTCGAGGACATCGTGCGCGTCAAGGTCGTCGACCGGACCGCGCTGATCCTCGACATCTTCGCGCAGCACGCCAAGTCCCGTGAGGGCAAGGCGCAGGTCGAGCTCGCGCAGCTCGAGTACCTCCTGCCGCGTCTGCGCGGCTGGGGCGAGTCGATGTCCCGCCAGGCCGGTGGCCAGGTGGGCGGCGCGGGAGCCGGCATGGGCTCGCGCGGACCCGGTGAGACCAAGATCGAGCTCGACCGCCGCCGCATCCGCAACCGGATGGCCAAGCTCCGCAAGGAGATCGCGGCGATGGAGCCGGCGCGACTGACCAAGCGCGCGTCGCGCAAGAAGAACGCGATCCCGTCCGTGGCGATCGCGGGCTACACCAACGCGGGCAAGTCCTCGCTGCTCAACCGGCTGACCAACGCCGGCGTGCTCGTCGAGAACGCGCTGTTCGCGACGCTGGACCCGACCGTGCGCCGCGCGGAGACCACGGACGGCCGCGTCTACACGCTGGCCGACACCGTCGGCTTCGTCCGGGCCCTGCCGCACCAGCTCGTCGAGGCGTTCCGCTCGACGCTGGAGGAGGTGGCAGACGCGGACCTGCTGCTGCACGTCGTCGACGCGTCCCACCCGGATCCCGAGGGCCAGATCGCCGCGGTCCGGCACGTGCTGGCCGACATCCCGGGCGCCATGGACGTGCCCGAGATCATCGTGCTCAACAAGGCCGACCTCGCCGCGCCCGAGGTGATCGCGCGGCTGCGATCGCGCGAGCTGCACACGATCGTCGTCTCGGCCCACACTGGCGAGGGCATCGACGAGCTCCAGCTCCTGGTCGCGGACCAGCTGCCGCGCCCGGGTGTGCTCGTCGAGGTCGTCGTCCCGTACGACCGGGGCGACCTGGTCAGCCGCGTGCACCTGCACGGCGACATCGACAGCGAGGAGCACATCGAGCAGGGCACGCTGCTGCGTGCCCGCGTCGACGAGGCCCTCGCCGCCGAGCTGCAGCACGTCGCCGTCGCGGTCTGACTGCGCTCACCTCCACCCACAGGGCGGCGCTGGTTGGTCGTCGGACCGCACTACGCTGACGCGGTGTCCCCGACCGAAGCCACCTCCACCGCTCCGCAGGCGCGCACTGCCGGGGCGGACGAGCCGTCGGTCGACGACCTGCTCGACCTCGCCGTGGGCGCCCTGGGCGGAGCCCGGCGTGACGGTCAGCACCAGATGGCGCTCGCGGTCACGGCCGCGCTCGAGACCGGCGACCACCTGCTCGTCCAGGCAGGGACGGGCACCGGCAAGTCGCTCGGCTACCTCGTGCCCGCGGTGCGGCACTCGGTGCTGGAGGACGAGCGCGTCGTCGTCTCCACGGCCACGCTCGCGCTCCAGCGACAGGTCATCACGCGCGACCTCCCGCTGGTCGCCGACGCGCTCGCGCCGCGACTGCCGCGCGCGCCGAAGATCGCGCTGCTCAAGGGCTGGCACAACTACGTGTGCATCAACAAGGTCTCGGGCGGCTACCCCGAGGACGAGGGCGCGACCCTGTTCGACCTCGGCGAGAACGCGGGCGCCGCGGAGCACCCCGCCCTCGGCGGCACCGACCGCCCGGGCACGGGCGAGTCGCTCGGCGCGCAGGTGGTGCGGCTGCGCGAGTGGGCCGAGGAGACCGACTCGGGCGACCGCGACGACCTCGTCCCCGGCGTGACCGACCGCGCGTGGCGGCAGGTGTCGGTCACCTCGATGGAGTGCATCGGCGGCAAGTGCCCGATGCTCGCCGAGTGCTTCCCCGAGCGCGCCCGCGCACTGGCCCGGGAGGCCGACGTCGTGGTGACCAACCACGCGATGCTCGGCATCGCCGCGTCGGGCTCGCCCAACGTCCTGCCCGAGCACGACGTGCTCGTGGTCGACGAGGCGCACGAGCTCACCGACCGCGTCACGGCGCAGGCCACCGCCGAGCTCTCGCTCGCGACGATCGAGCACGCCGCCCGCCTCGCGCGCCGGCACGGGGGCGTGCCCACCACGGACCTCGACTCGGCCGGGCAGGCGCTGGCGACGTTCCTCGTGACGATGCCCGAGGGGCGGTTCCCGCGCGGGCTGCCCGACGAGGCGCGCGCCGCGGTCGCCGCCGTCCGCGACGCCTCGCGCGCGCTGCTCAGCGTCCTCAAGCCCGACACCACGACCGCCAAGGGCGGCGGTGCCGAGGGCGGACTGAAGATGGCGGCCTCGGCGATGCTCATCCTGTTCGAGGTCGCCGACCGGATGGCCGCCGACCCCGACGACAACAAGCACACCGTCCTGTGGTGCGCGCGCAGCGAGGACCGCCGCGGCACGCCCATGACGCGGCTGCACGCGGCGCCGCTGGCCGTGAACGGGCTCATCCGCACCCACCTGCTGTCCGGACGCTCAGCGGTGCTGACGTCCGCCACGCTGGCCCTGGGTGGCTCGTTCGACCCCGTGGCCCGGGCAGTCGGTCTCGAGGTCCGCGCGGACGCCGAGCCCGTAGGCCCGTCGGGGGAGGCGAAGCCCGCCGCGCTGTCGTGGCACGGGCTCGACGTCGGCAGCCCGTTCGACTACCGCAAGCAGGGGATCTGCTACGTCGCCAAGCACCTGCCGCCGCCGGGCCGCGAGCCCGCGACCGACGCGCAGCTCGACGAGATCGAGGCGTTGATCACCGCCGCGGGCGGGCGCACGCTGGGCCTGTTCTCCTCGCGCCGCGCCGCCAACGCGGTTGCGCTCGCGATGCGCGAGCGGCTCGACGTCCCCGTGCTGATGCAGGGCGACGACCAGCTGCCGACGCTCGTCGCCCAGTTCGCGGCCGACGAGCCCACGTGCCTGTTCGGCACGCTCTCGCTGTGGCAGGGCGTCGACGTGCCCGGCCCGTCGTGCTCCCTGGTGATCATCGACCGCATCCCGTTCCCGCGGCCCGACGACCCCGTGCGTTCGGCGCGCTCGGACGCGGTGGGATCCGCGGGCGGCAACGGGTTCATGGCCGTCTCGGCGACGCACGCGGCGCTGCTGCTCGCGCAGGGCGCCGGCCGGCTCATACGGGGAACGCAGGACCGCGGTGTCGTCGCCGTGCTCGACCCGCGGCTGCGCACCGCGCGCTACGGCGACTTCCTCGCGCGGTCGATGCCGGACTTCTGGCCGACGACCGACCGCGCCGCCGTCGTCTCCGCGCTGGAGCGACTGCGGGGGGCGTGAGCAGCGTCGTCGTTCTCCGGATAGCCTTTCGAGTGCCCAGCCGGACCACGACAGGGAGTGCCCGATGACCCAGCCCGACGACATCGACGAGGTCCCGCTGGGTCCGCGTCCGACCCCCCGCCGGACCTCCAAGCTGGCGATCGTCGGCGCGGGGGCCGTGGGCTCGACCATGGCCTACGCAGCCCTGATGCGCGGCGCGGCCCGCACCGTCGCGCTCTACGACATCAACAAGGCGAAGG
>NZ_QWKP01000014.1 GCF_003470205.1 Cellulomonas rhizosphaerae
CGCCCGCCACTGCCAAGGAGCTCGACCGTCAGCTCGGCCTCAACGAGGTCGTCCTGCGGACCAAGGTCCTTCGCGCCGACGCCTGAGTCTGTGCGTATCCGCTGACGCATGTCACTGCATGCGGATAGCGTGCGCCTGACCACACACGACGTACATCGAACGAACGAGGAGATGGCATGGCCGGCGAGACCGTCATCACGGTGATCGGGAACCTCACGGGGGACCCTGAGCTGCGCTTCACCCCGTCAGGGGCAGCGGTGGCCAACTTCACCGTGGCATCCACCCCCCGCACGTTCGACCGCCAGAGCAACGAGTGGAAGGACGGCGACACGCTGTTCATGCGCTGCTCGATCTGGCGGGAGGCGGCCGAGTCGGTCGCCGAGTCGCTCACCAAGGGCACCCGCGTCATCGTGACCGGCCGGCTCATCCAGCGTTCGTACGAAACCCGCGAGGGTGAGAAGCGCACGGTGGTCGAGCTGCAGGTCGACGAGGTCGGCCCGTCCCTCCGCTACGCCACGGCCAAGGTCACCCGGACTCAGCGTTCGGGTGGCGGCAGCTTCGGCGGCGGCGGGGGCGGCGGCTACAGCGGTGGCCAGGGCGGCGGCAACGCCGGCGGTGGCAGCAGCCAGCAGGACGACCCGTGGGCCACGCCCGCAGGTGGTTCCGGTGGCGGCGGCTACTCCGACGAGCCCCCGTTCTAACCCCAGACAAGACCCCCATCCCCGAGCAACGGCAACGCTCGGGGCTCCACTCCACCAAGGAGGAGCACCACGATGGCTAAGGCCGTGGTCCGCAAGCCCAAGAAGAAGCAGAACCCCCTCAAGGCGGCGAAGATCGATGTCGTCGACTACAAGGACACCGCGCTCCTGCGCAAGTTCATCTCCGACCGCGGGAAGATCCGCGCTCGCCGGGTGACCGGTGTGTCCGTCCAGGAGCAGCGTGCGATCGCACGCGCCGTCAAGAACGCCCGCGAGATGGCCCTGCTGCCGTACTCGTCGTCGGCTCGCTGAGAAAGGAGACTCTCATGGCCAAGATCATCCTGACCCACGAGGTCACCGGACTCGGTGCCCCGGGTGACGTCGTCGAGGTGAAGGACGGGTACGCCCGCAACTACCTCATCCCGCGCAGCCTTGCCACGCCGTGGACCAAGGGTGCCGAGAAGGACATCACCGCGATCCGCAAGGCCCGCAAGGCCCGCGAGATCGCCACGCTCGACGACGCCAAGGCGATCCGTGACTCCCTGCAGGCCAAGCCTGTCGTGGTCACCGCCAAGGCCGGCGAGGCCGGTCGCCTGTTCGGCGCCGTCACCACCGCGGAGATCGCCGAGGCCGTCAAGGCCTCCGGTGCCCCGCAGATCGACAAGCGCAAGGTCGAGATCGGTCAGCCGATCAAGGCCCTGGGCGAGTACAAGGTGTCGGTCCGTCTGCACTCGGACGTCTCCGCCACGGTGACCGTCAAGGTCGTCGCCGCCTGACGTCAGGCACGCCTGCAACGACAGCGCCCCGCCCCGGAGAGATCCGGGGCGGGGCGCTTCGTCGTGCGGGACGGGTCAGGCGACGCCGAGGTAGGCCTGCTTGA
>NZ_QWKP01000140.1 GCF_003470205.1 Cellulomonas rhizosphaerae
CACGACGTCGCCCGCCGAGGCCCCCAGCACCCCGGCGACCTTCTCCGCGGTCCGGTGCACGTCGAGGAAGCCGTCCGGGCCCGTGCAGACGTTCGCGCCGCCCGAGTTGAGCACGACCGCGCTCACCACGCCGTCGCTGACGACCTGCCGCGACCACACGACGGGGTGCCCGACGACCCGGTTGGTCGTGAAGACGCCCGCGGCGACCTGCAGCGGGCCGTCGTTGACGACGAGCGCGAGATCCGGGCGACCTGACGCCTTGAGCCCGGCCGTGATGCCGCTCGCGCGGAACCCGGCGGGTGCGGTGACGCCAGCCGAGCGCTGGTCGGTGGTGGTGCTCACGGTGCGACTCCGTCCAGGGGCAGGCCGAGCGTCTCGGGCAGCCCGAGCGCGAGGTTGAGGGACTGCAGGGCGCCGCCGGCGGTGCCCTTGACCAGGTTGTCGATCGCGGTGACCGTCACGACCCGGCCGGCGGCCTCGTCGACCGCGACCTGCACCAGCGCGGTGTTGGCACCGAGCGTCGAGGCGGTCGTCGGCCACTGGCCCTCGGGCAGCAGGTGCACGAAGGGCTCGTCGGCGTACGTCTGCTCCCACGCCTCCCGCACCGTGGCGGGATCCGTGCCCGGGACCAGGCGGGCCGTCGACGTGGCGAGGATGCCGCGTGCCATCGGCACGAGCGTGGGCGTGAAGGAGATCGAGACCGCCTCGGCCCCCGCCGAGCGCAGGTTCTGCGCGATCTCGGGGATGTGCCGGTGGGTGCCGCCGACCGCGTACGGCTGGACGGCGCCCAGAGCCTCGGAGGCGAGCAGGTGCGTCTTGAGGCTGCGCCCGGCACCGGAGTACCCGTTGGCCAGCACCGCGACGAGGTCCTGCGGCTCGATGAGGCCGGCGGCGACGCCCGGCTGCAGGCCGAGCGTGACGGCGGTGACGTTGCAGCCGGGGACGGCGATGCGGCGCGTGCCCGCGAGCGCTGCACGCTGGGCGGTGGCCGTGCTCTCGCCCGGGTGCAGGAGCTCGGGCAGGCCGTACGGCCAGGTGCCCGCGTGCTCGCTGCCGTAGAACTGCTCCCACGCGGCGGGGTCGACGAGCCGGTGGTCCGCGCCGAGGTCGACGACGATCGCGTCGTCCCCGCGCTCGGCGAGCTCGGCGGCGATCGCGCCGCTCGCGCCGTGGGGCAGCGCGAGGACGACGACGTCGTGGCCCGCGAGGTTCTCCGTGCTCGTCGCCGCCAGCACGCGGCCCGCGAGCGAGCGCAGGTGCGGCTGGTGCGCGCCGAGCGGCGTGCCGGCGTTGGAGTGGGCGGTGAGAGCGCCGATGCGGGCCTCAGGGTGCGCCAGGAGGACCCGGAGCATCTCCCCTCCGGCGTAGCCGCTGGCTCCCGCGATCGCGACCGAGAACGTCATATGCATGAACATACACAAGAGTGCACGAAGATACGAACTGTCCGCTCGGAATGTCCCGCCCCAGTATGGGCGTTCGGCCTGACGTGCGCGCCGTCATCGCCTCCGCCCCGGGCGGACCCGAGGTCCTGTCCGTCGTCGACGCCCCCACGCCCGTCCCCGCGGCCGACGAGGTGCTCGTGCGCGTCGCCGCGGCGGGCGTGAACTTCATCGACACCTACCGCCGGTCCGGCACGTACCCGATGACGTTCCCACACGTCGTGGGGTCCGAGGGCGCGGGCACCGTCGAGGCGGTCGGCGCCGACGTCACGACGATCGCGGTCGGCGACCGCGTCGCGTGGTCCGCCGCTCCCGGCTCCTACGCGGACCTCGTGGCCGTCAGGGCCGCGTCCGCGCTCATCGTCCCGCCCGGCGTGAGCGACGAGGTCGCCGCGGCCGTCCCGCTGCAGGGCATGACGGCCCACTACCTCGTGACCTCGTCCTTCCGGGTCGCGCCGGGCACGACCGTGCTGCTGCACGCGGGCGCCGGCGGGGTCGGGCTGCTGCTCACCCAGCTCGCCGTCGCCCACGGTGCCCGGGTCATCTCGACCGTCGGCTCGGCGGACAAGGAGACGCTCGCGCGCCGAGCCGGGGCGGACGAGGTCATCCGCTACCGCGAGCTGTCGGACCTCACGGCCGAGCTGCCCGCGCTCGTGCGGGACCTGACCGACGGCCGCGGCGTCGACGCGGTGTACGACTCCGTGGGCCGCGACACGTTCGACGCCTCGCTCGCCTCGCTGTCGCGCCGCGGGACGCTCGTGCTGTTCGGTGCCTCGTCGGGCGCCGTGCCGCCCGTCGACCCGCAGCGGCTCAACGCCGCCGGCTCGGTGTTCCTGACCCGCCCCAAGCTCGACGACCACGTCGCCGACCGTGACGAGCTGGACTGGCGGGCCGCCGAGGTGTTCGGCGCCGTCACCGACGGCTCGCTCGACGTGCGCATCGGCGCCACCTACCCCCTGGCCGACGCGGCCGAAGCCCACCGCGCGCTCGAGTCGCGCTCCACGACCGGAAAGGTCCTCCTGATCCCATGACGACCCATCTGACCACCCCGCTGGCCATCGCCCCCGTCCGCACCCTGCAGGTCGAGGTCTGGTCCGACGTCGCCTGCCCGTGGTGCTTCATCGGCAAGCGCCGCTTCGCCGCCGCGCTGGCCGACTTCCCGCACCGCGACCACGTCGAGGTCAGCTGGCGCTCGTACCAGCTGTCCCCGGAGACGCCGGTCGGCCCCGGGCGCCCCGAGGCCGAGGCGCTCGCCGAGATGAAGGGCATCGCCCCCGCGCAGGTGCAGCAGATGTTCGCGCAGGTCACCGCCGTGGCAGCGGGCGTCGGCCTGGCCTACGACTTCGACCGGACGCTGACGTTCAACACGTTCGACGCGCACCGCCTGCTGCACCTCGCGGCTCGCGTGGGCGGCGCGGAGCTGGTCGAGACGACGATGGAGGCGCTGTTCTCGGCGCACTTCGAGCGCGGCGCGGACCTCGGCCTGACCGCGGCCCTCGTCGACCTGGCCCACACCGCAGGGTTCGGCGAGCACGGCTGGGACGACGACGAGGTACTCGCGTTCCTCAGCGGCGACGACGAGTCCGACGCGGTGCGCGCCGACATCGCCGAGGCCCGCGCGATCGGCGTGACCGGCGTGCCGTTCTTCGTCGTCGACCGCCGTGTCGCCGTCTCGGGCGCGCAGCCGGCCGAGGTCTTCTCGCAGCTGCTCGAGACGAGCTGGCGCGAGGCGAACCCGCTGGTCACGCTCGGCTCCCCCGACGCCCAGGCGTGCGTCGACGACTCGTGCGCGATCTGATGGACGCACCCGTTCGGCTGCGGGTCATGCGCGAGAGCGACCTGGAGGCGGTGGCCGCGATGAACGACGCCGCCGCGCCTGCGGTCAACGTGCTGGGTACCGACGGGCTCGCCGAGCACCTGCCGCGCTGCTCGGCGGCGCTCGTCGCGCACGACGCCAGCGGGATCATCGGGTTCCTCATGGCCGTCTCGCCCGGCTCGGAGTACGCGAGCGAGAACTACCGCTGGTTCTCGACGAACGTGCCCGGCTCGCTGTACGTGGACCGGATCGTCGTGACCCCGAGCGCGAAGGCCCGCGGCGTCGGTCGTGCGCTGTACGCCGCGGCGAGCGAGCAGGCGCGCGTCCTTGGCCTCTCGCGCATCACCGCCGAGGTCAACCTCGACCCGCCGAACCCCGGGTCGTCCGCGTTCCACGCGCGGCTCGGCTTCACCCGCGTCGGCGAGCAGGTCACCAAGGGCGGGTCCGTGCGCGTGGAGCTGCTGGCTCTGACGGTCTGACCCGTCACTCGGTACGGCGCCCGACGACGAGCACGTGCGCGCTCGCGCCGAGCGTCGACGGCTCGCGCTCGATCCGGCGCACCGCACCCAGGATCCGCTCCGCCACCACGGGGTCGTCGAGCAGCTCGTCGAGCCCGGCCGCGTACGACGCCGCGCCCTCGACCGCGACCGGGCCGTCGGCGTCGAACCCTGCCGCCTCGACCTCCGCGAGCAGCTCGTCCGGCCGGTGGAAGTACGCCGTCGTGAACTGGCCCGGGATCGCGGCGTCGTTGCGGTGGACGCCCGTCGCGACGGTGACCGCGAGCGCGTCGGCGAACCGCTCGTCTGCCACGAAGCCGCGCGCGATGCCGTCGTGCGTGGACGAGAACCGCGAGACCGCGGCGGCGACGACCACACCGCCCGGACGCAGCACGCGCCGCGCCTCGCGCAGGGCCGCCGCCCGGTCGGCCGCGTCGATCAGGTGGTAGAGCGGGCCGAGGAGCAGGACCGCGTCGACCGACCCTTCCGCGGCGTCGAGCGCGCGGGCGTCGCCGAGGACCGCCCCCACCAGCGGATGCTCGGCGGCCGCACTCGCCGCGAGCGCCTGGTCCACGTGCAGGGGCACGGGGTCGACGAGCGTCACGGCGTAGCCGGCCGCCGCGAGGGGCAGCGCGTAGCGGCCGGCCGCTCCCCCGACGTCCAGGACGCGTGCGGGCGCCGGCGGCAGCCAGCGACCGAGCAGCTCGAGGGTGCGCAGCGCCTCGACGCGGCCGACGCCGCGTTCGAGCCGGTCCTGTTCGCGGCCGAGCTCGTAGTAGGCGGTGATCTCGGGTCGGATCGTCATCGGCCCATCGGACCGCACCGGACCGTGGCGCGTCGAGGGGATTGCTCAGGCGGGAGCCGGGCCGGTGCTGCCGCGCACCACGAGCTCGGTCGGCACGAGCACGTGCTCGGGGCCGTCCGGCGCGCCCGCCTCGCCCCGCGACCGGGCGATCGCACGGGTCAGGGTCGTCGCGGCGGCCCGCCCCTTGGCCGCGAGGTCCTGCCGGACCGTGGTGAGCTGCGGCTGCGCGTTGCGGGCGACGGGGCTGTCGTCGTACCCCACGACCGAGAGGTCCTCCGGGATCCGCAGCCCCTGCTCACGCGCCACCTGCTCCACGGTCCAGGCCACGAGGTCGGAGAAGCACAGGACCGCGGTCGGGCGGTCCGGCAGCGCGAGCATCGTGCGGATGCCCTCGGCCGCGTACTCCTCCGAGTTGTCGGTGATGTTGACCGCGGTCACTCGCACGCCTGCCGGCCCGAGCGCGCTCATCCAGCCCGCGACGCGCTCGCGCGAGACGTACCCGGTGCCGGCCTCGGCCGGGTCGGGTGCGACGCCGGGCGGCAGGCCGAAGCCCGTGGTGAGGATGCCGACGTGCCGGTGCCCGAGGTCGAGCAGGTGCTGCGCGGCCGCGCGGGCGCCCGGCCGGTCGTCGAGCAGGACGCTCGAGGCGCCCTCGACCGGGGCCTGGTCGACGAAGACGAGCGGCAGCCGGCGACGGAGCAGGAACGAGACCGCCCCCAGGTCCCCAGCACAGGCGTAGACGAGCGCACCGTCCATCGGGATGTCGCGCGCCGGGATCATGGCGGCCGAGCCCACGCTCGGCAGCAGCGCGACGGCGAGGCCCGTCGGCGCGAGCTCCTCGGCCACGGCCCCGAAGAACGCCGCGGCGATCGGGTCCTGGAACGCGGTGCCGACCGACTCGGTGAGCAGCACGCCCACCGCTCCCGTGGTGCCGCGCGCGAGGACCCGGGCCGCGGGGTCCGGACCGGCGTAGCCGAGCTTCTCGGCGGTGGCGAGCACGCGCTCGCGCAGCTCGGTCGAGAGCTGGTCGGGGCGCGAGAACGCGTTCGAGACCGTCATGCGACTCACGCCGACCTGGTCGGCGATCGTCTGCAACGTCACGCGCCCCACGGCGCCACCCTCGTTCGACCCATACAGGTCAGGGTAGGCGTCCGCGGGGCGCGCGGCGGTCTGCGTCACGTCGCGGCGTGGCCCATGCCGCGAGGGACCTCACGTCGCACGGGTGCGGGCTCGATGGTGCGCGCGAGCCGGGCGAGCAGGTCGGCGGCGACACACCGGCTGCGGAACGCGCGAGGCGGTCGCTGCTCGACGACCGGCGCGTCCGGGGCGGCGCTGTGCGCGGCGTACACCGTGGAAGCGCGGGCCATCGCCAGGGCAAAGGGTGGTGCGTCCATGATCGTGTCCCTTCTCGATAGCTTCTGTACCGATACAGTAAGCCTCGCGGTCTGTACCGGTCAAGAGGTAGAGCGAAAGAGCGCCCTACCCAGCGCGGGTGCTGGGTAGGGCGTCCCGGGTGATCAGCGGACGGTGAGCTTGTGGCTCGCCTTCGCCGAGGTGTAGCTCGCGCTTCCGGCGTAGGTCACGGTGACCGTGGCCGACTTCTTCGCCTTCGGCAGCGTGATCGTGGCCTTGCCGCCCGAGAGCGCCGCGGACCCGACCGTCGTGCCACCGACCTTCACCGTCACCTTGCCCGACGGCTTCGGCGCGCCCGACTCACCCTTGACCGTGATCGTCAGGCTGACGCTAGCGCCCTCCTTGATCGACCACTTCGCGGCCGAGAGCTTGACGGTCGGCGTGGCCTTGGTGACCTTGACGGTCGCCGTGCCCTTCGAGCCGTCCACCGTGGCCGAGCCGAGGTAGACCGCCGTCAGGGTGTGCTTGCCGACCGTCAGGAACGACGGCAGGGTGACCTTGGCGGTGCCCTTGGTGCCGGTCGTCGACAGGACCGTCGTGAGGAGCACGGTCTTGCCGTCGCGGATCTCGACCTTGCCCTTCGGCGCCGAGGTCGAGCCGATGACCGTCACCGTGGCCTTGACCGGCGACCCGAAGGTCGTCGACGTGGGCTTCAGCGTGAGCGAGGTCGCGGACGTCGACTTCGCGATGGTGATCGAGACGATCGCCGACGTCGACCCCACGTACAGGGTCGTGTCAGCCGGCGTGAACACCGCCGTGAGGGCGTGCGTGCCCACGGTGAGCGAGGCCGTCGTGCTGGCCTTGCCGCCCGAGACCGCGACCGTCTTGAGCACCTTCGTGCCGTCGAGGAAGGTCACGGTGCCGGCCACGTCGGCCGGCGCCACCGTGGCGGTGAGCGTCTGCGTCTGGCCGACGCGCTTGCCGCCCGTCACGACGAGCGAGGTGCTCGTCGTCGCCTTGGCGATCGTCACGTCCTTCGCGTCGGACGTGGAGGCCACGGCCGCGGACGACGACGGGACGAACTGCGCCGTGAGCGAGTGCTCACCGACGCCGAGGTGCGTCGCGGTCGTCGCGACGCCCGAGACGACCGCCACGCCCGAGGCCAGCACCGTGGTGCCGTCGCGGAAGGTGACCGTGCCGGACACGCTCGCGGGCGAGACCGTGGCGGTGAGCGTCTGCTCCCCGCCCACGACCAGGTCACCCGTGACGGCCAGGACCGTCGTCGTGGCCTGAGCGATCGAGACGTTCACGGTGTTCGACGTCGAGCCGGCGAACGCCTCGCTCGACGGGACGAACTCCGCCGTCAGCGCATGCTCGCCCGCTCCGAGGTCGTCGACCGTGGTGGTCGCCTCGCCGCCGCTGATCGCCACGCCCTGCGCGATCACCGTGGTGCCGTCACGGAAGGTGACCGTGCCCGCGGCGTCGGACGGGGCGACGGTCGCGGTGAGCGTGAGCTCGCCCGCGGTCGTCGGGGTCCCCGAGACGACGAGGTGAGTGGTCGTCTCGGTCGCGGCCTTGGCCTCGACCGTGAGCGGGAGCGTCACCGTGGTGCCGCTCGGGCTCGCCACGAGCGTGAGCACGTGGTCGCCCGCGCTCGTGTCGGCCGGGATCGTGACGGAGACCGTGGCGTTGCCGTCCGTGACCGTCGCCGAGCCGATCGACGTGCCGTCGAGCTTGACGTCCAGGGACGTGTTGAGCGGAGCGCCGAGGCTGGTCAGGTTCAGCTTCGACACCGTGGTCTCGAAGACCTCGCCCGCCGTGACGGACTCCGGCAGCGCGGGGACGCCGACCGAGTGCCGCGCGAAGCTCGGCGCCAGGTTCGGGTGGTCCTGCAGGTAGGTGATCCACCCGTCCCGGTCGATCAGGCCTGAGTCCTTGGTGCCGGTGCCGCTGCTGAAGACCCGAAAGTTGTCCCCGCCCTGGGCGAGGAACGAGAACGTCCCGATCCGGTAGTCGGCGCTCGGGTCGAGCGGCTGCCCGTCCACGGTGACCGACGTGATGTGGTGACCCTGCGCCGCCGCGGCGTCGTAGGTGTACGCCACGTTGTCCGAGAGGCCCAGCTGCAGGTACGGCCGCGACGGGATGGTCCCGTCCGCGTTCGTCTGCCACTGCTGCTCGAGCATCGTGATCACCTGGGCGCCCTTGAGCGTGGTCGTCCAGAGGTTGTTGACGAAAGGCAGGACGCCGTTCGCCTCGGCCGTGGTGACCACGCCGTCCGGGGCGTAGAACAGCTCGGCCCGCAGGCCACCCGGGTTGACGACGCCGATCTGCGCGCCGCCGAGGTTCTCGGGCTCGAGCGTGTCCCGCAGCGCGTTCGCGACGAGGTTGCCCAGGCTGGACTCGTTCGCCCGGTCGTCACGCGTGCCGCCGGTGTACTTCCCGCCGGTGTACGTGCCGCCGCTGTACGCGGTCGTGATGTCCGCCGTGACGGACCCGACCGGCACGGAGCCGACCGTGTTCGCGTAGGCGAGCGCGGCGTCGACGATCGACTTGACCTGCGCGACGCGCGGGTAGGCGGCGACGAGGTCGGCGTCCGCCGCCGTCGAGCGGGCGACGTTCGACTGCGTGTGGGCCGTGACGTCACCCGAGACCGGGTCGTAGGTCAGCACGATCTTGCCGACGAACTCGCCGTACGAACCGGTCTGCAGGATCGGTCGCGTCGTGCCCGCTGCACCGGGGACCGGGGCCTCCCACGCGTACTGCTTGTGGGTGTGGCCGGTGAAGATGGCGTCGACCTTGGCAGACGTCTTGGTCACGATGTCCGCGAAGGCTCCGCCGGCGGCGACCTCCTGCTCGAGGGTCGCCTTGTCGGGCGTGCCCGCGCCGGCCCCCTCGTGGTACTCGGCCACGAGCACGTCGGCCTCGCCGTTGGCCTCGTTGCCGTCCGTGAGCTGGTTGGCGACGCGGTTCACCGCGGCGACCGGGTCGCCGAAGTCGAGGTCCGCGATGCCACCCGGCGTCACGAGCGTGGGCGTCTCCTGCGTGACGGCACCGATGATGCCGACGCGCACGCCATCCATGTCGATGACCTTGTACTCGTCGAGCGCGGGGTTCGTGGTGCCCTTGTCGTAGACGTTGGCGCCCAGGTAGTCCCAGCTGGCCGCGTCGGTCACGCGGCCCGCGAGGTCGGCGAAGCCCTTGTCGAACTCGTGGTTGCCGACCGCGGAGGCCTGCAGCTCGAGCGTGTTGAGGACGTCGATCGTCGGCTTGTCGTTCGCGGTCGCCGAGGCGAACAGCGACGCGCCGATGTTGTCACCGGCGGACAGGAACGCGACCGGACCCGTGGCCTCCTTGCGGAGCTTCTCGACCGTGCCGGCGAACTTCACCGTGTTGGCGTCGATGCGACCGTGGAAGTCGTTGATGTTCAGCAGGGTCAGGTCGACCGGGGGCGCGCTCGCCTCGAGCCCGACGACCACGGGGTCGTGGTCCGAGGAGCGGTACTCGTCGGGCGCGTAGTAGAGCGCGCCGTGGTAGTTGTACCGGCTGTACTCCAGCGCGATGGACTCCTCGGCGTTGATCTCCCAGAAGTCCGCACCCGTGGCGCGCTTCAGGGCGGGGCCGTTGAGGAGCACGTGGTCGAGCGAGCCCGACAGGCCGCCGAACGAGTACGAGTACTGGCCGCTCGCGAGCGTCGAAGCGGCGTCCTTGTAGCCCGCGTCGTACAGCACCTGCAGCGGGTCCTCGTGCGTGTAGGCGTTGAAGTCGCCCACGAGCGCAACGGCCTGCGCGTCGCCCTGGATGGTCGGCACCCAGTTCTTCAGCGCCGTGGCCTGCGCGACGCGCGACGCGTTGGACGCGCCCTGCCCGTCACCGGAGTCGGCGTCGCCGGGCAGCGGACCGGCTGAGCCCTTGGACTTGAAGTGGTTCACGACGACGAGGAACGGGCTGCCGCCACCCACGGGCGTGAACGCCTGCGCGATCGGCTCGCGCGCGTTGCTGAACGCCGCGTCACCCGAGCTGAGCGTGCCCAGCGCGTGCGAGGCACCCGTGCGCTCGACCGCGGCCTTGCGATAGATGATCGCGTTGGTGATGACGTCCATCTGCGACGCGGGCGGCAGGTCGGCCGACGAGGGGACGAACGCCCAGACGTCGGAGCCGGCGGCGGCGTTGAGCGCCGCGACGAGCGTGGCGAGGGCCTCGTCGGCGTCGTTGTCGACGACGAGCGAGTTCTCGATCTCGAGCAGGCCGACGACGTCGGCGTCGAGGTCGTTGATCGCCGCGACGATCTTGGTCTGCTGCCGCGTCAGGTCGGCCGGGTCCCACGCTCCGCGCGGGTCGCAGCCGGTGTTGACGGTCACACCGTCGCCCGCGCGGTCCTTGTACGACGTGCAGCCCGACGTGGTGGCGCCGAGCGTCGTGAAGTAGTTCAGGACGTTGAACGACGCGATCTTGAGGTCGCCCCCCACGTTCTCGGGCGCGGCCGTGCGGTCGTTCTCGAACGTCGCCGGCGAGCCGCCCGTGGAGACGGGGGCGGTCGGGTTGAGCTTCCAGACGTCGTTGCGGTAGTCGACGATCACCGGCTTGGTGAACGTCGCCGCGGCACCCACGCGGACGGGGTTCGTCAGCGAGATGTACGGCGGGACGAGGTTCTGGTTCGCTGCCGAGAGGAAGTTGGTGGTCGCGCCGTCGTCGAGCACGACGCCGCGCGCCGCGTTGTCGGCCTCGATCGCCGCGGCCGCAGGCGAGCCCGGGCGGGCCGCGTCGGTGGGCTGGATGAGCGGCTTGGTGCCGCTGGCCAGGCCGACCTCGCCGTACTGGTTGGTCGAGAACGTGTTCGAGATCGTCCAGTCGCCCGTGGGGGCGAACAGCATCGACTCGAGCGCCTCGCGGCCCGCTGCCGTCGTCGGCCAGGCACCCGTGGTCGGGGTGACCGTGGCCTCGTCGTCGATCTTGGTCAGGCCCGCGGCCGAGGTGACCGTGAGCTCCGTGAGGCCGGCGAACTCGCTCACCGCGCCGGTGACCTCGACGTGGTCGCCGATCGTCACCGAGCCCGCGGTGCTCGGAGAGTAGACGAACAGGCCCTGGGACGCGGTCGCGTCGCCGAGCGGGCCGCCCGTGCCGGCCGCCTGGATGACGTAGCCGTTGATGCCACCCGTCGGGTAGGCCGCGGTGACGACGCCGTTCGTGGTGACGGTCTGGCCGACGAGCGGCGAGGCCGACCCGGTGCCCTGGATCTCGGCGATCGTCTTCGGGGTGCCGGGGTCGGTCGGGTCCGTCGGCGTCGAGCCGCTGTTCAGCGGGGTCGGAGTGCCTGCCGTGAAGTCCGCGCCGTTGTCGGCCGTGTTGGCGTGCTGGGCATTCCGGGAGACGGAGTTCGTGGCCGAGGTCGCCGGGGTCGGCGCCGTACCAGCCTTGTCGTTGGCCGTCCCGTACCCGACGAAGTCGACGACGCTGGCCGCATTCGAGCATGCGCTGCCGCACGCGAGGGCGGTCGTGGCGTTGACGAGGGCAACCTTGCCCGCCGTGCCGCTCATCGCGATCGTGCCGACAACGTCAGGAGTCGGCAGGTCGACACTGCCACCCGCACCCAGCGCCTCAGCCACGAGGTAGTGGCTGTGCGCAGGGATCGATCCCGTCAGAGCGGTCGTCGCCCACGACGTACCGGAGGCCGATGCGTACTGCACCGACCACCCCGCCAGCGACACCGGGGAGGCACCGGGGTTGTACAGCTCGATGAAGTCCTGCTTCAGAGTCGCGCCGCCGTTCCCTCCCCCGCCGTACACCTCGTTGATGATCGCGGGCGCCGAGGGCGAGACGGCGGCTGACGCCGCCCCCGCCCCAGCGACCGAGCCGGCCAGCACCACGGCGAGCGCCGTGAGGCCCCCCACCGTTCTCACAGCAGCACGCACGTCGGACAACTCCTTCGTCGGGAACGTCGAAGGCCGCTCGTGGCGGCCTGGGCAACCTTCACCCGTTGTCCGTTTTGCCGCAACTACTCTCTGGTAACAATGGTGTGAACTCGTCCCACGACCCGTGAACCGTGGACGACGAAGGCCCCCGATCCGGACGGATCGGGGGCCCTCGTGGGACGTGGTTTAGGTCAGGCGCGGAGCGTCGCCCCGAACCGGCGATTCGCCTCGGCGACGACCGACTCGCGCACCGCGGCGGTCTCCGCGGCGGTCAGCGTGCGGTCGCCCGCGCGCAGCCGCAGCGAGAACGCGAGCGACTTGTTGCCGTCGCCCACCTGCTCGCCCGTGTAGACGTCGAACAGCCGCGCGTCCTCGAGCACCGCACCGGCCTCGCTCGCGTCCGCTCCGGTCCGCACGGCCTCGAGCACCTCGTGCGCGGGGACCTCGGCGGCCAGGACGAGCGCGACGTCCTCCTTGGCGATGGGGAACGTCGACAGCTCGGACGCCTGCAGCGGGTCGGTCGGGGCAGCGGCGAGCAGCACGTCGAGGTCGATCTCGAACGCGGCCGCCCGGGCGGGGAGGCCGTGCGCGGCGACGACGTTCGGGTGCAGCTCGCCGGCGTGCCCGACGAGCACGCCGTCGACCGTCTCGAGCCGCGCGCAGCGGCCCGGGTGCCACGGCGCGTGGTCGTGGTCGGCCGTCAGCACGACCTCGACGCCGACGACGCCCGCGACGAGCCGGGCGGCGGCGATCGCGTCGGTGTGGTCGGCGCGGCGACCGCTCCCCCACCAGCCGGCAGGCTCGCGCAGGCCGGTGAGCACCCCGGCCACGCGACGAGGCTGGGCGGGTACCGCGGCGGCGATCGCCGCGAGCTCCTCGTCGGACGGCCGGACGCCGCCGGGGAGGCGCGGCGCGGACGGCGCCCCCGGGACGGGCCGCGTGACGAGGCCGATCTCGTACAGCGCGAGATCCGTCTCGCCGCGGCTGACGTTCCGCCTCGCGGTGTCCAGCAGCGTGACGAGCAGGTTGGTCCGCATGAGCGGCTGCGCGTCGGACATCGGGTTGAGCAGGCGGACGGCGTCGCGCCGCTCGTCGTCGGGCGCCAGGCCGAGCGCGTCGACCTGGTCCTGGCCGACGAACGGGTAGCTGAGCACCTCGACGAGGCCGGACTCGGCCAGGGCGCGCGCCACCGAGCGACGCGTGCGCTGCGCCTCGGTGAGCCCGCTGCCGGCGGGGGCCGGCGGCAGGATCGACGGGATCGCGTCGTAGCCGCGCAGGCGTGCGACCTCCTCGACCAGGTCGACGCCGATCGCGAGGTCGGGGCGCCACGTCGGCGGGACGACCGTCAGGGGGCCGTCGCCCGTGACCGTGCAGCCGATCGCGGTGAGGGTCTCGCGGACCTCGTCGGCCGTGTACGGCACACCGACCAGGCGCGCGGGCAGGTCCACGGCCAGCGTGATCGGCTGCGGAGCCTGGGTCGAGTCGAGGTCGGTGACCGCCTCGTCGGCCTGGCCGCCGCCGTGCTCGGTGAGCAGCGCAACCACGCGGTCGACGGCCACGCGCGCGAGCTGCGGGTCGACCCCGCGCTCGTAGCGCTTGGCCGCCTCGGTCGGCAGCTTGTGCCGTCGCGCGGTCCGCGCGACGGTGATCGGGTCCCAGCGCGCGGCCTCGACCAGCACGTCGGTCGTCGTCGGGCCGACCTCGCTGTCGCCGCCGCCCATGACGCCCGCAAGACCGATGATCCGCTCGCCGCGCGCGCCGGGGCTGTCGGTGACGAGCAGGTCCTCGGGGTCGAGGGTGCGCACCACGTCGTCGAGCGTCCGCAGCGTCTCGCCCGGGTTCGCGCGGCGCACGACGATCGGCTCGGCGACCTGCGCGAGGTCGTAGGCGTGCAGCGGCTGCCCGAGGTCGAGCATCACGTAGTTCGTCGCGTCGACCGCGAGGTTGATCGCGCGCATGCCGGCCTGCTGCAGCCGGCGCTGCATCCACGTCGGGGACGGGTCGGTCGCCCGGACGCCGCGCACGATGCGCGCGACGAAGCGGTCGGCGCCGACGACGCCGTGGATCGGCGCGCGGTCGTCGATCTCGACCGCGAACCCGGCCGTCGCCGCACGCTCCGGAACCGGCAGCGCCGGGTCCGTGAACGTCGCGCCCGTCGAGTGCGCGTACTCGCGGGCGACGCCGCGCATCGAGAAGCAGTAGCCCCGGTCCGGCGTCACGTTGATCTCGAGGACCTCCTCGCCGAGCCCGAGCAGCTCGCGCGCGTCGGTCCCCACGGGTGCGTCGATGCCGATCGTGGAGAGCACGATGATGCCGTCGTGGTCCTCGCCCAGCCCCAGCTCGCGGGCCGAGCAGATCATGCCGTCGGACACGTGCCCGTACGTCTTGCGCGACGCGATCGGGAACGGTCCGGGCAGGACGGCGCCGGGCAGCGCGACGACGACGCGGTCTCCCACGTCGAAGTTGTGCGCGCCGCAGACGATGCCCCGTGGTTGACGGAGGCCCGCCCCAGTGACTTCGTTGTGGTCCGGGCCCACGTCGACGCGGCACCAGTTGATGGTCTTGCCGTTCTTCTGCGGCTCGGGAGTGCGCTCCACGACCTCGCCGACGACGAGCGGACCCGTCACGGCGGCCGCGTGGATGGCCTCCTCCTCGAGCCCGACGCGCACGAGGTCCGCGGCGAGCTGCTCGGCCGTGAGGCCGTCGGGCGTGGTGACGTGCTCGGCGAGCCACGTCAGGGGGATGCGAGGCATCAGATCACCGCCTGGAACTGGGTGGAGAAGCGGACGTCGCCCTCGACCATGTCGTGCATGTCAGCGATCCCGTGGCGCAGCATGAGCGTGCGCTCGATGCCCATGCCGAACGCGAATCCGGAGTAGACCTCGGGGTCGACGCCGCACGCGCGCAGCACATTCGGGTTGACCATGCCGCAGCCGCCCCACTCGATCCAGCCCGCGCCGCCCTTCTTCTGCGGGAACCACAGGTCCATCTCGGCGGAGGGCTCGGTGAACGGGAAGAACGCGGGTCGCAGGCGCGTGCGCGCCTCCGGGCCGAAGATGGCACGCGCGAAGTGGTCGAGCGTGCCCTTGAGGTTGGCCATCGTCAGGCCCTTGTCGACGGCCAGGCCCTCGATCTGGTGGAACACGGGCGTGTGCGTCGCGTCGAGCTCGTCGGTGCGGAACACCTTGCCCGGGCACGCGATGTAGACGGGCAGGTCGCGCTCGAGCAGCGTGCGCGCCTGGACCGGGCTGGTGTGCGTGCGCAGCACCAGGCCAGCCTCCTTACCGGGCTCTCCCTCGACGAAGAACGTGTCCTGCATCTGCCGCGCGGGGTGGTCGACGCCGAAGTTGAGCGCGTCGAAGTTGAACCACTCCGACTCGAGCTCGGGGCCCTCGGCGATCTCCCAACCCATCGACACGAAGATGTCGGCGACGCGCTCCTGCAGCGTCTCCAGCGGGTGGCGCGCACCGCGCGGGTGGCGGTCGCTC
>NZ_QWKP01000141.1 GCF_003470205.1 Cellulomonas rhizosphaerae
AGAGCGAGCCGGTGGTCACGTCGACGGTGGCGTAACCGCGGAAGTCGCTCCAGGTGCGGCGCTTGGCCGGCAGGAGGTCGTTGTCGTCGTAGTGCCACGCCGCGCCACCGACGTAGTCATAGCGCGTCTGCACGGCTTCGATGCCACTTTCGGCCGGATCGCTCGCCACGACTGTCACGAGGTACTTGTGGAAGTACTCCCTGATCGGGTCGGCGCGGCCTTCGGGTGTCCACTGCACGGGGAAGCACCGGCGCGTGTTGGACTGCGGGGACGACGGTAGATCGCTCGTCGTGCAGTCCTCGTCGGAGTAGGTGACCGACGTGATGCCACCGGACTCGCTGACGATCGAGCTGAGCCGGTAGCGGATCATCGGCGGGCCGACGTCACCAATCTTGTCGACCCGGTTCGCCAGCTGGGTGCCGGCAAACGTCACCTTCGGCAAGGTGACCGTGCCCCCGACCAGGCCCTGGTGCTGGATGGACGCCAGCCACAGCACGGCGTTGCCGCTGTCGCCGGGGTCGGGCAGCGTGTGCGTGAGCGTCCACGAATCGACCGACTGCAGCGCACCGCCGACGGTGGTCTTGGTCTCGACCTTCGCCAACCGCTTGCGCGTGAAGAACGCCGGGGAACGGACATCGGGGCACGACGAGCTCGATGTGCACACCAGGTCATACGGCACGTCGGGCCACGAGCTCGCCGTGTCGTCGTTCAGCTCGCTCGGGGCACATGTGATGCTCCCCGAGGCCACGCACCGCTCTGCGGTCGTGAACACGACCTGCTCGGGCGCCGCGCTCGAGCCGTCACGCTGCCCGTAGTCGATCCGGGCCAGGTACCCGCCGCGGTCGTAGCTGGAGACGGCGTCGTTGTTGTTGCGGCCATAGTTGTTCGACTCCGCGACATAGGTGTACGTCATCGCGTTGCCGCTGAGGTCCGCGACGTAGTCCAGGTTCCAACGCCAGGCCTGCTGGCACCAGGAGTCCGCGAACGCGGACGCATGGCACGGCTCGCCCGAGTTGTTCCCGTAGACCGGAACGGTCCACGCGGAGTTCAGGTCGGACCCCGTGGAGCTGGTCTTGCCGCGTCCGAAGTAGTACTTGACGCCGTCGCTGGTGGTGACGACCCAGTACTCGTCGTCGTTGTCGGCATTCCACCCGCCCGTCTTGCGCTCGACGCGGGTGCCGTCGTCGTTCTTCGGGCGCCAGTATCCCGAGGCGGTGTCGTGCACGAGCTCGGTAGACGAGCCGTTGAACACCAGCGTGGCGTTCTGGTCCGACCAGCACAGGTCGCCCGTCTTGTGGTCGGCGTTGTTCGCGTCCCCGTCGGTGTCTTCGGCGCAGGGCACGTACTTGCGCTCGATGAACCCGGACGACAAGTCCCAGCCGTCGCCGATCCACGAGGACTGGTTGTTCGTGGATGCGACCCGGCCGTCGACGCTCGCCGAGGAGTACGACAGTGACAGGTCCGGCTCCAGACCAGAGGCGGCCGGCGGGACCCGCAACGGGTAGGACCAGCTGAACGAGCCGGTCTGGGTGGAGACCGCCCACGCCGACGACGCCGCGAGCGGTGTCGCGGAGAAGTCGCCCGTCGAACCGGACGCCGAAGCGGTCAACGCCATCACACCCGAGGTCAGCGACGCCGA
This sequence comes from Cellulomonas rhizosphaerae, assembly GCF_003470205.1. Lineage (GTDB taxonomy): Bacteria > Actinomycetota > Actinomycetes > Actinomycetales > Cellulomonadaceae > Cellulomonas > Cellulomonas rhizosphaerae. Next base: position 1,640 of record NZ_QWKP01000141.1, read on the forward strand.
CCTGGCTGTCACCGTGCCCGCTTGCGCGTCGTTGACCGAGTCGACCGGGCTCTGGGTCTGACATTGGGCGGACTCGGGTGTGCTGAGCGCACACGAGGGCAACGTCACCAGCCGCAACCGGCTCCCCCACCCCCCACCGAACGCACCGGCGAACTTCGAGTAGTCCACGGACACCGCAACAGCGGCCGCGTCCGTGTCACTCGTGCGTGAGGTGACCTGCATCAACAGCCCGGCGACGTTCGCCTTGGCGGCAACGTCTGCGTCCACCACCCGCAACGTGGGTGCCCCGCCGGCCCGTTTGCTCTTTGACGTTGTGCCGCCGGTGGCAGCGCGCGTGACGGCGACCGTCATCGACCCGGCACCTGGCCACGTCACGTCCACGGTGGCGTTGGTCGGGGCCTTGCCCTGCACCGCGACGTCCTGCTCGCCGGTGTCCGTGGTGGACGGGATCAGCGACTGCTCATCACCCTGGTCGGGCCACAGTTCGGCGCCATGCGAGCGGCGCTCCTGCGGGTTCCAAGCGTCCCCACCAGCTGCCGTTGCCGGCCCCGCCAGCGTCGTCCCGACCAGTGCCCCGACCACCGCGGCGGCAATTGCCATGCCCGCGCTGCGCGTCCACTTCACGATGTGCCCCTTGCGTCAATGTCAGCGGATCAGAACCGGTTGCAGCGTCAGCCGAACGGGTTGCAGCGGCGGTTGAGCTCGTCGACGCTGATCGTGTCGTAGACCGTCACGTTGTCGATCACACCCGGCCAGAACTGCGTGGCAGCGCCGGCCGAGAGCGCCCGACCGAGTTCGAGCTTGCCCGTCGTGTCCCACGTCGCGGTGTACGGCGTGCCCGCCGACACCACCGGGGCGCCCCCGAGGGTGCACGCGTAGATCTTGATCGACTTGGCAGTGGCGTCGTACGTGCCTGCGATCAGCGTCCAGTCGCTGGTCGAGACCGGTAGCGCCGAGACCGCCTGAACCGGCGTGCCCGGCGACGCAGCATCGGTGGGGTAGGTGGTGAAGGCCCAGCAACCCGACAAGCAGGAGGACGAATTCGTCACCGTCCCCAGTGTGAACCCGCTGACGCTCGCACCGTTCTCGCTGACCGCGCTGTATGTCCCGACAGAGTCCGGCTTCACGACCGCCACGACCGTGTAGGTGTCGGTCAGCGACACCGACGGCGATGCGGAGACCGCACGGTATGCCGACGTGCCACCAAATCGCAGCGCGTTGTCCGTCGTGTTGAATCCGGACTCCTGCAGCGGGCCCGGCACATGCGTCACCCCGGTTAGCGTGAGGTTGTTGCCGGCCTTGCTGTCCACAGCCGTCGCGCCGGAGCTCTCGTCGAGAGTCCACCATGCGTTCTTCGTCGACAGGTTCACGTTGAACCGGTACAGCTTCGGCGTCGTACTCACGTTGCCCGCCGCATCGACCGCCGCGACATACAGGCTCTGCGAACCGACCTGCGAAGCCGTCGGGGTGAAGGTGACAGTGGCCGTCTTGCCCGATGCGCTGGACGTCATCGCGTCGTCGTTGAACGAGTACTTGTAGCTGACCACGTCCGAGCTGGCATCCGTGAACGTGAACGAGCCCGCCTTGCCGACACCACCGGACCACTTGTTCTCCGGGTATACCGTCGAAGCCACACTCGGCGTCGCGGGGGGCGTCGCATCGACGGTGAAGTTGCAGGTCGCCGTCGAGCTCGTCCGCTCCGCGGCATCCTTTCCGTAAACTCGCAACTGATAGCTGCCACTGGCCAACGTCCCGGAGATGTCACTGAAGGTGTGGGGGGCTGCGGCGTAAGCCAGGTAAGGCCCGTTCCAGACCAGCGTTCCGTCGTCCTTGTACACGTTGAAGTTCGCGGCAACACGGTCACCCGGGTCAGGGTCGCTCACTGTCGCGGTCAGGCTGGGCGTCGTGTCGCGCGTTGTCGACCCGCAGGTCAGACCCGCGACCTTCAGCGAGGTCGGCGTATTGGGCGCCCGGTTGTAAGTCACCGACAGCTTGGCGTCGTCGCGGTAGCGGTGCCAACCAGACATGGAGGTCTCACTTGCTGCCAGCCCGATCGTGACGGACTCGTAGTTATTGCTCGCGGTGTACTTCGCCGCATCGGCGACGGGCCACTCGTCCCAACCCGGTTGGCCGCTCGCGCTGCACGAATCGCGGTGGGCCACGGTGACCGACGACAGATAGTCGTCGGTGTCGGTGTCCCAGGTGTTCCACGTCGACGCGCTCGAGATGTTGTTGGTGCGGTAGGCCTTCACCTCGGTCGGGGTGCAGCTGTAGGAGAAGGCCCCGTACGCCTTGAACGTCGCTGAGACGATGTCATCAGGATCCAGGTCACCGATCAAATCCATGTCCCCACGGAACTCCCACATGATGCGCGACTTATAGGTCTGTGGGCAGTCAGCGACGACGGCGTGGTCGCACAGGCCCACACCCTCGTCCCCGTCGAACTTGTACTTGGAGGAGTACACGTTCCGGATCGCGACCCACTCCTCGATGCTTGCGCTGATGCTCGGGTCGACGTAGACCGGGTAGACCGTCTCGGGGTCGGTCAGCATCGACTTGTCCGTCTGCACCCTGACACCGTCGTCCGTCAGCGAGCTCGTCATCGTCGACACCTCGTCGCCGATCGCCGGGCCGCTGGTGCGATCCGTCGCCTCCGAGGCACCGGCCGAAGGTTGCGTCGTCGCGTCGCCCGACGAGTCCCACATGGTCGCCGCCGGGCTTGTGAACACCGTCTCGCCGTCCGCATCGACGGCATTGAAGCCCGTCGGTGCCGGCACGACGTCCAACGCAGACGACGTCTCAAGCGGGATGTCCAGCGTGGCCAGTGCAGGGTTCGCCCCGGCCTGAGCGTCGTCGATGCGCAGAACATTGGAGAACCCAGTCGCGTCGTCATTGACATTCACAACCAAGTCAACCCCCGGCAGCACGTCACCGTAGGTGATGGTGTTACCGGCCACGATGGGCGTGGGCAGGTCGAGCGGGAAGCCGTAGTCGATGCGCTGCCCATCACGCTCAATCGATGCCAGCGGCTGGCCGGCGCTACCGTCGCTGAACGTCATGTCCGCCACCGGCGCAGCAACGACCAGCCCGGCACCGTCGCGGACCACGTCGTTGTCGATGGGCACCCACGACCCGTCAACCTCGGTCCGCTGCGCGACCGCCGACTGCTCCAGCCGCATCTGGCCGCCGGCCGTCGCGTAGAGCGTGGCCCAGGGCGTGCGTGCGCTGAGCGCCTCGACGTCGCGGCTGCAAGACTGCGCCATCGCGACCGCGGACGTCGCATCCGGCGCCGTCGACGAGCACTCGGCAGCCTCACCAACATTCGTCAGCATCGACCCCGCGAGAAGGCAAGCAAGACCGCCCGCCACCGTCGCCGAGGCACCACGAAATAGACGCTTCATCACGCCACACTCCACGTTCTTCCAGGTCAGACTTGGGTCACCAACGCTGCCCCCAAGGCAGGCGACCCACGGACGTGGAGTCGTGGCAGGACGATAGCCCTCAAAGTGGACGCACAGGTGACTTTCGGGTCAGTAAGGACAGATTCGCCCGATCGGACTAATCCCCGAGCCCCGGCGGCAGCTCCGTGGCGTGCCCGCAAGGGAAAGGCTGAGCGCCGCCGGGCGTTGCCTCAGGACACATCACTACGTGCGCGCGATCCTTCGCGCCACCTGCTGGAGCCACCATCGGTAGTCGGCCAGGCCGCCCTGCGGGTCCGTCAAGTACAGGTGGCGGAAGCCGACCCGGATCACACCCTCGTCGCCCTGCGTTCCCTCGGACGAGACCGTCCGCACGGAGACCAGGGGGACGAACTCGCCGTCGAAGGGCCCCCTCGGTGAGCTCGGGCCGGGCTCGCGTCTCAACAGCCGGTCGTCGAGGTCCAGTCGGTAGACCGTCGCGCTCAGGCTGTGCACCGTCCACGTGCCGTGCTCGGCGCCCAGATCCAGGACCTCCACCTCACGTGGCGGCGCGGTGAGAGTCAAGTACGCCGGTGACCACAGCTCGACCCGCCAGGAGGGAAACGCGCGTGCGGCGATGCTGACACTGCGCCAGTCCCACCCGCCGTCGTTCACGGCTCCGTTGGTGAACCAGATCGCGTCCGGGCTGCGTTCGACCTTCCAGGCGCTCGGCCATTGGGTGTGGGCGGTGTCCGCGTCGGTGACGATCCACCGGCGTTGCTCTTCCGTCAGGTCGAGATCGGTCATGATCGGGATGCGGTCATTCACGGCGGACTCCTTTGTCGCTGGTTTCCTCAGGTGCGGACCGAAGGCTCGGCTGGCTCTCCGTAGATGGCGACGACCGGCGTGCTGATCACGGCCCGCAGGACGCCGTCGCGGTCGATGGGCTCGACGAGCAGGACCATGCAGCTGCCCAATTCGATGGCGGGGCCGACCCGACCCACGGGGTCAAATGAGCACCACGCGACCAGGGTGTGTTCGCGACCGTCCTCAGGCAGTTCTGCCGGGCCAGCGGAGGGGTCAACGCCGCCCCAGTCGGTGTAGCGCGCGACGGTCGCCCGGCCGTCCAGGGGGATGCACAGGACGTGCAGCGATCCGGCGAACGTCGAGATCTCCCACGTTCCTGTCGCGTCCTGCTCGATCCGCTGCGCACGCACGTCCTCACCCGGCCTCCTACGTCTCGTCGCGTTCCAGCGACGCCCACGCCCACGCGTCGTCCCAGCCGGTCCACGGGTGGATGGCGCGACGATTCCCGGAGACCCCGGCGTAGTGCTTCAGCAGGATCTCGGGCTTGTGTCCGGTGAGCTCGGCGGCCTCGGTCACGGACTTGCCTGCGCGGATCAGCCACGTGACCGCGCTCTTGCGAAGCGTCCTCGGGCCGAGCTCTTTCAACGACGGCTCGGCGGACTCTCCGAAGACTCGAGCCACCGCTTCGTTCCAGCACCGCAAGAACGACCCCCCCGGGCGCAGGACACCACCGGTGGCGCCCGTGAAGAGGAACTCGTCGCTGTGGTAGCCAGCCTCAAGGTGGACTGCGATTGCGTCAGCTACCGCGGTCGGCAGGCCCACGCGGCGCGTCTCTCCCGGCGGCCGGCCCTTGAGCATGTTGGCGATGTGAACGCTCGAGTCCACCGCGTTCGCCTCGGCTGTCGGGAACGTGACAGAGCGACGGAACTCCAGCTCCGGCGCGGCTCGGTGGAAGTCACTGGGATGCAGTCCGGCGTACTCGGAGGTGCGACCGCCGGCCGTTCTGGCCAGCACGTAGGCGGCATAGCGGTCGCCCATGTGCCGGTTCCTGCTGTGATCGATCGGGCCCGTGGTGCGGATGGCGTCCGCCAGGTCGACGATCTGACCAATGGTGGGCACTTGCCGCTGGTGTACGTCCGCGACGACGGGACGCCGGTAGCCCGTGCGCTTGCCTCCGCTGCCCGCGAATGCGGGCCACGGGTTCGGCGCGAGCAAACGCCCGGTGTTCGCCGCTTGCCGCAGGACGGCGGCGAGAGCCCCGGCAAAGGCCTCCTCGGTTCGTGCTTGGACGCCGGTGTCAGGGTCGTAGACCTTGAGGACCTCGGGGGGCATCTTCGGTAGACGACCGCCACGCCACGTCTTGTTCTTCTTCGCCTCGACGGCGTTGTAGTAGCGGGCCCAGGCCTCGTCGAACTTGGCCACGGCCTGGGCGTTGAGGAGGTCGACCCTTCGGTTGCTCTCTCGGCGGACCTTGATGGCGTCGGCGAGGTCTGGAACGAGGATTAGGGCGACATGCATGGATGCACCGAGCTCGACGCCTTCGATCTCAAGACGGGCACGCTTCCAGGCGGTGACCTCTGGAGTGTCGCTTGCTGCCGGTTCCCGGTAGACCATGACCTGCTTGAGGAAGTCGTACTTGTTGGCCATGTCGCTGCGGTGCTGGGGTCCCCAGTCCGGCCAGCGCTGGTTCACGATCTCGTCGACCACGTCGGCGACGGTGGAGCCGAGGGCGACCTGGCCGTCACGAACGGCGATCAGCAGCGGGTTGTCGGGGCTGACGTGTGCCCGGCTGGCGGGGTCGACACCTCGCAGGACCGCCTGTGGCTGGGCGGTGAATCGCGCGGGCACGGGTGCGGCCGGTTCCGGTTCGACCCGGGCAGGCAGGTGGTCGCTGTTCGGCGACCAGCACGCGGGCTGCGCTGCGGCGCGGACGATGTCGGCGGCGATCGCGACGCCGAGCACCGGATCAGCCTGGTAGGAGCGGCGGCGTGGGTTGGCGGCGTTCGGTGTGCGCCAGCGCAGCTCGAAGCCCGCGCCGGGGGGCAGACCCAGAGCACTGGCGGTCACCCCGACGCGCAGGCGCTCGTTCGTGCCGGCGCCGGCGGGCGTCGGCAGAGGGTCGGGCAGAGTCCAGCTGACCGGTTGGCCTTCGGCGTCCGTCACCTTGATGTAGGGACGACTCCAGGTACTCACGACAGGGTGCTCCGCTTCGGGTTGCTGGCAGTGAAGAACGGCTCGTCATCGACGAACGTGATCGGGGGAAGGAGCTGGGGGCGGCTGGTGACCCACATGCGCACGACCTGCGCGGGCACGCCCATTGACGTGGCGACCGCGGTCACGTCGACGAGATCGGCGGGGGCCGTAGCCGTCGCCTTGGCTGCGGCAGGCTTGCGGAAGCCGGGGACGTCGGGCGCGACCAGGGGGCGGCGCACGTAGCCGACGAGTCCCGCTGTGACGGGTCGCGGCGCGAGCCGGCGACCACGCGAGGTGGGGATGATCACGGTCGGTTCGGGCAGTCGAGGCACGAGCCGGACCCGTGCAACGCCGCCGGATGAGCGCAATCGAGCCGTGAACCCGCCAATTGGCGCGGGCCGGCCGGCACGGGCCCGTGTGTCGCCGACACGCGATCCTGTGTCGCGTCGTGTGTCGGACTGTGTCGAGAACGACCGCGCACGACGCCGCCCCAGACCGATTGCCTGCGCCGGCGCCGTCATCTCCAGACGGGGGTCAACCTCGCCGATCGAAGCAGAAATGCCCCGTGACCTGCGCTTTCGCTCTACTTCAGACAAGAAGAGAGGCGCATCGCGTTCGCCGCGATGCGCCTCTCCTTCTTTTGTGCGCCCGAAGGGACTCGAACCCCCAACCTTCTGATCCGTAGTCAGATGCTCTATCCATTGAGCTACGGGCGCATGGCCTTGCGGGCCGCGGTAGACGATACCGGGTCAGAGCGCCGCAGCCCAAACTGGAAGCACGTGACCCGCGGCACTCCCCCTGGCAGGATCCCCGGCATGAACACGCTGAGCGGGCGCTGGGGCATGAGGTCTGACGTGCTGCGCCACGGCGACGGGCACGACTCGAGCCGGGTCGGCTACGTCGAGCTGTTCTTCGACCTGGTGTTCGTCTTCGCGGTCACGCAGCTGTCCCACAGCCTCATCGAGCACCCCGACGGCATGACGTTCCTGCACACGATCATCCTCGGCTGGGCGATCTGGTGGCTGTGGATCGACACCACGTGGGTCACCGGGTGGCTCGATCCGGAGCGGGTACCGGTCCGGGCGATGCTGCTCGTCCTGATGCTGCTCGGGCTGCTCATGTCGAGCGCCGTGCCCGAGGCGTTCGAGGACAAGGCGCTGCTGTTCGCCGTCCCGTACGTCGTCATCCAGGTCGGCCGGACGCTGTTCACGGTCTGGGCGATGGGCCGACACTGGCCGGAGAACGCGATGAACTTCATCCGGATCGCCGTGTGGCTGTCGGTGTCGGGCGCGTTCTGGGTGCTCGGGGCGTTGGCGCACGACGAGACCCGGCTGTGGCTCTGGATCGCCGCGGCACTCATCGACGTGGTCGGTCCCCGCGCGCTGTTCCGCGTCCCGGGCCTCGGCGCGACCGACCCGAACACGTGGGAGGTCCGCGGCGCGCACATGGCCGAGCGCGTCTCGCTGTTCCTCATCATCAGCCTGGGCGAGTCGATCATCGTCACGGGCGCCGCCTTCGCGGAGCTCGAGGTGACGCCGACCGTGATCTGGGCGTTCCTCGCCGCTTTCGCGTCGACCGTGCTCATGTGGCTGCTGTTCTTCGACCGCTCGGAGCACAGCAGCACGGCCTACTTCGAGTCCCGGGACCAGCCCGGGATGGTGGCCCAGACCGCGTACACCTACGTCCCGTTCCTGCTCGTGGCGGGGATCGTGCTGACCGCGGTGGCCGACGAGCTCGTGCTCGAGCACCCCGGCGGCGACACCGAGCCCTGGACCGCAGGGTTGATCTGCGGGGCGACGGCGGTCTACCTGCTGGGCAACGCGCTGTTCCGCCGCGCGACGGGTGGGCGCTGGTCGGTGCCGCACCTCGTCGGGACGCTCGTCGTGCTGGCCGCCTTCGCGCTGCACGGCGCGGTCACGCCGCTCGTGCTGAGCTGGCTGGCGAACGCGGTGATGGTGGGGGTGATCGTGGGAGACGTGCTGCTCGAGCGCCGCCGCACCGAGGCACCCGCGGCAGCCGCGTCCTCCGCGTCGTCCGCGTGAACGCAGCGATCGTTGCAGCGGTCGCTCGCGTCCTCGGCGCGAACGATGCAACGAGAGCTGCGTCGACGCTCCCGCGCGGCGCCCGGGGACGACGAAGGCCCGGTCCGTCGTGGACCGGGCCTTCGTGAAAGCGGAGACGGTGGGATTTGAACCCACGGAAGGGTTGCCCCTTCACGACCTTAGCAGGGTCGCGCACTAGACCTGGCTATGCGACGTCTCCAGGCCAGCACAGGGTACCTGGGTGCGTCGTCGGGCAGCAAAACGGGTCCTGACCAGCGGCTGCATCAGCGTTCGAAGCCCCAGGTGGGGTCCGTGAGCATGCGGGCGACGGCCAGGCCGATCGACAGCGCGACGACGACGAGCGCCGCCTGGACCCCGTACGCGAGGGCCTGGACGGTGTCCCCCTCGGACAGCCAGAAGACCGCGCGGTAGGCGACGACGCCGGGCACCATGATGACGACGGCCGGCACGGCGACGGTCACGCGCGGCACCGAGATGCGCGGAGCGACGGAGGCCGCGAGCAGCCCGACGACGAGGGCCGCGGCCGCTGCTGCCGCCTGCGCCGCCGCTCCCGCGTCGACGAGCGCCAGGCGGCCCACGTTCGCCACCATCCCGATCCCGGCGGCGGCGACGGCCATGCGCCACGGGCTGTTGAACATGAGCGCGAAGCCGAGCACGCCGAGGAAGCTCGCGACCGCGCGCAGGAGGTAGAGCACGGGCTCCGACAGGTCGAGCGGGGCGGGCGGCAGGGGGGCGAGGCCGACGATGCTCGACACGCCCCACACGGCGAGCGCCGCCGACGTGAGGATCATCAGCGCGTACGTGAGCCGGGACAGGCCGGCCGAGAAGTCGAGGCGAGCCAGGTCGAGCGCGCCCGTGACCAGTGCGAAGCCGGGGATCAGGAACAGGACCGCGGAGACGTAGCCGGCCTCGTGACGCGTGGTGATCACGTCGGCGCTGTGCAGCACGGTGACCAGGCCCAGGTAGGTGAAGCAGGCGACGGCGGCGGCGAGCATCGTGATGCCGAACTGGTTCCAGCCGCGGTGCAGGAGCGCGCGGCGCACGCCCTGACCGAGGGCCGCCGCGACGAAGACGCCGACGACCTCGACCGGGCCACCGTTGTTGAGGAACGCGAACGCCGCGCAGGCGATCCCCGACCACAGCGCGTTGAGCACCGGCGGGTACAGAGGAGAAGTCGTGGCGATGGCGTCCAGCCGGGCCTCGACGTCCTCCGGCGTCGCGGTCACGCCGGTGCGCCGGGCCGCCTGCTCGACGTCGGTCACCATGACCTCGAGCTTCGAGAGGCGGTCGGCGTTGATGCCGACCGTCCGGACCTCAGCGACCTCGGTGCGGAACGACACGCCGCGGTGGGAGGTCGTGGTGATCTCGGTGAGGGTCACGTGCGCCTCGTGGCGGTCGACGCCCATCGCGTGCGCGAGCCGCGACATCGAGGCCTTGACCCGGTAGGAGCCGGTCCCTGCGGACAGGCTCAGCCGGCCGGCGCGCAGGGCAGCGCCCGAGCGGCGGATCAGGTCGAGCTCGTCGTCGTCCGGAGTGGTCGGCACGGTTCCATCATGACGTGCGACACAGCGCCCGTTCGCGGGACCCACCAGGGGATTCTGCTCACAGCCAATCCACTTGACTTGTTAAGGCATCGAGCGATGTGCTGAGCCTCGTCGCCGGGGTCAGCCGGTGACACGAGCGACGCGCAGGTCGTGTCAGAGGGCCCGGGTAGCGTCCCGGGCCAACCGCAGGATCCCCTTTTGGCGACGTCGCCGAACCCCTCTTCTCTTGTGCCTTGGAGCAACTGTGTCCGAACCCCGTGCGGCTGTCGCCGTCACCAAGCCCCACGCCGAGGAGCATGCCCCCGGGCAGGACCCCCGGCGCTGGGTGATCCTCGGCGTCATCGCGATCGCCCAGCTGATCATCGTCCTCGACTCGTCGATCATGAACATCGCGCTGCCCGCGGCAGCCAAGGATCTCGACATCAACGCGGCGAACCTGCAGTGGGCCATCACGGCCTACACGCTCGCCTTCGGCGGCCTCCTGCTCCTGGGCGGTCGCATCGCCGACTACGTCGGCCGCAAGCAGGCGTTCATCATCGGCCTCGTCGGCTTCGCCGGCGCGTCCGCGATCGGCGGCCTCGCCGTCAACCAGGGCATGCTCTTCGGCGCCCGCGCGCTGCAGGGTGCCTTTGCCGCGCTGCTCGCCCCCGCCGCGCTCGCCCTGATCACCGTCACCTTCACCGAGGGCAAGGAGCGCGCCAAGGCCTTCGGCGTCTTCGGTGCCATCTCCGGTGGTGGCGCGGCCATCGGTCTCATCGCCGGTGGTGCCCTCACGGAGTACCTCGACTGGCGCTGGTGCCTCCTGGTGAACCTGCCGATCGCGCTGATCACGGTCGCCGTCGCGATCCCGGTGCTCAAGGAGTCGAAGGCGAACGGGGACACCCGCTTCGACATCCCCGGCGCGTTCCTGTCGATCGTCGGCCTCGTCGCGCTCGTCTACGGGTTCACCGAGGCGGCCAAGCCGGTCACCGGCGCCGACGGGATCCCGGGCACGCGTGGCTGGACCGACCCGGTGGTCCTGACCTGGCTCGCAGTCGCCGTCGTGGCGCTGGTCGCCTTTGTGTTCGTCGAGCGCAAGGTCGCCAACCCGCTGCTCCCGCTGCGGATCGTGCTCGACCGCAACCGCGGTGCCTCGTACCTGATCTTCCTGCTCGTGGGCGCCGGCCTGTTCGGCATGTTCCTGTTCATGACGCTCTACCTGCAGAACGTCCTGGGCTACGAGCCGCTCAAGGCGGGCTTCGCGTTCCTGCCGTTCTCGATCGGCATCATCGTCATGGCCGGCATCGTCGCGCAGCTGCTGCCGCGCGTCGGGCCCAAGCCGCTCATGATCATCGGCCTGGCGCTGGCCAGCACCGGCCTGCTCCTGCTGCTGAACACCACGCCCACCTCGTCGTACTTCGGCTCGGTCTTCCCGGCCCTCGTCGTGATGAGCCTCGGCATGGCCGCGGTGTTCATCCCGGCGTCGAGCACGGCACTGGTCGGCGTCGGCGGGCACGACGCAGGCATCGCCAGCGCGGTGCTGAACACGTCGCAGCAGGTGGGTGGCTCGCTGGGCCTCGCCCTGCTGAACACGTTCGCGCTGACGGCCACGGCCGACAAGCTCGGCGACCTGATCGGCGCTGGCGGCGACCCCAAGTCGGCCTCGGTGCAGGCGACGGCCCAGGTGGCCGGTTTCCACGTGGCCTACATCGGGTCGGCTGTGATGCTGATCCTGGCGCTGCTGATCGCGGTCGTCATGATCAGCGCCAAGAAGGACGACCTGCCGTCCGAGGGCGCCATCGCCGCCTGATCCGGTTCGGCCTCGCGGGGGCCGGTGCTGGGCGCTTCGTCGCCCGGTGCCGGCCCTTTGCGGCGTTCCCGGGTCATCGTCTTGCGGGCGCTCGTCCCGGTGGCCCCGGGGCCTCCGGCCGTCCGGGGCGCTCAGACCGCGGGAGCCGGAGGCGGGGTCTTCCTGACCCACTCGTTGGCGCGGACGCCGCGGGACGCGCTCTCGGCGATGTCCTGCATGCGGGCCTCGCGGGTCGCCGGGCGCTTCGCCTGGACGAGCCACTCCAGGTGCGCGCGCCGGGCGCTGGGCGGGAAGGCGTCCCACTGCTCGCGCGAGCCGGGGTGCGCCTCGAAGGCGGTGGCCAGGTCGGGCGGGACGACGAGGTTCTCCACGTCATCCAGCAGCGTCCACGAGCCGTCCGCGCGGGCGGCCTCGATCATGGCGCGACCGGCGGGGGCCATGAGCCCTTCGGCCTCGAGCCGCTCGATGCGGACCTTGTTGGTCCGCGCCCAGCCGCTGCCCTTCTTGCGGCGCGTGAACCAGAGCATCGTCTGCTGGTCGTCGAGGGTCCGCCCGCTCGAGTCGATCCACCCGAAGCACAGTGCCGCCTCGACCAGCTCCTCGTACGTGACGACCGGCCCGCCCGACGCGTAGCGCCACCGGACCGACCACACGCCGGGCGGCTCGTCGGCGTGGTGCTCGGCCAACCAGTCCCGCCACTGGGCGACCGACTCGACGAGCACCCGGGGCGCGTTCTCTCGCGACATCCGGCCAGCCTGCCAGTCCCGCCGCACGGCGTCGACGACCCGGCTGCGGCGCGTCAGTCGACCGCGAAGCGCACCGTGCGGTCGGCCACCGAGGCCTCGGTGAGTCGCACGCGCACGCGCTGCCCCAGCGGCAGGCCCGCACCGTCGACCTTCGCGCGGACGACCGGGTCCGCGAGCTGGACGACACCACCGCGGTCCTTGTCCGCCAGGTCGACGACGACCCCCTCGAACGTCTCCCCCACGCGGTCGCGCAGCAGCACCGCCTCGACCAGGTCCAGGCACCCGCGCTCGTACGCGGACGCCCGGCGGTCCCCGCCCGCCATGAGCTCGGGCAGCTGCGGCAGCGCCTCGCGGACCCACGCGTCGGGTTCGCGGCCCGCGGCGATCGCGACGCAGGTGGCCTCGGCGAACCGGTCGACGAGTCGGCGCAGCGGAGCGGTCGCGTGCGCGTACGGGGCGGCGATCGCCGCGTGCAGCGGAGCGGCCGGGACCTCGCCGTCGAAGGCGACGTAGGCCGCCCCGCGCAACAGGCTGGTCGCCTCGGTGAGCAGCGCCGCCTGCGCGGGGATCCCGGCGTCGAGGCCGCGGATCACCTCGCCGGGAGCCGCGCCCTCCGGCCACGCGACCCCGAGGGCGAGAGCCGCGCGCCGCAGCCGCTGCACGTCGCGGTCCTGCGCGGCCGGCAGGGTGCGCAGCACCCCGACCTTCGCGTCGAGCATCAGCTGCGCCGCGCTCATCCCGGTGAGCAGCGAGATCTGCGCGTTCCAGTCCTCGACCGGCAGCGTGGCCCGGCTCCGCAGGACCCACGGGCCGTCGGCGTCGTGCTCGACGACCTGCTCCGGGCTCGGCAGCGTGATCCCGCCGCGGTCGCGCTCGGCCTGCTCGCGCAGGAGGCCGATGTCGCGCAGGAGCGCGAGCGAGGGGTCGGCGGTGCCGTCGTCGATCGACCGCTGGACGCCGTCGTACGTGAGCTGCGCGCGGCTGCGGACGGTGGCCGCGGCGACGTCGACGTGCTGCGGCAGCCCGTCGGCGTCGAGGTCGATGGTCCACAGCACGGCGGGAGCGTCCTGGTCCGGGAGCAGGCTCGCGGCGCCCTCGGACAGCTCGGGCGGGTGCAGCGGCGTCCGCCGGTCGGGCGCGTAGAGCGTGACGACGCGGCGGCGCGCCTCGGCGTCGATGGCGCCGCCGGGAGTCACCCAGGCTGCCACGTCCGCGATCGCGTACCGCACCCGGAAGCCCGCACCTCGGCGCTCGAGGTGCACGGCCTGGTCCAGGTCCTTCGAGCCCTCAGGGTCGATCGTCACGAACGGCACGTCGGTGGCGTCACGGCGCTCGACGGGCAGCGGGCCCGTGCGGATCCGCTCCGCGGCCTCGGCCAGCACGGCGGCGGGGAACTCCGTCGGGATGTCGAGCTCGGCGCGCAGGGCGGTCAGCCCCTCGCGGATCGCACCGTCGGCATCGACGGACGGCGCTGGGACCAGGTGGACACGACGTCGGGGCACGCGCCGAGCGTAGGTCGCCCACCCCGTTCAGGCCCGCGGAAACACT
>NZ_QWKP01000142.1 GCF_003470205.1 Cellulomonas rhizosphaerae
CTCGGCATCCTCGACGACGCGGGCCCGCTCGCCGTCGCCGGCCGCACGGCCACCGAGCTCGCGGAGCTGCGGGCCGCGGACCGCGAGGCCGCCGCCGCGACCGACGCGGGCGCGCCAACGGCCGCGCTGGCCGCGGGCATCGGGCAGGTCGCCGTGGGTCTGGCGGTGCTCGCCGCCCTGGTCACGGGTGTGCCGGCCGTCGTCTCGGGCCAGCTGTCCGCGGTCGGCCTCGCCGTCGTCGTCCTCACGCCGCTCGCCGCGTTCGAGGCGACGTCGCTGCTGCCCGCCGCCGCCGTGCAGGTGCAGCGCTCGCGCGCCGCGGCGGCCCGGATCCTCGCGCTGCTCGACGCGGCCGGACCGAGCGCCGCGCCGCGGCTCGTCGTCGCAACCGGTGACGAGCTGGTCGCGCGCGACCTCGACTGCGGCTGGCCGGGTGCCGCCCGCGTGGTCCGCGACCTCGACCTCGACGTCTCCCCCGGCCGCGCGATCGCCGTCGTCGGGCCGAGCGGCACCGGCAAGACCACGCTGCTGCTCACGCTCGCCGGCCTGCTCCCCCGCCGCGGCGGGAGCCTCGAGCTCGACGGCACGGACCTCGACGACGTCGGGCGCACCGCCGACGCGGTCGTGCACGTCGCCGAGGACGGCCACGTCTTCGGCACGAGCGTGCTGGAGAACCTGCGCGTCGGGCGCGGCGACGTGACGCCCGACGAGGCGCGAGACGCGCTCACCGAGGTCGGGCTCGCCACCTGGCTCGCGGCCCAGCCCGCCGGCCTCGACACGCTGCTGGGCCCCGACGGCCGCACGCTGTCCGGCGGCGAGCGTCGCCGCCTGCTGCTGGCGCGCGGCCTGCTGACCCGGGCCCCCCTGCTGCTCGTCGACGAGCCCGCCGAGCACCTCGACCCCGCGACCGCCGACGAGGTGGTCCGCGGGCTGCTCACCCGGCACCGCGACCGCGGCGTCGTCGTCGTGACGCACCGCCTCACGCCGCTCGCCGACGCCGACGAGGTCATCCGCCTCGACGGCGGCCGGGTCGCAGCACGCGGGACGCACGCAGAGCTCGTGGCCCGCGAGGCCCGCTACCGTGAGGACCTCGCCGAGGAGTCCAGGGAGGACGCGTGAGCCCGCACGACGACGGCCCCGGCGCCCCGTTCCGCGGCGGAGTCCTGTCCGAGGTCGACGCGCTGCCCGTGCCGTTCACCGGGGACGCCCTGCACGACCTGCTCGACGCGATCCTCGCGGTCGCCAGCGAGCTCGACCTGCCCGAGGTGCTCAACCGCTTCGTCCAGGTCAGTGCGGAGCTCACGGGCGCGCGGTACGCGGCGATCAACGTCGTCGACGGCCGCGGCACGTCCACCACGTTCGTCTACACGGGCGTCCCCACCGCGGTCGCGCGCATGATGGGCCACGCCCCGCACGCCTTCGGGGTCCTCGGCCAGATCCCCGCCGAGGGCGCGCTGCGCCTGGCCGACCTGCGCGACCACCCCGCGTTCATCGGCTTCCCGCGCGAGCACCCGCCGATGGGCTCGTTCCTCGGCGCGTCGGTCCGCGTGGGCAACCAGGTGTTCGGCCAGCTCTACCTGTCGGAGAAGGAGGGCGGATTCACGGCGGCCGACGAGCGCACCGTCATCGCCCTGGCCGCAGCGGCCGGCGTCGCCGTCGCGAACGCCCAGCTCTACGCCGAGGCCGCGCGTCGCGAGCACTGGCTGCGCGCGGGCCAGGACATCGCGACGATGCTGCTCGAGGGCATCGACGAGGAGGAGGCGCTCGAGCACGTCGCCGCGACCGCGCGCGAGGTCGCGGGCGCCGACGTCGCGGCACTCGCCCTGCCAGGCGTCGGCGGCCAGCTGTTCATCGAGCTCGCCACGGGCCACGAGTCCGGACGCCTCGTCGGCGCGCTGATGCCGGAGGGCGGACGCGCGTGGACCGTGATGACCGAGGGCCGCGGGCTGCTCACGCCGTCGCTCTCGGAGTCGCGCAGCGTCAAGGTCGAGGTCATGCGCGCGTTCGGTCCCGCGATGTTCGCACCGCTGCAGTCCTCGGGGCGAGGCGTCGGCGTGCTGATCCTGCTGCGTCGCATCGGGGCCTCACCGTTCGACGAGAGCGACCTGGCGACCGCCGAGTCGTTCGCGGCCCAGGCGGCGCTCGCCTACGTGCTCGCCGAGGCGCGGCACGCGCAGGACGTCGCGGCGCTGCTCGACGAGCGTGAGCGCATCGCGCGCGACCTGCACGACCTCGCGATCCAGCAGCTGTTCGCCACAGGGATGCAGCTCGAGACCGTGCGGCGGCGCGCGGCGCGCGGCGTCGACCCGAGCGAGCTGACCTCGATCGTGGAGGAGGCGCTCGACAACGTCGACTCCTCGGTGCGCCAGATCCGCCAGATCGTCTACGCGCTGCGCGACCCCGACGCCGCCACGGGCCTCGTCGAGCGCCTGCGCCGCGAGGCGTCGCTCGCGCGCACCGGGCTCGGCTTCGCGCCGTCCGTGGTGATCACCCTCGACGGGCACGCGCTGTCCGACGACGGCATCGACGAGGACCTCGTCGACGAGCGCACGGGTACCGACCTGACCGACGACGTCGTCGCGGTGGTCCGCGAGGGTCTCGCGAACGCGGCCCGGCACGCGCACGCGGCGTCGGTCACCGTGCGGGTCGACGTGCGGGGAACCGGGCCGCTGGGCGCGGTCCTCGTCGAGGTCGAGGACGACGGCGTGGGGCTGCCGGCCAGCCGCGACCGCTCGTCGGGCACCGGCAACCTCGCGGCCCGCGCGCGCCAGCACGGCGGCACGTTCACGCTCGGCGCGGCTCCCGCCGGCACCGGCACGCTCCTGACCTGGCAGTCCCCTTTGTCCTGATCCCTTGCGCCGAGGTTCGTCGCGGGACCACGATGCGAAGGACGACAGGGGGCCTCCATGGCTGAGCAGGCACCGGCACCAGCCGACGAGTCCATCCCCGAGCCGACGCGGGACCTCTCGCAGCGCGCCATCTGGACGATCTTCGGCGGGCTCATGCTCGCGATGCTCCTCGCGGCGCTCGACCAGACGATCGTCGCCACGGCGCTCCCCACGATCGTCAGCGACCTCGGCGGCGCCGAGCACCTGTCGTGGGTCGTCACGGCGTACATGCTCGCGACGACCATCACCACGCCGCTGTGGGGCAAGCTCGGCGACCTCTACGGCCGCAAGATCCTGTTCATCACGTGCATCGTGATCTTCCTCATCGGCTCGGGGCTCGCGGGGACCTCGCAGAACATGGGCCAGCTCATCGCGTGGCGCGCCGTGCAGGGCGTCGGCGGCGGCGGGCTCATGGTGCTCGCGCAGGCGATCATCGCGGACGTCGTCCCTGCGAGGGACCGCGGCCGGTACCAGGGCGCGTTCGGCGCGGTGTTCGGGATCTCCAGCGTGGCGGGGCCGCTGCTCGGTGGCTTCTTCGTGGACACGATCGGCTGGCGATGGGTGTTCTACATCAACCTCCCGATCGGGATCGTGGCCCTCGCCGTCGTCAGCGCCGTCCTGCCGGTCACCAAGGCCCGCACGTCGCCCAAGATCGACTACATCGGGGTGACCCTGCTCGCGGTGGTCGCGACGTCGATCGTGCTCATCACGAGCCTGGGCGGGAGCACCTGGGACTGGGGCGGCACCCAGGTCATCGGCCTCGGGGTCCTCGGCGTGCTCGCCGCGATCGCGTTCGTCTTCGTCGAGGCGCGCGTCCCGGAGCCCGTGCTCCCCCTGCGGCTCTTCACGAACCGCGTGTTCGCCACGACCTCGATCGTCGGCTTCGTCGTCGGCTTCGCGATGTTCGGTTCGATCACCTACCTGCCGCTGTACCTGCAGGGCGTGCACGGCGCGTCCGCCACCGCGTCCGGCCTGCAGATGCTGCCGATGATGCTCGGACTGCTCCTCACCTCGATCGGCAGCGGCCAGCTCATCAGCCGGACCGGCCGGTACAAGGCGTACCCGATCGTCGGCACCGCGATCATGACCGTCGGCCTCTACCTGCTGTCCCTGATGGGGCGCGACACGTCCGGGCTGCAGTCCAGCATCGCGATGTTCGTGCTCGGCGCGGGCCTCGGCCTGGTCATGCAGGTGCTCGTGCTCGCGGTGCAGAACGCGGTCGACTACCGCGACCTGGGCACCGGCACGAGCGGGGCGACGTTCTTCCGCACCATCGGCAGCTGCGTGGGCGTCGCCGTTTTCGGCACGGTGTTCAGCTCGCACCTGGCCTCGACGCTCGCGAGCAGCCCACCGGCGGGCGCCGTGGGGCCGTGCTCGGCGGACGTGCTCACCAAGACCACCGCGAACATCGACCAGTGCGGCGCCGCCGTCATCAACTGGTTCATCGACGGCTACGCCGACTCGATCCACACGATCTTCCTGCTCGGCGTCCCGATCGGCGTGCTGGCGTTCCTGCTGACGTGGCTCATCCCCGAGCTGCCGCTGCGGACCGGCGCGAGCAGCCCCGAGCAGGGCGAAGCCTTCGCCGCTCCCGCCGGCCGCTCGTCCTACGAGGAGCTGCGCCTCATGCTCTGGCGCGAGGTCGGCCGCCAGGACCCGCTCACGGCGTACGCGATCCTCAACCGGAACCTGGACATCGACCTCACGCCCGGCCAGTGCTGGATGCTCTCGCGCGTGAGCGGCGAACGCTCGCGCACGTTCGCGCGCATGACCGAGCGGTCGGGCGTGGAGATCGAACGCGTGCGGGCCGTCGCCGCCGAGCTCGAGCGGCGCGGCCTGATCGAGGTGCACGACGAGACGGCGACCCCCACCCCGGCGGGCGACGCTGTCGCCGAGCAGCTGCGCGAGAACGAGCGCCAGCAGCTGCGCAAGATCGTCGCGCAGTGGGGCGAGGGCGAGCCCGAGCTCGAGGAGCTCGTCGAGCAGGTCACGGACCGCCTGCGTCAGCAGGACCCGTCGTCGGCGGCCCTGAGGGGCTGATCAGGCCGGCGTCCGGGCGACGACGAACACGCGGCGGAACGGCAGCACCACGGTCCCGTCCGGGCGCGCGGGGTAGGCCACCGCGAGCCGGCGCCGGAGCTCGGCCTCGAACGCCGGCCGCACGTCACCCGGCAGGGCCTCGAGGGTCGGCCGAGCGCCCGTGCCGCTGACCCAGGTGAACACCGGGTCGGTCCCGCGCAGGACGTGCAGGTACGTCGTCTCCCAGGCGTCGACCTCGCACCCGAGGGCCGACAGCGCTTCCAGGTACACGACCGGGTCGTGCGCGGCTGGTGCCGCGATCCCCGCCGTGAACGCCGCGTACGGCGGCTGGGCGGCCAGCTCGCGCCGGATCGAGTGGCTCGGCTCCTCGAAGTTCCCCGGCACCTGAAAGGCCAGCCAGCCGCCCGGCGCCGTGGCGCGGACGAGGCCCGGCATGAGGTCCAGGTGGTCCGGGACCCACTGGAGCACGGCGTTCGAGACGAGGACGTCGACGGGATCGGGACCCGACGCGAGCCACGTGCGCAGGTCCTCGACGCGGAAGTCGAGGTCGGGGTGGTCGGCCCGAGCGCGGTCGATCATCTCGGCGCTCGAGTCGAGTCCCGTGACCTGCGTCCCCCAGCGGTCGGCGACCACCCGGGTCGAGTTGCCCGGGCCGCAGCCGAGGTCCACGACCGCGCCGGGCGCCGGGGCCGGGATCCGGTGCAGCAGGTCGACCAGCGGGCGGCTGCGCTCGTCGGCGTAGGCGAGGTAGCGCTCGGGGTCCCAGGTGTGAGCCATGGTCACGCGGCGACGGGCTAGTGCCCCGGCTCGGCCCGCCAGCCGGAGTGCTTGCGCGAGGCCACCCATGCGGCCACCTGCGTGCGTCGCTGCAGGCCCATCTTGGCGAGCAGCGACGTGATGTGGTTCTTCACGGTCTTCTCCGCGACGCCGAGCCGCTCGGCGATCTCGCGGTTGGACAGGCCCTCGCCGATCAGGTCGAGCACGCGCAGCTCGCTGGGCGTGAGGTTCTCGGTCGGGTCCTCGTGGCCGGCCTTGCGACGCGTGATCGTCCGCTCGTCCAGCAGCGTGCGGCCCGCGGCCACGGCGCGGATCACGTCGGTGATCTCGGCGCCGCGCACGGACTTGAGCAGGTAGGCGGAGGCTCCGGCGTCGAGGGCCGCCGCGAGGGCCTCGTCGTCGTCGAACGACGTGAGCACGACGGCCTTCGCCTCGGGCTGCGCCGCGTGCACCTGGCGGATCAGGTCGATCCCCGTGCCGTCGGGCAGCTGCAGGTCGACGAGCATGACCTGCGGCCGGACGAGGCCCGCGCGACGCACGCCGTCGGCGACCGAGCCGGCCTCGGCGCTGACGGTCATGCCCTCGGCGCGCTCGACCACCTCCGCGATGCCGCGGCGCACGACCTCGTGGTCGTCGACGATCATGACGCTGATGGGACCGGGCTTTACTGCGGTGGCGGGAATCGGCACGATGGCATCGTATCGAGG
The DNA here is from genome assembly GCF_003470205.1 of Cellulomonas rhizosphaerae. GTDB lineage: Bacteria > Actinomycetota > Actinomycetes > Actinomycetales > Cellulomonadaceae > Cellulomonas > Cellulomonas rhizosphaerae. The sequence goes on from NZ_QWKP01000142.1 coordinate 6,413, forward strand.
TGTGACCACGATCCTCGTCCCCACCACGCTGCACGAGCACCTCACACTCCCGCCCGGGGTGCACGAGGTCCGGTACTCGCCCGACGAGCCCGTGCCCGACTCGCACGCCGAGGTCCTCGTCGTGTGGGGCAGCGGGCGGCGCGTCCTGCGCGACGCCGCGTCCCGGCTGCCGCGCCTGCGCTGGGTAGCCGGTCTGGCGGCGGGCGTCGAGACGATCCTCGATGCGGGTTTCGCGCCCGACGTGGTCGTCACCTCGGGCCGCGGCCTGCACGACGGGCCGGTCGCCGAGCACACCCTCGCCCTCGTCCTGGCCTGCGCTCGCCGCCTGCCGGAGCTCGTGCGCGCGCAGGACGAGCACCGCTGGGTCGCCGAGCTCGGCGGCATCCAGGAGATCCGCGCCGACGAGCTCCGTTCCCTGGCGGGGGCGCGGGTCGTGATCTGGGGGTTCGGGTCGATCGCCGCGCGCCTGGCTCCCCTGCTCACGGCGCTCGGCGCGTCCGTGACCGGCGTCGCGACGACGCCGGGGATGCGCGACGGCTACCACGTGGTGACGCCCGACGAGCTGCCCGGCGTCCTGCCCGCCGGCGACCTGCTGATCTCGCTCCTGCCCGACACGCCCGCCACCCGGCACGCGGTCGACGCCGACGTCCTCGCGCTCCTGCCGCCCCACGCGTGGGTGGTCAACGTGGGCCGCGGCGCGACGCTCGACCAGGACGCGCTGCTGGCCGCGGTTCGTCGCGGCGCCCTCGCCGGCGCGGCCCTGGACGTCTTCGAGCGCGAGCCGCTGCCCGCCGACTCACCGATCTGGGACGAGCCGCGGATCCTCGTGAGCCCGCACGCCGCCGGTGGCCGACCGATCGGCGCGGGCGCGCTGCTCGAGGAGAACCTCGCCGCCTACCTGGCCGGGCGGCCGCTGCGGAACGTCGTCGAGCGCTGAGCGCTGCTACCAGCGGCCGTGGCGCGGGCGCGGCTGGCAGCGCGGGCAGGTGAAGGCCGAGCGGTTCATGAACTCGTCGCGCCGCACGGGCGTCCCGCACCGCGGGCACGGGCGGCCCTCCTGGCCGTAGACCGCGAGCGAGCGGTCGAAGTAGCCGGATGCGCCGTTGACGTTGACGTAGAGCGCGTCGAAGCTCGTGCCGCCCTGCGCGAGCGCCTCGGACATCACGTCGCGCGCGCCGGACAGCGCCCGCTGCGCGTCGGGCCGACGCATCGTGTCCGTGGCGCGGGCGTAGTGCAGCTGCGCGCGCCACAGGCCCTCGTCGGCGTAGATGTTCCCGACGCCGGAGACCAGCGTCTGGTCGAGGATCGCGCGCTTGATGCCGGTCCGGCGCGCGCGGAGCGCGGTGAGCACCGCGGCCTCGTCGAGGAACGGGTCGAGCAGGTCGCGCGCGATGTGGCTGACTGGCTCGGGCACGGCGGGGAGCTCGGACCCGGCTCCCCCGGGCGCGCCGTCGGGCGTCGGGACGAGCTCCTGGACGCTGAGGTGGCCGAACGTGCGCTGGTCGACGAAGTCGAGCACCCCGTCGTCGAGCAGCAGGCGGACCCGCAGGTGGGGGTGGTCGGCGCTGTCGTCGGCCGACGACCGCACGAGCAGCTGGCCGCTCATGCCCAGGTGCGCCAGCAAGGCCTCGTCGTCCCCCAGCAGCAGCCAGCAGAACTTGCCGCGCCGGACCGCGGCCTTTAGCGTCCGGCCGGTCAACCGCCCCGCGAAGTCGAGCGGGCCGGCCTCGTGGCGCCGCACGCTGTAGTCGCGCCGCACCTCGACGCCGAGCACGGTTCGACCCAGCACGTGGCGGGCCAGTCCGTCACGGACGGTCTCGACCTCGGGCAGCTCGGGCACGCGTCAGGAGCGACCGGCGCGTGCGCGCAGCGGCTCGAGCGCGAGGTAGGCAGCCTCAGCCGCCTGCTGCTCGGCGACCTTCTTGGCCGAGCCCACACCGCTGCCGCGCGCCTCGCCCGCGATCATCGCGTGGGCCGTGAACGTCCGCGCGTGGTCGGGGCCCTCGCCGGTCACCTCGTAGTGGGGTGCACCGAGGTCGAGCTCGGCCGACAGCTCCTGCAGCGACGTCTTCCAGTCGAGCCCCGCGCCCAGGTCCGCGGCCGCCACGAGGGACGGGCCGACGAGCCGCTCGACCACGGTGCGCGCGACCTCGAGGCCGTGCGAGAGGTAGATCGCGCCGAACAGCGCCTCGAGCGTGTCGGACAGGATCGAGTCCTTCTCCGTGCCGCCCGTCGCGAGCTCGCCCTTGCCGAGCAGCACGTAGGAGCCCAGGTCGAGGTCGCGCGCGACCACCGCCAGCGCCCGCTGGGAGACCGTCGCAGCGCGCATCTTGGCCAGCGCGCCCTCGGGCTCGTCGGCGTGCGCACGGAACAGCGACTCGGTCACCACGAGGCCCAGCACCGTGTCGCCGAGGAACTCGAGGCGCTCGTTGGTGGGGATGCCACCGGCCTCGTGGGCGAACGACCGGTGGGTCAGGGCAAGCACGAGAAGCTCGGGGTCCAGTCGGACCCCGAGCTTCTCGAGAAGTTCAGTTGCCGCGGCGCTCACGCCGTCTCCGGCTCACGCGTCACGGATGGAGACGCAGTCGTCAGACCGCGAGCTCGGTGCGCTGCGCCTCGGCGTACGTGCGACCGTTGTAGGCACCGCACGACGGGCACGCCGTGTGGGGCTTCTTGTCGGCCTTGCACTGCGGGCACGACGTGAGCGTCGTGGCAGTGGTCTTCCACTGCGACCGACGCGCACGGGTGTTGCTGCGCGACATCTTGCGCTTCGGAACCGCCACGGCTAGCTCTCTTCTCTCTCGTCTTGCACACCTGCCAGTCCGCTCAGTGCGGACCAGCGCGGGTCAAGGATCTCATGCGAATGGTCAGGGTCGTCCGCCAGGCGAGCTCCGCACTCGGAGCACAGACCCGGGCAGTCGGGTTGGCACAACGGCTGGAACGGCAGAGCCGGCACGACCGCGTCCCGCAACGCGGGCTCGAGGTCGATCAGGTCGCCCTCCAGCTCGCGTACGTCCTCGTCCTCGTCACCGTCGTCCGCTGCAGCCTTCGCGCGCTCGGGGTAGACGTACAGCTCGGTGAGGTGGAGGTCGACTTCCTCGACCGCCTCGCCCAAGCAGCGCACGCACTCCCCGATCGCCCGACCGCGAACGGTTCCGGAGACCAGGACCCCCTCCATGACCGCCTCGAGCCGGAGATCCAGCTCGACGTCGGTCCCGGTGGGGATGCCGATCACGTCCGTCCCGAGATCCTCAGGAGCACCGACGGTCCGCTGCACGGTCCGCGTCGATCCCGGACGTCGGCCGAGCTCGTGGGTATCGAGCACGAACGGCGAGCGGGGATCGAGGTGGGCAGGGCGCTGCACGGCCGGGTCCCCTCGTTGATCTCGGTCCGTGCCATGACCGGCAGGACCAACCGACAACAGTACGGCACTCGCGCGCGCCGCCCAAATCAGCCGGGCTGTTCCCCGGTCAACCGGCCGGCGAGCTTGGCCCGGCCCGCCTGCACCTGGGCCAGCACCTTCCCGAGGTCGATCTCGAAGTCGGCCAGCCGGCGGTCGCAGTAGTCGTCCGCGTCGCGGCGCAGGCCGTCCGCCGTCTCCTGCGCGTCCGCCACGACCTGCGCGGCGCGCTCGTGGGCCGCGACGACGACCGCCTCGGACTCGACGAGCCGGGCCGCCTCCTGGCGCGCGGCGTCGAGCAGCGCGTCCGCCTCCGCCTGGGCCGCGCTGCGTGCCGCGTCCGCGTCGGCCAGCACCTCGTCGGCCTGGCTGAGCTGTGTGGGCAGCACGTCGCGGGCCTGCAGGACCAGGTCCAGCAGCTCGGCCCGGTTGACCAGCACCGAGGAGGACATCGGCATCGCGCGCGCGGCGACCACCGCGCTCTCGATCGCGTCGAGCACGCCCGTCAGCCCCTCGGGCCTCGTCGTCGGTTCGCTCATCGAGCACTCCCTCCCAGCGCCTCGCGCACGGCCGCGGCGACGCCGTCCGGCACGAGGTCATCGATCGGACCGCCGAAGCGGGCCACGTCCTTGACCAGCGAGGACGCGATGTGCGCCAGGCCGGAGTCTGCCACCACGAACACGGTCTCCACACCGGTCAGGTGGCGGTTCATGAGGGCCATCGGCAGCTCGGCGTCGAAGTCGGCGCCGCCACGCAGTCCCTTGACCAGCGCGTCCGCGCCCACGTCGCGCACGAAGTCCGCGAGCAGCCCGTCGACGACCTCGACGCGCACCCCGTCGTCGTCGCCCAGTGCCGCGCGCGCGAGCTCGACGCGCGTGGCGACGTCGAGGAGCGCCGACTTCGAGGAGTTGCGGGCGACGCCCACGATCACCTCGTCGAAGAGCGTGCGGGCGCGCCGCACGACGTCGACGTGGCCGAGCGTGAGCGGGTCGAACGAACCGGGGCACACCGCGATGGTCACCGGGCCAGGGTAGGCCAGGGCGCCTCGTACGCTCGGCTCATGGACGAGGTGCGCGCGGCCTGCTCGACGGACCTGCCCGCGATCGGCGCCGTGCTCGCACGCGCCTGCGACGCGAACCCGCTGATCCGATGGGTGTTCCCGGACGACCAGACGCGCGCCTCGTCGACCGCAGCCTGGCTCGCGCCGTCGATTGCGCAGTACCTCGCCGTCGGCGTGGTGCACGTCGCGGTGGCCGACGCCGCCGTGGTGGGCGTGGCCGCGTGGCGGCCGGTCGGCGCGCGCGTCGCCCCCGCCTCGTTGCCCTCACCCGCGGACGCGCTGCGCCGTCTCGTCGGGCCCGCCCGCCGCACGCTCGGCGACGGCCCCGTGCTCGCGCTCATGGCGCGGCCCGGTCAGGACGGCTCGGCGAACCAGACGACCGTCTCGCCGTAGGCGCGCCGGTCGAAGCGCGTCACGCCGTCGGGCCAGACCGGCTCGGGCGCGCGTGACGAGCGCTCGACGGCCAGCACGGCGCCGGGTGCCAGCGCGCGGCCCGCCCCCGCGACCACGGCCTCGAGGTCGGGCTCGGGCAGGTCGTACGGCGGGTCGACGAGCACGAGGTCCCACGGCACGGCCACGGGACGCTCGACGAACTTCTCCGCCCGCTCGGCCACGACGACCACGCCCGGCAGCCCGAGCGCGGCCGCGTTGCGGCGGCAGACCTCGGCGGCCTCCTTGGCGGACTCGACGAGCGTCACGGCGACAGCGCCGCGGCTGGCCGCCTCGAGCCCCAGGGCCCCGGAGCCCGCGAACAGGTCGAGCACGCGGGCGCCCTCGACCACGCCGAGGTGCTCGAGGCGGGAGAACAGCGCCTCGCGGACCCGCTCGCTCGTGGGGCGGGTCCCCTTGCGCGGCACGCTCAGCGTGCGCCCTCCGGCCGTGCCGGCCACGATCCGCGTCACTTCTTCGCCTTCTTCTCCATCTCCTCCTGGCTCGCCAGCATGCGCTCCATGAAGGTGCCCGTCGCGATCGACGAGGCGATCCCGAAGGCGATCGCGGACAGCCCGGCCTGGACGACGATCATCGTCTCGTTCACGGTGCGGAGCAGGACCGCGATCCACACGGGCAGCAGGCCCAGCACGACGAGGTCCGGGCCACGGGCCAGCACCGCGCCGACGCCGGTCGGCAGGGCGCCCATGGGCGTCGAGACGAGCGGCCCGGCCCAGTCGGGCGCGGGGCGGTACGACGAGCGCACCGCGGCCGCCGCCCACACCGGGGTCGCCGCGATGCCGAGCACGATCCAGGCCGTCGTGTCACCGGTCCAGCGGCCCACCGCACCGAACGCGACGACCGACCACGCGAGCATCGCGATCGCCGGGACGACCATCCGCAGCCGCCGGATCGTCTTGGCGTCCAGCGGCAGCAGGCGGTCCAGGATCGGCGCCATCTGCGCGCGGCGCGCGCCCTCGCCGGTCGCGCTCATCGCCACGTAGCCCGCCACCAGCAGCGCGAGCAGCACCCCCGCCGAGCTCGCGAGCTGCGGCACGGTGCTGACCAGCACGGGCACGAGCGCGGCGACCACGAGCTGCACCATGTGGCGCAGCGAGCGGCGCAGGACCACCAGGTCGGCGGTGACGACCGCGGACGCGGGGCCGCGCGCGGTGCGCAGCCGGGAGATCCGGCGGCGCGTCGTCCGCGCAGCGCCGTCGGTCAGCGCGCGCCCGAGCTCGCGGGAGTCGAGCGAGACGGCCGCGCCCACGGCCTGCGTCGCGACCGAGCCGCTCTCGCGCAGCGAGCGCGTCGGGATGCGGTGCAGGCGGCGGTCGACGAGCACGCCCGCGCCGGCGAGCAGCACCGCCGCGACCGCCGCGCCGTACCAGGGCAGCGTCGGCACCTCGTCGAGCGACCATCCGCTCAGCGCGAGCCCGACGGCCGCGACCGGCGCGGCGCCCAGGATGAGGTCGCCCGTGAGCGCGGTGGCGGAGCGGCTCACGCCGCGTGACTGCGCGAGCGCGGCGAGCAGCACGATGCCGGCGCCCACGAGCGCCGAGGTGATGACCACGTGCACGACGCGCGGGCCCGAGTCGGCGAGCAGCCCGGCGTCGAGGAGGCCGACGAGGATGGCGGAGACCAGCGCCGCGACGAGCGGCAGCCGGCGAGCGGCAGGGCGCAGCAGGCCGCGACGGTCGACGGGCAGCGGCAGCCACCACGCGGCCTCGGCGCCGCCCGCACCGACCGGGCCGAGCCGGCCCGCGAGCGAGACGAGCGTCCCGGCGAGCGCCACGATGATGACGACGACGAGGGTCGCCAGGCTCAGGCTCAGCGGCGACTGCACGTCGGGCTCGGGCGGCAGCGCGACGCGCATCGCCTGCGCGAAGCCCAGCGCCATCCCGATCGCGATGCCGATCGTGATGACCGCGTAGTAGACGCTCGCGAGCAGCGAGCCCAGGCTCGCGCCGCCGCGCGCGTTGGCGGCCTGGGCGGTGTAGCGGCGGATGTCGCGCGCGCCCGGGACCTCGCCGAGGCCGCCGGGGTGCACCGCCGGCTCGGTCACGGGTTCTCCTTGCTGATGAGCGTCGCGGCCTCGGCGGGCGCGAGCACCCGCGTCACGTCGTCGGCCACGTGCACCGCGCGGTCGGCGACGGCCAGCACGAGGTCCGGGTCGTGCGTCGCGAGCAGCACCGCGCCGCCCGCGCGCTTCTCCGCGACGAGGCGCTCGGCGAGGCGGTCGCGCATCGCGCGGTCGAGCCGCTGCTCGGGCTCGTCGAGCACCAGGAGCGACCGCGGCCGCACGAAGCCCGCCGCGAGCAGCAGCCGGCGGCGCTGGCCGGACGAGAGCGCGACGGGAAGCGAGCGGGAGTGCTCGGTGAGCCCGAACTCCTCGAGCAGCCCCGTGACGACGCCGTCCGCGCCGACGACGCCGTGCCCGCGGGCCGTGAGGTAGAGGTGCTCGTACACGGTGAGCGCCGGGAAGTACGCGTCGTCGTCGAGCACGCTGGCGACCTGCGTGCGGAAGGCGATCTCGCGCTCGTCGACCTCCTCGCCGAACACCGCGAGCTTGCCGCCCGACGGCTCCAGCAGGCCGATCACGGCGCGCAGCACGGTCGACTTGCCCGAGCCGTTCGCGCCGACGAGCGCGACCGCCTTGCCGGGCGAGAGCGTGAACGTCACGGGGGCGCACACGGGGGCACCGCCGTAACCGACGAGCAGGTCCTGGGCGCGCACGGCAGGCTTCGACACGCCCGCCAGGGTATCCGCGCCAACCCTGTGCTCGGGCACGCCCGGTCTGCGGGTTCGGTGGGTCAGGTGCGGTCGAGGAACTCGTCGCGGCGGTCGGCCAGGCGGGCGTCGATCGCGGCCTGCAGCGCGGGCCAGGCCGCGAGCTCGGGGTCCTGCTCGACCAGGGCGCGCGCGTCGGCGCGGGCGTCGTCGATGAGGTCCCCGTCGCGCGTGACGCGCAGGAGCCGCAGCGAGGTGGCCGCGCCCCACTGGGAGGCGCCGAGCACGTCACCCTCGCCGCGCTGCTCGAGGTCGAAGCTCGCGAGCTCGAACCCGTCGCGCGTCCCGGCGACCGTGGCGACCCGATCGGCCGCGGGCGTCTCGGGCGGCGCGGAGCTGACCAGCAGGCAGACGCCGGGAGCGGCGCCTCGGCCGATCCGGCCGCGCAGCTGGTGCAGCTGGGAGACGCCGAACCGGTCCGCGTCGAGGATCACCATGACCGTGGCCTCGGGGACGTCGACGCCGACCTCGACGACGGTCGTCGAGACCAGCACCGGGACCGCACCGGAGGCGAAGTCCGCGAGCGCGCGCTCCTTGTCCTCGGACCCCATCCGGCCGTGCAGGACGCCCACGCCGACCCCCTCGAGGTCGGCCAGTCCGCGCAGCTCCTCGGCCACCTCGACCACCGCGCGCAGCGGTCGGCGCGGGGCGGCACCCGAGTCGCCGAGCGTCACGGGCGCGGCGGCGACGAGGTCGGCGCCGTCCTCGTCGTCCCCCTCGATGCGTGCGCACACCACGTACGCGCGGCCGCCCTTGTCGACCTCCTCGCGCACCCGCTTCCACGTGCGCGCGACCCAGGGCAGGTTGTCCGCGGGCACGACGTGCGTGCTCACGCCGCTGCGCCCCGCGGGTACCTCGGTCAGCACGGAGGTCTCGAGGTCGCCGAACACCGTCATCGCGACGGTGCGCGGGATCGGGGTCGCGGTCATGACCAGCAGGTGCGGGCTCGCCGCGGCCTTGGCGCGCAGGGTGTCGCGCTGCTCGACGCCGAACTTGTGCTGCTCGTCGACGACCACGAGGCCGAGCTCGGCGAACTGCACGTTCTTCGAGAGCAGCGCGTGCGTGCCGACGACGATGCCAGCCGCTCCGCTCGCGGCGTCCAGGAGCGCATCGCGGCGCGCGGCCGTCGACAGCGAACCCGTGAGCAGCGCGACCCGCGTGCCGGACTCGGCGCCGCCGAGCATCCCGCCCTCCGCGAGGTCGCCGAGCAGCGCGCGCAGCGACCGGGCGTGCTGCGAGGCGAGCACCTCGGTGGGCGCGAGCAGCGCGGCCTGCCCGCCGGCGTCCACGACCTGGAGCATCGCGCGCAGCGCCACGACCGTCTTGCCCGAACCGACCTCGCCCTGCAGCAGCCGCTGCATGGGCACCGCGAGCGCGAGCTCGCCCGCGAGCTGGTCGCCGACCTCGCGCTGCCCCGCGGTGAGCGTGAACGGCAGCCGCGCGTCGAACGCGTCGAGCAGCCCACCGACCACGCGGGGCCGGGCGGTCGCGGGCTCGGCTGCGGCGCGGGCACGGCGACGGGCGAGCTCGGCCTGCAGGACGAACGCCTCCTCGTAGCGCAGGCGGTGGCGCGCGCGGCGCCAGTCGTCGTCCGTGCGGGGCACGTGGATGTCGTAGAGCGCCTGCCGCAGCGACCCGAGCC
>NZ_QWKP01000143.1 GCF_003470205.1 Cellulomonas rhizosphaerae
CCTCACCGCGCGCAGCAGCGCGAGCGGCGGGGTCCACGGGAGCGATCGTCACCCCGCCAGTCTATCGAACGCATGTTCGATTCGCCAGACTTGTCCACAACGACGATCAGCGGATCGCCGCGACCTGAGACCGGGTCGAGGTAGGGAGCAAGGCGTGGTCTCCCTTCGCGCCTGGCGACGCAGCTACGACAGGTGCAGCGAGTCCCGCACGTGCGCCGGCAGCAGCGAGTACCCCACGAACACCACGGTGTCCATCACCGTGTGCGCGATGACCAGCGGCATCACGCGCCGCTTGCGCCGGTAGTACTCGGAGAACACGAGCCCCATCACGAAGTTCCCGAGCAGCGCGCCCCACCCCTGGTACAGGTGGTACGACCCGCGCAGCGCGGCGCTCGCCACCACGATGTACGGCTCGCGCCACTTGAGGTCGCGCAGCCGCTCCATGAGGTAGCCGACCGCCACGACCTCCTCCAGCAGCGCGTTCTTCAGCGCCAGCAGGATGAGCATCGGCACGGTCCACCAGTAGGCGTCGAGCGCGGACGCCTGCACCTGCACCGCGAAGCCCATGGCCCGGGCGATGGCGTAGAGGCCGAGGCCCGGCAGCCCGATGAGCGCCGCGAGGCCCACGCCGACGCCGAGGTCCCGCAGCGGGCGCGCGAACGTCAGGCCGATCCGCCGGACCGCCGACCGGCCGTTCGCGGACAGCAGGTAGAGCGCGAGCGCGACCGGCATGAGCGCGAAGAGGATCGCGAGGCCCTGATAGGTCAGGTCGAGCCACGGGCGCGGCGAGAGCGTCGGGTTGAGGGTCGTCGTCTGATCGCCGAGCGCCGGCCCCGCGGTGAGTCGGTCGATGATGTTGACGACCGCGTACATGGCCGACCGCCCCAGCGACAGGCCGAGCACGATCCAGATCTCGACGGTCAGCCGACGCCGCACCGCCCGCTCGTCGGGCTGCGGAATCTTTTCAACCACCTGCTGCTCGGCCACGCGCGCAGCGTAGACCCGGCCCCTGGGCGTCCTCCGGACGCTGCCAGGGAGAAACCTGGGTGCGAGCCGGACGAGTCAGGAGAAGCGCCGCAGGCGCAGGGAGTTCCCGACGACGAGCACCGACGAGAGCGCCATCGCGGCACCCGCGATCATCGGGTTGAGCAGCCCGAGCGCGGCGAGCGGGATCGCGGCCACGTTGTAGGCGAACGCCCAGAACAGGTTCTGCCGGATGACGGCGAGCGTCCGGCGCGACAGCCGGATCGCCTGCGCCGCCGAGCGCAGGTCGCCACGGACGAGGGTCAGGTCGGCGGCCTCGATCGCCACGTCGGTCCCGGTACCCATCGCGAGCCCGAGGTCCGCAGACGCCAGGGCGGCGGCGTCGTTCACACCGTCGCCGACCATCGCGACCCGGGCGCCCGACGCCTGGAGCCGCGCGACGACGGCGACCTTGTCGGCCGGGAGGACCTGGGCGACGACCTCGGTGATGCCGACCTCACGCGCAGCGGCCTGCGCAGCGCCGGGGTTGTCGCCCGTCAGCAGCACGGGCCGCAGCCCGAGCGCGCGCAGCTCGTCGACCGCCTGCCGCGACGTCTCCTTGACCGGGTCGCGCAGCACGAGCGCACCGCGCACGCTCCCGTCCCAGGCGGCCATGACGGCGGTCGCGCCGTCGGCCTCGGCCGCGTCGAAGCGGTCCTGCAGCCCGGACGTGTCGATGCCCTGCTCGCGCAGCCAGGTGGGGCGTCCGACGAGGACGCGCCGCCCGAGCCCGACGCCGGAGTGTGCCGTCCGGACGACGCCGACCACGCCACGGCCGGGCTCGGCCTGGAAGTCGTGCGCCTGGTCGGACCCGATGACGACGCCGTCGGCGCCCGTGTCGCCGTCCCGGGAGGTCGACGCCGACGCGATCGCCTGCGCGATCGGGTGCTCCGCGAGCTGCTCGACCGCCGCCGCGTACCGCAGGACCTCGTCGGGCGACTCGCCGGGAGCGGCCAGCACGTCGACGAGCGCCATGCGCCCCTGCGTCACGGTGCCGGTCTTGTCGAGCACCACGGTGTCGACGGCGCGCGTCTGCTCGAGGATCTCCGGCCCCTTGATGAGGATGCCGAGCTGCGCGCCGCGCCCGGTCCCGACGAGCAGGGCCGTCGGTGTGGCCAGGCCCAGGGCGCAGGGGCACGCGATGATCAGCACGGCGACGGCGGCCGTGAACGCCTGCTGCGGCTCCGCACCGGAGACCAGCCACGCGACGAGCGTCGCGAGCGCGAGCACCAGCACCACGGGCACGAACACCGCGGAGATGCGGTCCGCGAGCCGCTGCACCGGTGCCTTGCCGGTCTGCGCGGCGGTCACGAGCCGGCCGATCTGGGCCAGGCGCGTGTCCTCGCCCACGCGGGTCGCGCGCACGACGAGCGAGCCCGACGTGTTGATCGTCGCGCCCGTCACCTCGTCGCCGGGACCCACGTCCACAGGCACGGGCTCGCCGGTCAGCAGGGAGGCGTCGACCGCGCTCGTGCCGCTGACCACGACGCCGTCGGTGGCGACCTTCTCGCCCGGCCGGACGGCGAACTCGTCGCCCACGCGCAGGTCGGCGACGGGCACGCGGCGCTCGGAACGTCCGGTCGGCCCGGAGACGATCAGCGCGACGTCCTTGGCGCCCAGGTCGAGCAGCGCGCGCAGGGCGTCGCCCGCCCGACGACGCGAGCGGTGCTCGGCGTACCGCCCGGCGAGCAGGAACGTGGTGACGACGGCCGCCACCTCGAAGTAGAGCTCCGGTGCCGCGCCCTCGTGGGCCGCGCGCGGCCACAGCGACGGCGTCATGGTCATGCCTGGCTCGCCCGCGCCACCGAGCAGCAGCGCCCACAGCGACCAGCCGGTCGCCGCGACGATGCCGATCGAGACGAGGGTGTCCATGGTCGACGCGCGGTGGCGCGCGGCCCGGAACGCGGCGCGGTGGAACGGCCAAGCGGCCCACGTCACGACGGGCAGCGCGAGCACCGCGACGACCCACTGCCAGCCGGTGAACTGCAGCGCGGGCACCATCGAGAGCAGCACCACGGGCACGGTGGCGACCGCGGCGACCCGGAGGCGCGCGCGCAGGTCGGCGCCGCGCGCGTCGGTGGGGGCCGACGTGTCGTCGTCGGGGTCCATGTCGTGGCCCGGAGCCATCGCGTGGCCGGAGAGCGCGTGCTCGCGCGGATCCATCGCGTGGCCGTGCTCGTGCGGCGTGCTGGTCCGCGTGACCGTCGCGTCGTACCCCGCCGCGCGCACCGCGGCGACGAGCGCGTCGGTGTCGGCGGTCGCCCCGGTGCCCTCGTCGGGGACCCGGACCTCGACGTGCGCCGACTCGAGCGGGAGGTTCACGGTCGCCGAGACGCCCGGCAGCCGGCCGAGCCGCTTCTCGACGCGCGCGACGCACGAGGCGCACGTCATGCCCTCGATCGCGAGGTCGACGACGGCCACGGGGTGGGTCGTCTCCGGCTGGCTCGTCACAGCAGCGACCTCCGCGGGGTCAGCACGTACCCGGCCTCGTCGATCGCGCCCGCGACCGCGTCGTCCGCGAGCGGCGCCTCGGAGCTCACCGTGACCTGCGACGAGCCCCCGACGACGAGTGCGATGTCGACGCCCGTGACGCCGGGCAGCGCCGTGAGCTCGGTCGTGACGTGCTGGACGCAGTGGCCGCAGGTCATGCCGTCGACGCCGAAGGTGGTCTGGTTCATGGGTCTCTCCTGGGGGTATGGGGTTCTGCTGCGCGTTCAGCTGCGGACGAGGCGGGCGATGGCGTCGGACGCCTCCTTGACCTTGGCGGCGCCCTCCTCGGGCGACTGCCGGGCCGCGGCGACGACGCAGTGGGCCAGGTGGTCCTCGACGAGGCCGATGCTCACGGCTTGCAGCGCCTTCGTGACGGCGGCGATCTGGGTCAGGACGTCGATGCAGTACACGTCCTCGTCGACCATCCGGGCGATGCCCCGGACCTGGCCCTCGACCCGGCGCAGGCGCTTGAGGTAGTCGTCCTTGGCGTCGGTGTATCCGTGCACGGTGGCCTCCCGGGTCTCGTCCGCTGTCCGTCTCCTCGAACAAGGTACCCCCCAGGGGTATTCCCGACGACGGGACCAAGGGCCCGCGGGCGGCACAATGGGAGCCATGCGAGTCTCGGCGAAGGCTGACTATGCGGTGCGGGCGTGCGCCGAGCTGGCGGCGAGCCCGCACGGCGACCCGGTGGCGGCCGACGTGCTCGCCGCGGGCCAGGGGCTGCCGGTCAGCTTCGTCGAGCGGATCCTGGGCGACCTGCGCCGCGCCGGCATCGTCGCGAGCGTCCGTGGCCGGTCCGGCGGCTACCGGCTCGCCCGCGAGGCCAACCAGATCACGCTCGCCGAGGTCATCCGCGCGGTCGACGGTCCCCTGGTCACCGTGCGCGACGAGCGCCCGCCCGGGCTCGAGTACGCCGGGTCGGCCGCGTCGCTGCTCGACGTCTGGGTCGCGCTGCGGGTCAGCGTCCGCGAGGTGCTCGACCAGGTGACGCTCGAGTCGCTGGTCACGGGAAACCTGCCCGAGCACGTCCGCACCAAGGCCGCCAGCGTCGGCGCGTGGGAGAACCCCTGAGCGCCGGGGCATACTCGGCTCGATGAGCAGCACGCCCCCGGGACCGATGGCGGATCCCGACGACGAGCAGCCGGGGAGCCGGCCCACCGCGTGGCAGCCGACGCCGGCGGTGCCGTTCCCGCGTCCGGCGCCGCCCGACGAGCCCGCGGTGCTGCAGGGACTGCCCGTTGCTGAGCCTCAGCCGGCGCCCGCACCCCGGCCCGTCTACGCGCGCTGGGGTCGTCGGGCGGCGGCCTACCTGCTCGACCTCGCCGTGATGACCGTCCCCCTGCTGCTCGCGCTCGCGTACGACGACCCGGTGGTCGCCGGGCTCGGGCTCGCCTGGGCGCTCGGGTGGTTCCTCGGGAACCGCGTGGTCGCCCAGGGGCGCTACGGCACGACGATCGGCAAGCGCGCGACGGGGCTCCGCCTCGTGCGGACCGGGACCGGCCTGCCCGTGGGCGCGCCGGGCGCGCTCGTGCGCGAGCTGACCCACCTGCTCGACGCGGTGTGGCTCGTCGGCTTCCTACGGCCGCTGTGGGACGCGCGGCGGCGCACGTTCGCCGACTCGGTGTGCGAGACGGTCGTCGTGCGAAACGGCCGCTAGGCCGAGGCGGCAGCCCGCGCGGCGGCCGGGAGAGCCGCCTCGATCGCGCTCAGTGCCTCGTCGTCGTGCGCGGCCGAGACGAACCACGCCTCGTACGGCGACGGGGGCGCGTACACGCCGCCCTCGAGCAGCGCGTGGAAGAACGGCGCGTACCGGAACGAGTCCGTGGCCAGCACCGACGCGTAGTCGCGTGCTCCCTCGGTCGCCGCGTCGGCGCCGAACATGATCGAGAACAGGTTGCCCGCGTACTGCACGGCGTGCGGGACGCCCTCGGCCGCCAGCGCCGCGCCGACCGACGCACGCAGGCGCGCGGAGGCCGCGTCGACCGTGGCGTACACGCCGGCGTCCGCGAGCTGCAGCGTCGTGAGGCCGGCCGCCGTGGCGACCGGGTTCCCGGACAGCGTGCCCGCCTGGTAGACGGGACCCGACGGCGCCAGCTGGGCCATCACGTCGCGCCGACCGCCGACGGCCGCGACCGGCAGCCCGCCGCCGATGACCTTGCCGAACGTGAACAGGTCCGGCGCCCAGCCCTCGCGCAGGCCCTCGAGCCCCCACCAGCCGGAGTAGCCCACGCGGAAGCCCGTGAGCACCTCGTCCTGGATGAGCAGCGCGCCGTGCTCGAGCGTGATGCGGCGCAGCGCGGCGTTGAAGCCGGGCAGCGGCGGCACGACGCCCATGTTCGCGGGCGCGGCCTCGGTCACGACGGCGGCGATGCGGTCGCCGTGCGCGACGAACACGGTCTCGAGCGCGTCGAGGTCGTTGTAGGGGACGACGATCGTCTCGGCGGCCGTCGCCGCGGAGACGCCGGCCGAGTCGGGCAGGCCGAGCGTCGCTACGCCCGAGCCGGCCTGGGCCAGCAGCGCGTCGACGTGGCCGTGGTAGCAGCCGGCGAACTTCACGACGAGGTCACGGCCCGTGAACGCGCGCGCCAGGCGCAGCGCCGTCATGGTCGCCTCGGTGCCGGTGGAGACGAGGCGGACGGACTCGGCCGCGGGCACCCGGTAGCGGATGGCCTCGACGAGGTCGACCTCGGTGGTCGTCGGCGCCCCGAAGCTGAGGCCGCGTGCGGCCGCCTCCTGCACGGCCGCGACGACCTGCGGGTGTGCGTGCCCGAGCAGCGCCGGACCCCACGAGCCGACGAGGTCCACGTACGTGCGGCCGTCGACGTCGGTGACGTGCGCGCCGTTCGCGCTCGCGACGAACAGCGGCGTGCCACCCACCGCGCCGAACGCGCGCACCGGCGAGTTCACCCCGCCGGGGATCACGGACTGGGCGTGCGCGAACACCTCGGCGCTCGTCGTCGGGCTCATCGGGTCTCCTCCGCCAGCCATCCGGCCAGCTCCGTCGCGTAGTACGTCAGTACGTGATCGGCACCGGCGCGTCGGATGCTGAGCACGGACTCGAGAATCGCCCGTCTGCGCTCGATCCACCCGTTTGCCGCAGCGGCCTCGATCATCGCGTACTCGCCCGACACCTGGTAGGCGGCGACCGGCACGGTCGAGGTCGCGGCCACGTCGGCCAGCACGTCGAGGTAGGACATCGCGGGCTTGACCATGACCACGTCGGCGCCCTCGGCGATGTCGATCGCGACCTCGCGGGCGGCCTCGCGGCGGTTGGCCGGGTCCATCTGGTAGGTCCGTCGGTCGCCCTCGAGCTGCGACTCGACGGCCTCCCGGAACGGGCCGTAGAACGCGCTCGCGTACTTGGCGGCGTAGGCCAGCAGCGCGACGTCGTGGTGCCCGGCGTCGTCGAGCGCGTCGCGGACCACGGCGGTCTGGCCGTCCATCATCCCGCTGAGCCCGACGAGGTGAGCGCCGGCCGCCGCCTGCGCGCGCGCCATGTCGGCGTACCGGACCAGGGTCGCGTCGTTGTCGACGGCACCCGTCGGGGTGAGCACCCCGCAGTGGCCGTGGTCGGTGAACTCGTCGAGGCAGAGGTCGGCCTGCACGACGAGCGCGTCGCCCGCCTCGGCCACGGCGTCGGCGATCACGAGGTTGAGGATGCCGTCGGGCTCGGTGGCCTGCGAGCCGACCGCGTCGCGGACCGTGGGGATCGCGAAGAGCATGACGCCGCCCAGGCCCGCGGCTGCCGCGTCGGCGACGGCCCGCTTGAGCGAGTCCCGGGTGTGCTGGACGACCCCGGGCATCGACGTGATCGGCCGCGGCTCGGTGAGGCCCTCGCGCACGAAGACCGGGAGGACGAGCTCGGCGGGGTGCAGGCGGGTCTCGGCCAGGAGGCGGCGCATCGCGGGCGTCGCGCGCGTGCGGCGGAGGCGGACGCGTCCGGGGGTGGTGGTCATCTCGACTCCTGGGCTGCTGCTGACAGGGCCTCGACGAGGCCCGTCATGGTCTGCGTGGTGGCCGTCGCGGCGAGCGGCAGGCCGAGCTTGTGCACCTCGGCGGCCGTCGTCGGCCCGATCGCCACGAGCAGTGTGCCGGACGGCGGCGCCCCGAGCTGGGCGACGAGCTCGCGCACGGTGCTGGCCGAGGTCAGCAGGGCCGCGCCGATGGCGCCGTCGGTCCAGGCCGCGCGGACGTCGTCCGGCGGCGGGCTCGCGGGGACCGTGCGGTAGGCGACCACGTCGTCGACCTGCCAGCCGCGCGTGCGCAGCCCGTCGGCGAGCGTCGGAGCGGCCAGGTCGCCGCGGGGGAACAGCACGCGGGTGCGGTCGCCGCGCGGGGCGGGCCAGGCGGCGACCAGGGACTGGGCCGTCGAGGGGGTCGGGGGCGTGAGGTCGACCTCGATGCCCGCGTCGCGCAGTGCGCGGGCCGTGCCCGGGCCGACGGCGGCGACGGAGACCTCGCGAGTCAGGTCCGCCAGCGTCCGGCCGGCGGCGTCGGCGCGCGCCGCCAGGACCGGGACGGCGGCCGCGCTCGTGAGCACGAGCCAGCGGTACCAGCCGGCCCCGAGCGCGAGCAGCACGTCGTCGAGCTGGCTCGAGTCGGCCGGGGGGACGGTCTCGATCAGCGGCACGACCTCGGCGGTCGCACCCGCGGCGGCCAGTGCGACCACGGCCGGGCTGACTCCTGCCACCGGACGCGGGACCAGAACGCGCCAGCCGGTCAGGGCACCGGTCATCGGGCGGCACCGAGCTCGGCCAGGTCGGCGGCGCCGGCCGCGAGCAGGTCCTCGGCGAGGGCGGCGCCCAGCGTGCGGGCCGAGGCCTCGGACGCGGCGGGGGTGGTCGCGGAGCGGCGCAGGGTCGCGGTGCCGTCGGGGCGGGCGACGACCGCGTCGAGGCGGATCGCGTCGTCGGTGACCGTGGCCAGCGCGCCGATCGGCGCCGCGCAGCCGGCCTCGAGCCGCGCGAGCAGGGCCCGCTCGGCGACGACGGCCAGGCGCGTGGGGGTGTGGTCCAGCGCGCGGAGGGCGGCGGCGAGCGGGGCGTCGTCGGGCTCGGTGGCCCGGACCTCGATCGCGAGTGCTCCCTGGCCGGGCGCGGGGGCCATGACCGCGGGGTCGAACAGCTCGGTGACCGCGTCCAGGCGACCCAGGCGCGCCAGGCCCGCGCGGGCGAGAACCACGGCGTCGAGGTCACCCGGGCCGGTGCCCGACCCGGCAACGCGGCCGAGGCGCGTGTCGACGTTGCCGCGGATGTCGACGACGACGACGTCCGGGCGTGCGGCCAGCAGCTGCGCGGCCCGGCGCGGCGAGCCCGTGCCGATGACCGCGCCGGCCGGCAGCTCCGCGAGCGTGAGCCCGTCGCGCGCGCACAGCGCGTCGCGCGGGTCCTCGCGCAGCGGGACCGCGCCGAGCGTCAGGCCGGCCGCGTCGCCCGTCGGCAGGTCCTTGAGCGAGTGGACTGCGACGTCGCACCGGCCGTCGAGGAGCGCGTCCCGCAGCGCGGTGACGAACACGCCCGTGCCGCCCAGGGTCTGGAGCGAACCCGTCAGCCGGTCGCCGTCGGTCCGGACGCGCACGGTCTCGACCTCGAGGTCGGCGAGCGCGGCCAGCGCGTCGGCCACGTGGCCGGTCTGGGTGAGGGCGAGTGCGCTCGCGCGCGTACCGATGCGGACGTGCTGGGGCATGGGTTCAGTCTCCCCCGCAGCGGCGCGCGTGTCGAAGCGCAGAGGTCTATTTCCGCACCCGGCCGAACGGACCTGACAAGTCGTCAGGAAATGTCGAGGAATAGTGACGCGGGTCATGCCCGAGCGCCGCATTTCTTAGGGTTGCCTGTCCTGAGAAAGAAATGCTCTGACGAATTGTCAGAAAGAAATGTGCGCGCGGTCACGCGCCGAGCATCGAGCGCGCGGCCGCCCGCGCGTCGGGGATGACCGCCGCGAGGCCGTTGCCCGCGACCCACGCGCCGGCCACGGCCACGTCGGGCTGGTCCGCCAGGGCCGACCGCACGGCCGCGACCCAGTCGCGGTGCGCGGCGCTCGGCCGGGGCAGGGCCTGCGTCCAGCGCACGGTCGCGTGACCGATCACGTCCGCCTCGGCCAACGGCGTGCCGAGCAGAGTCGACGCGTCGGCCAGGGCGGTCGCGACGTCGGGGGCGGCCTCGGCCTCGCCCGCGCGGCCGTAGGACAGGCGCACGACGTGGCGGCGGGTGCTCGCCGCGAGCCACGGCCACTTCGCGGTCGCGTGCGTGAGCGCCTTGGCCGCGACGTCGGTGGCCTCGCGCGCGACCAGGACGCCCGTACCGCGCGGGGCCGCGTCCAGCGCCGGGGCGTCGAGCACGAGCGTGACGAGGGTGACCGCGGCGCCGGCGTCGGGGGTCGCCTCGACACCGACCAGCTCGTCCAGGAGGCCCGGGACGGGTGCCGCGAGCAGCACGCGATCGGCGTGCAGCGTCCCTGACGCGGTGGTGATGACGAGGCCGTCGGGCGATCGCTCGATGCGCGTGACCGGTGTCCGCAGCCGGATCTCGCCGACCTGCTCGACCAGCGCGTCGACCAGTCCGTGGACGCCGCCCTCGAGGCCCGCGACCGCCGTGCCCGCGGGCGCCGCGGCCCGGATCGACCGGACCGCGCGGGCGAGCGACCCGCGTGCTCCCGCGACGGCGGCCGTCAGGCCGGGGGACACCGCGTCGACCGCGAGGTCGTCGGGCTCGGCCGCGTGCACGCCGCCGACGATCGGGCGGACGAGGCGGTCGAGCACCCGGGCGCCCATGCGGGCCCGGACCAGGCCGCCCAGCGTCGTCGCCCTCGCCCCGACCGAGCGCGGCAGGACGAGGTCGAGGCTCGCGCGCGCCGCGCCGAGCAGGCCCAACGTCCGCCGCACGTCCGCCGCGAACGGCACGGACGGGATGCCGAGCAGGCCCGTGCGTGGCAGCGGGCCGTCGCCGGACGGGAGGTGGACCCACGAGCCCTGGCCGCTGGGTGCGCACACCCGGTCCGCGAGCCCGAGCTCGGCGAGGTAGCCCGCGACGATCCCGCCGCGCGTCGCGAACGACTCTGCGCCCGCATCGAGCCGCAGGCCCGCGACCTCGTGGCCGCGGACCGCGCCGCCCGGGGCGTCCCGGGCGTCGAGGACCAGCGTCCGGACGCCCGCGAGCGTGAGCTCACGCGCCGCGACGAGCCCGGCCACGCCGGCCCCGACGACGACCGCGCCCCAGCGTTCGTCGGGCACGCGCTCGTCGGGCGACACGGTTACAGGGAGTGGATCAGGCCGACGAGGCGCGTGAGGACGTCCGGGTCGGTGGTCGGCGGGACGCCGTGGCCCAGGTTGACCACGTGGCCGGGGGCCGATGCGCCGCGCGCGACGACGTCGCGCGCGTGGGCCTCGAGCACCGGCCAGGGCGCCGCGAGCAGCGCGGGGTCGATGTTGCCCTGGATCGGGGTGTGGCCGCCGAGCCGGCGCGAGGCCTCGTCGAGCGGGATCCGGTAGTCGACGCCGACGACGTCCGCGCCCACGTCGCGCATCGCGGCGAGGAGCTCGCCGGTGCCCGTGCCGAAGTGCACGGTGCGCACGTCGAGGTCCTTGACCTGCGACAACGCACGGGTCGAGGCGGGCGCGACGTGCTGCGTGTAGTCGCCCAGCGAGAGCGAGCCGGCCCACGAGTCGAACAGCTGCGCGGCGCTCGCGCCGGCCAGCACCTGCGCGCGCAGGAAGGCGCCGGTGACGTCCGCGGCCCACTCGGTCAGCGCGCGCCACGTCTCGGGGTCGGCGTGCATGAGCGTGCGCGCGGCCAGGTGGTCGCGCGACGGGCCGCCCTCGACGAGGTAGGCGGCGAGCGTGAACGGCGCGCCCGCGAAGCCGATGAGCGGCGTGCTGCCGAGGGCCTCGACCGTGAGGGCCACGCCCTGCGAGACGGGCTCGAGGTCGGCGGGTGTCAGCGTGAGCTCGCGCAGCCGGGCCACGTCGTCGGCCGTGCGGATCGCGGCGCCCATCACGGGCCCGACGCCCGGCTTGATCTCGACGTCCACGCCGGCGAGCCGCAGCGGCACGACGATGTCGGAGAAGAAGATCGCAGCGTCCACGCCGTGCCGCCGCACGGGCTGCAGCGTGATCTCGCTGGCCAGCTCCGGGGTCAGGCACGCGTCGAGCATCGCCGTGCCGCCGCGCGCGGCCTTGTACTCGGGCAGCGAGCGGCCGGCCTGGCGCATGAACCACACGGGCAGGCGTTCGGGGCGCTGACCCGAATATGCGCGCACCAGCGAGGAATGCGTCGTGCGGCCGTCGGACAGGGGATGTGTGAGCGGAAGAACCACGCGTCGATTGTGCCTGACAAATGCCGAAGTGATTCAATCGGAGGCGTGGTGCTGCTGTCCCTCGTCGCTTCGCACCACGAGCTCGACCTCGCGGTGCTGGAACGTCTCTCGTCGGACGTGGCCGTCGTGGGCGGTGAGCTCGTGGGTGCGTCCCCTTCCATCTCCGGTGCCGTCGTGCTCGCGACGTGCAACCGGTTCGAGCTCTACCTGGATGTCGACGACGCGTCCCACACCCCCGAGGCCCGTGCGGCCGCCGCTGCCGCCGTCGCCGCCCGCTCCGGGTACGACGAGGCGAGCGTCGCGAACCACCTGCACGCGATGACCTCCACCGACGCCGCCGGCCACCTGTTCGCCGTCGCGAGCGGGCTCGAGTCGATGGTCGTCGGCGAGCGGGAGATCGCGGGCCAGGTGCGCCGCGCCCTGACGACCGCCCGCCGCGACGGGACCACGACGAGCGACCTCGAGGCGCTGTTCCAGGCTGCCTCCCGCGTGAGCCGCGCGGTCGACGCGGGCACGGGACTCGGCGGGGCCGGCCGCTCCGTCGTCGGCGTCGCGCTCGACATCGCCGAGTCGGGGCTGCCCGCCTGGGCCGACGTGCGCTGCGTGCTGATCGGCACGGGCTCCTACGCGGGCGCCTCGCTCGCGGCGCTCAAGGCCCGCGGCGTCGGCGACGTGCGGGTCTACTCGCCCAGCGGCCGGGCGCGCCAGTTCGCGGCCGCGCGCGGCGTGCGGTCCGTCCCCGCCGGCGCGGACCTCGCGACCGAGCTCGCGGACGTGGACCTCGTCGTCGCGTGCAGCGGCGCCGCGGGCGCCGTGCTCGAGGTGGACGCGCTCGCCGCGGCCCGGCCCGAGGGCTCGCGCCCGCTCACGGTCGTCGACCTCGCGCTGCGCCACGACGTCGACCCGGGCGTGCGCGAGCTGCCCGGCGTCCGGCTCGTCTCGCTGCACACGGTCGCCGAGCACGCGCCGGCCGAGCACGCCGCCGTGGAGGCGGCCCGCGCGATCGTCGACGACGCGGCCCAGGCCTACGAGGCCGAGCGCCGCGTGCGCGAGTGGAACCCCGCGGTCGTCGCCGAGCGGACCCGCGTGCTGGGCGGGCTCGAGTCCGCGCTCGAGGTCCTGCCGGCCGACCTGCGCGACGAGCGCGCCGAGCGCGGCCTGCGCCGTCGGACGCGCGCGCTGCTGCACGGCCCGACGGTCGGCGCTCGCGACGCCGCCCGGGCGGGGGACACCAGCGCCTACGCCGCGGCCCTCGCCGCGCTCGCAGCCATCGACGTCCCGGCGGTCGAGCCGGTCTGACGGGGCTCACCCGCTGCCGTCGCGACGCGAGGGCGCGAGCCGGGCCGGTCACAGGGGGGAGACACGAGCCCGGCGCGCGCCCGCGCGCCGCGAGGACGGCGGGTCAGCTGCGGACGGGCTGCCGCTGGGGAACCGCGGCGGGACCGGGCGCCCAGGTGTGCGGGACCACCTGGTTGGTCTGGATGTCGGTGAGCTCGGCCGCGTAGACGACGGCCTCGTAGACGCCGGCCTCGACGCGGTCCATCTGCAGGTGCTCGGCGCGGTCGATGTCGTCGCCCAGGTGCGAGATGCGGGCGACGACGTAGCGCTGCGCGTCCTGCCACTGGTCGACGACCCGCACGGACAGCCCGTTCCACTGTGCCGTGAGGTCGAGCTCGAACAGCTCGGTGACCTCCTGGCGCGGCACACGGCGGTACCAGCGACCGTTGGCGGACTGGCGGAAGCCGGTCTCGGCGAGCGGCGGGTTGGCCAGCGCGAGGACGAGCGTGTGGCCGTTGTCCACGACGTCCGCCTCGAGGTAGGCGCCGTGCCACTTGGCGACGGGGCCGACGCAGCGCGACAGCGACGCGAGCGCGGGCCGCGGGCTGCCCAGGTGCGTGAGCGACCACCCGGTGCCCACGTCGCCGTACCGGGCGAGCAGCGTCGCGGTGCCGTCGGCGAACACGCGCACGAGCTCGGCGCCCGGGGGCACGCGCGAGTGGCGCAGCCACCACAGCGGGACGATGTAGCCGGGCACGTCCCGGTACTGCAGCTGGGGGGAGGACTCGAAGCGCAGCACGTCGATGTACTCGTCGTGCGGGCTGAACGGCGTCCCGGGGTACCCGAGGCCGTGGACCTCGAAGAGCTGGGACGGGGTCGTGGCGAACGAGACGTCTGCCGCCCGCACGACGTACCCCGCGAGCCGGTCGTGACCGGCCGCCAGGTGCGCGTGCGACAGCGCAGGCGTGATCGCCTTCTGCATGAGCGTCACGGGGCTACCTCGCCAAGGGACGGTCGAGCTCCGGACGCTCGGGTGAGCAGGGGAACTCGGATGAACACGGATGAAACGGACGGGGGGTGCGCGCACGATTGTGCAGACAAACCGGGCGCGTGTCCAGGTCGAGTCCATCGTCCGGGTGACGGCGTGGCGCCACCCGGGGTGTCAGTCCTGCAGGTAGTGGACCAGCGAGGCGGCCAGCCCCGTGTAGGAGGCGGGCGTGAGCTCGGCCAGGCGCGCGGCCACGTCGTCGGGCAGGCCGAGGCCCGCGATGAACTCGCGCATGTCGTCGGCCGTGAGACGGCGGCCGCGGGTCAGCTCCTTGAGCCGCTCGTACGGGTTCTCCATGCCGGTCACGCCGGCGACCGACGCGGCGCGCATGGCCGACTGGACGGGCTCGCCCAGCACCTCCCAGTTCTCGTCGAGCTCTCGCGCCAGCAGCTCGGCGTCGACCGCGAGCGCGCGCATGCCGCGTCGCACGTTGTCGATCGCCAGCAGGCTGTGACCGAACGCGGGTCCGATGTTGCGCTGCGTGGTGGAGTCCGTCAGGTCGCGCTGCAGGCGGCTCGTGACGAGCGTGGCGGCGAGCGTGTCGAGCAGCGCGGAGGAGATCTCGAGGTTCGCCTCGGCGTTCTCGAACCGGATCGGGTTGACCTTGTGCGGCATGGTCGAGCTGCCCGTCGCGCCGGCCACCGGGATCTGCGTGAAGACGCCGCGGCTGATGTACGTCCACACGTCGGTCGCCAGGTTGTGCAGCACGCGGTTGTAGCGCGCGACGTCCGCGTACAGCTCGGCCTGCCAGTCGTGCGACTCGATCTGCGTGGTGAGCGGGTTCCAGGTCAGGCCCAGGTGCTCGACGAACGCCTTGCTCACTCCCGGCCAGTCGGCGCCCGGCACCGCGACCACGTGCGCGCCGTAGGTTCCGGTCGCGCCGTTGAGCTTGCCGAGGAACTCGTCGGCCTCGATCCGGCGTAGCTGGCGGCGCAGGCGGTGCGCGAGCACCGCGAGCTCCTTGCCGAGCGTCGTCGGCGTCGCGGGCTGGCCGTGCGTGAGAGCCAGCAGCGGCTGGTCCTTGAGCTCGACCGCGAGCGCGGCGACCTCGTCGGCGACCGCGGCCGCGGCGGGCAGCCAGACCTCGTGCACGGCGTCGCGGACCATGAGCGCGTAGGACAGGTTGTTGATGTCCTCGCTCGTGCAGGCGAAGTGCACGAGCTCGCCGACCTCGCGCAGCGCCGAGCCCTCCGGCGCGGCGGCCAGGCGGCGCTTGAGGAAGTACTCGACGGCCTTCACGTCGTGCACGGTGGTCCGCTCGATCTCGCCGAGCTCGGCGATCTCGTCGGCGCCGAACGTCGCGACGACGTCGCGCAGGTAGGCCTCGTCGGCCGCCGTCAGCGTCGGGGCGCCCGGGACCACGCCGTGCTGGGCCAGGTGGATGACCCACTCGACCTCGACGTGCACGCGCTCGCGGTTGAGCGCGGCCTCGGAGAGGTGGTCGACGAGCGGGGCGACGGTGGCCCGGTAGCGGCCGTCGAGCGGCCCGAGGGCGATCGAGGGGGTCACGTCGGCCAGGCTCACGCGCGCAGTCATGGCCCTATCGTCCCAGAACCGCCGCACCCGAACGCGCCCGCGTCCACCGCCCGCGTCGTTACCCTGGGCACGCGATCGACGAGGGGGAGGCACGTG
>NZ_QWKP01000144.1 GCF_003470205.1 Cellulomonas rhizosphaerae
CCTCCGGTCGGACGGAGATCATGACGGTGAGCACGTCGGTGGTGAACGTGATCGTGCCGGCCTCGATGCTCGTCTCGTCGGCCCGGACCGCGAGCGCGGGCTCACCGACCAGACGCAGCTCGGCGACCTCGGCGTGCAGGGCCTCGATCGTCAGGGCCATGCCGATGCGGTCGACCAGGCCGGCGGGTACGGGGTCGGCGAGCTCGACCATCCGGGCCAGGTCCTCGAAGATGACCCGGTCCGTCTCGTCGAGCGTGCCGGCCGCCAGCAGTGCGAGGGTCGCGTCGTCGTGGCTCATGACAGGCTCCAGGTGGGGTCGGCGGTGAGTGAGGCGCGAAGCTTGGCGAGGCAGCGACCGCGGGTCGGGCCGATGCTGCCGACGGGCATGCCGAGCGCCTGGGAGACGACGGCGTAGTCGGGTCGCTCGACCATCGCGACCAGGCCGAGCAGCTTGCGGCAACGGTCGGGCAGCGCGCTGACGTGCCCCCACAGCGCCTCGTCGCGCTCGGTCCGGACGGCGACGCTGTCCGGGCGGTCCTCGGCAGGGGTCGTGAGCCAGTCGGTCGCGTGCTCGTCGTTCGTCTGACGGACCTGCTCGTCGCGGCTGCGGCGCACCGTGCGCCACGCCGACCGCTTGGCGGTGACGAGCATCCACTGCAGCGTCGCGCGCGGGTCGCGGATCTGGTCGATGTCCCGCACGAGCGTGAGCCAGACGTTCTGGACGATGTCCTCCGCCTGCTCCTTGTCCGCGCCCTGGGCCCGCACGGTGTGCCACAGGAGCGGCGTCATGACGTGGACGAGGGCGGCGAGCGGGGCACGCTCACCCTCGCGGTAGGCGAGCACTGCTCGGGCTGCCTGGTCGGCGAGCCCCTCCCCCTGGTTGCGGAGCGCGGTGTCCACCGGCTCCACCAGGTCGTCACTCATCATGGACCCCTCACAGCAGGCTCGTCGGGCGGCCGCCCCCTGCAGAGTAGGGCGGCCCTCACATACCGGACAAGGACCGTCGACGACGCACCTCACGGTGGCCGCCGGCCGACGCTCGCCTGCTCCGGACGCCGGGAAGGAGTACGGCATCCGGCGCCCAGATACATCGGTCCCCACATTCACCCGTTCGCGTGTATCTGGGCCGTATCGGCCCGCTCTTGACCGGATGCCACGGCAGCGCTGAGATGCGTCGTCCGATACCCGTTCGAGCCCGATCCACCAGGAGACGCCCGAGATGAGTGAGCAGGAGAGCGCGGACCTCACGCGCGACCAGATCCGTCCGACCAAGCGCAGCGTGGAGGACGCGCTGCTGGCCCGACCCGGCGTCATCGGCGTCGACATCGGCGAGAAGTGGTCAGGCGGCGCACCGACCGGCCGACAGGCGATCGTCGTGCACGTCACCGCCAAGCGGGGGGACGACGAGCTCGACGACGCCGACCGCATCCCGACGAGCTTCGCCGGCATCCCGACCGACGTGGTCGAGCACCGCGTCTCGGCGCTCTCGGTCCAGGAGCACGCGCCCGACGAGACCGACGAGGCGCCCACGACGCGGCGCCGCACCCGCCCGCTCGCCGGTGGCCTGAGCTTCGGTCCGGCCGACGTCGTGACGATCCCGGTCGACGGCATCGCCCAGCGGCGCACCGTCAACGGCACGCTCGGCGTGCTCGTCGTCGAGCGACACACGGGTCGCACCTTCGGCCTGACCAACTGGCACGTCGCTGCGGGTGACGGCCTCGAGGACCTCGGCAGCACCTGGATCCAGCCCGCGCTCGCGGACGGTGGCGACCCCCACCGGGACCGCATCGGCGCGCTCGTGCGCGGCACGCTCACCGACCGGATCGACGCGGCGGTCGTCGCGCTCGCCCCCGGCGCCCCGTGGCTGCCCGGCATCGTCGGGATCGGCCCCGTCACCGGGTCGACGACCGCGACCGAGGGGATCACCGTCCGCAAGGCCGGCCGGACGACCGGGCTGCGCACGGGCACGGTCACCTCCACCGACTACACGACGTCCGTCGACTTCGGCCCCGGGATCGGCTGGCGCACGCTACGCGAGCAGGTGCGCATCGAGCCGGTCGCCGACGGCGGCTCGTTCTCCGCGGGTGGCGACTCCGGCTCGGCCGTGGTCGACGAGCAGGGCCGCGTGGTCGCGCTGCTCTGGGCGGGCGAGGACGACGGCAGCTTCGCTGTCGCGAGCCCCATCGGCGTCGTGCTCGACACGCTCGGCATCGACATCCTCAGCGTGCAGCGCGCGCGGGCGATCGCCACGACGCGGGCAAGCTCGGCGCAGGCACGCCGCGCCCCCGCGCTCGGGGGGTGGGGCGCGCTGCTGCCGCCGATCTCGGCCGCCTACGGCGCACGCCGGCGACGACCTTCTGCTCGGCCGGCCGCTCGGCGGGCCGCGCAGGCGTGGGACGCGGGCGGGCCTCGGCAGACGAGCCACGCTTCCGGGCCCGCTGCGCGGCCCGCTGCCGGTGCGCGACCTGCCTCGCAGGCGTCGTCGGCCGCGAACGGGGCGCGTCCCGGGGTCTCGGCGCACGCTCAGCCGTTCACCGAGCCGTTCACCGAGCCGTTCACCGAGCCGTTCACTGAGCCATTCACTGAGCCGTTCACTGAGCCGTTCACTGAGCCGTTCACCGAGGCCGTGACCAGCGACCCGTTCACTGAGCCGTTCACCGAGGCCGTGACCAGCGACCCGTTCACGGAGCCGTTCACAGAACCCTTCACTGAGCCCTTCACTGAGCCCTTCACTGAGCCCTTCACTGAGCCGTTCACTGAGCCGTTCACCGAGGCCGTGACCAGCGACCCGTTCACGGAGCCGTTCACCGAGCCCTTCACGGAGCCGTTCACCGAACCGTTCACCGAGCCCTTCACGGAGCCCTTTACCGAGGCCCTCGGCGCAGACCCGTTCACTGAACCGTTCACGGAGCCCTTCACCGAGCCCTTCACCGAACCGTTCACCGAGGCGCTCCGCGCCGCGGCCTCATCGCCGCAGGGCCGGGCCCGACTGGCCGCGACCCTGCGGATCCGCGAGGCGTTCTGGGCCGGCTACATCGCCGCGGTCACCCGCGGCCGATGACCACCGGACGATGACGAGCACCCGAGAGAGCAACGAGACCATGACCGCCGACGAGCGACACGTGCAGCGCCAGGCAGCGCTCCACGTCGTCCCGAGCAGCCCGAGCACAGCGAGCATTCGCCGCCCGCTCGTGCGCGAGCTCGAGGACGTCGTCGAGCGCATGCACGAGCACGGCCCGACGGCCCGGCTCCGGTCGGACCTCGCGGCTCTGCTCGGGGCGTGGGCGAGTGCGCTCGTCGACCTCCACCGCGTCCGTGTGCCGATCAGCGATGCTCCCCCGGTCCTGCCGTGGGTGCTCGACGACGGACTGCCCGCGTGGCTCGACGAGATCGCCCCCGAAGCGGGACCGGTCTGGGCGGTCCGCGCACACCCGGGCATCGCCCAGGCGGTCGACCGGACCCGTGCCGGATGGTCGGCGGTGCAGAACACGCACGGCGACCCGAACGGCGACGTGGTCGTCGTCGAGCGCGAGCACGGCTTCGTGCGCGCGTACCTGGACTCCCCCGACGGGTCGCCGTGCAGGGGGGTTCTCGGCGACCCGCGGTGGGACGTCGCGACCGTGGCTGACTGGCTCGCGGTGGCGCTCGGGCCGGCGCTCGACCCGCGGTGGGGCATCGACCCCGCGGCGACGTTCGTCAGCCGGTACCGGGCGCACGGCGGCGACGCGCTGCCGTCGCGGCACCTGGCCGTGGCCAGGACGCTGACGACCGCGGTGGAGTGGACGGCTCAGCTCGCCGTCCTGTCCGTGCCGGACGACGAGGCCCTGGCCTGGTTGTCCGGGCTGTGGAGCCGGCCGCTGGCCCTGCTGGGCGTGGCGACCGGCGCTCGGTCCGGCCAGTCCCGCGCGGGAGCAGTACCGCGCACGGCGCTGGCCGGCTCGCCGCTCGCGTAGTCCCGATCCGCAGGGGGGATCGGGCGACGCGACCGGACCGAGCAACGACGAAGGCCCGATCCGCAGGGGGGATCGGGCCTTCGTCGTACGGTGCGAGCAGCGTCAGGCCGCGTCGTCCTCAGAGGTGAGGTTGCGCGTCTTGTTCTGGTCCAGCGCGATGCCGGGGCCGTTCGTGGTCGAGATCGTCGCCTTGGCGATGTAGCGACCCTTCGAGGACGACGGCTTCAGACGCAGGATCTCGTCGAGCGCCGCGGCGTAGTTCTCCACCAGCGCGACGTCGGAGAACGACGTCTTGCCGATGATGAAGTGCAGGTTCGCGTGACGGTCCACGCGGAACTCGATCTTGCCGCCCTTGATGTCGGCGACAGCCTTGGCGACGTCCATGGTCACCGTGCCGGTCTTCGGGTTCGGCATGAGACCACGCGGGCCCAGGACCTTGCCCAGTCGACCGACCTTGCCCATGAGGTCAGGCGTGGCGACGGCGGAGTCGAAGTCCGTGTAGCCCTTGGCGACCTTGTCGATGAGCTCGTCGCCACCGACCTCGTCGGCGCCGGCCGCGCGGGCCTGCTCGGCGCGCTCGCCCGTGGCGAACACGATGACGCGGGCGGTCTTGCCCGTGCCGTGGGGCAGGTTGACCGTGCCGCGGACCATCTGGTCCGCCTTGCGCGGGTCGACACCGAGGCGGAAGGCCACCTCGACGGTCGCGTCGTACTTGGTCGTCGACGTGGCCTGGGCCAGTCGGACGGCCTCGAGGGGCGCGTAGATCTTCTCGGCGTCGATCTTCTCGACGGCGGCGCGGTACGCCTTGCTGTGCTTGGCCATCTGCTTGTTCTCCTGTTCAGCAGTCGTGGTCTTCTCGGGCCGCACGGGCCCTGCCACTGATTCCGGTTACTGCGTGCGGACCGACGGTCCGCAGGGGGGTGAGGGTCAGCCCTCGACCTTGATGCCCATGGAGCGGGCGGTCCCAGCGATGATCTTCTCCGCTGCGTCCAGGTCGTTGGCGTTGAGGTCCTCGAGCTTGGTGGTCGCGATCTCGCGCACCTGGTCCTTGGTCAGCGTGGCGACCTTGACCGTGTGCGGGGTCGGCGAGCCCTTGGCCACACCGGCGGCCTTCTTGATGAGCTCGGCGGCCGGCGGCGTCTTCGTGATGAAGGTGAACGTGCGGTCCTCGTAGACCGTGATCTCGACGGGGATGACGTTGCCGCGCTGGGCCTCGGTCGCCGCGTTGTAGGCCTTGCAGAACTCCATGATGTTGACGCCGTGCTGACCCAGCGCCGGACCGATCGGCGGCGCGGGGGTGGCGGCGCCGGCCTTGATCTGGAGCTTGATGAGGCCGGTGACCTTCTTCTTCGGGGGCATGCTGTGTTCCTTTTCGTGTGGTGGGCCGACGCCGTGGGCGATGACCCGGTTGCAGGACCGCCCCGCACGAGGGGCGGCTCGGTCAGATCTTGGCGACCTGGCTGAAGGAGAGCTCGACCGGGGTCTCCCGGCCGAAGATGGAGACGAGCACCTTGAGCTTCTGGCTCTCGGCGTTGATCTCGGAGATCGTCGCCGGGAGCGTGTCGAAGGGGCCGTCGGTGACGGTGACGGACTCGCCCACCGTGAAGTCGACCTGGATCTTCGGGGCGGCCTTGGCGCCACCCGTGGTGCCGGCCGGGGCCTTGACCTCGAGCGTCGGGGCCAGCATCGAGAAGACCTCGTCGAGCGTCAGCGGGACGGGCTGGTGCGTGTGGCCGACGAAGCCGGTGACGCCCGGCGTGTGCCGGACGGCGCCCCAGGACTCGTCGGTCAGGTCCATGCGCACGAGGACGTAGCCGGGGATCCGGACGCGGCGCACGACCTTGCGCTGCGCGTTCTTGATCTCCACGACCTCCTCCATGGGGACCTCCACCTGGTAGATGAAGTCCTCCATGTTGAGGCTCTGCGTGCGGTTCTCGAGGTTCGCCTTCACGCGGTTCTCGTACCCCGCGTAGGAGTGGATGACGTACCAGTCGCCGAACTGGCTCTTCAGCTGCGCCTTGAACGCGGCGACGGGATCCTCGTCGACGTCGGGCTCGTCCTCGGCCGGCGTCTCGTCGTCGGCCTCGGCCTCGACGACGTCGGACTCGGCTGCGTCGTCCTGCTCCGGCTCGCCATCGACAGCGGGCGCGTCGACGTCGCCCGCGGGCACCTCGACGGCCTCGACCGACGCCAGGGCGTCCTCGAGCTCGGCGGTGGCCGGCGTGGGCTCCTGCGACTCCTGCGACACGTGCGAACCTGCTTTCTACAAACGTTGGTGGCGGGCGAGCCCGCGGGCGTGACGAGTGGGGATCAGGCGGGTCAGCCGAACATCCACAAGGTCAGCTTGCCGATGCCGATGTCCACCACGGTGACGAAGGCCATGACCACGGCCACGAACACCAGGACGACCGACGTGTAGGTCACGAGCTCCGAGCGCGTGGGGCGCACGACCTTCTTGAGCTCGGAGACCACCTGACGCCAGAACAGCGCGATGCGTGCGAACAGGCCCTTGCGGGTGTCCTTCGACGACTTCGCCGCCGAGTCAGGCGTGCGCGGCGCGTCGGCGCCCGGCGCAGCGGAGGCTGCTGTTTCGCTCACGTCTGGCCCCTACGTCTCGTCGTGGTCGGCCCCCGTGCGGGTACCGACGTGACGGACGGCCGACGCGTCGCGCCGGACCGTCCGGCGGTCCTGCTCGCATGTCCCGCCGGGAGAACCCGGACGGACCGCGTGCGCAGGGCAGACAGGACTCGAACCTGCAACCTGCGGTTTTGGAGACCGCTGCGCTACCAATTGCGCCACTGCCCTACGGCGGATCTTCCCGTCACGACCCTCCGGACACCCTTCGCAGGGCGCGGAGCATCATGGCGTGCGTCAACCGCCGACGGATCACTGTACGCGACGTGAGGCGGTGGGTCGAACCGCCCGTCGATCCGTGCCCGAGGGACGAAAGGCCGGGCGCAGTCGGCGTGACCTCTGCCACTATGGGGGCCGTGAGCGAGCCGACCTCCCGTCCCCGTGTCTCCGCCCGTCTGGCAGCGATCGCCGAGTCGGCGACGCTCGCCGTCGACGCCAAGGCCAAGGCCCTCAAGGCCGCCGGTCGCCCGGTGATCGGCTTCGGCGCCGGCGAGCCCGACTTCCCGACGCCGTCGTACATCGTCGACTCCGCGGTCGCGGCCGCGAAGGACCCGGCCAACCACCGGTACACGCCGGCCGCGGGGCTGCCCGCGCTGCGCGAGGCCATCGCCACCAAGACGCTGCGCGACTCCGGCTACGAGGTCGCGCCGTCCTCGGTGCTCGTGACCAACGGCGGCAAGCAGGCCGTGTTCCAGGCGTTCGCCGCGGTGCTGGACCCGGGCGACGAGGTCCTGCTGCCGGCGCCCTACTGGACCACCTACCCCGAGGCCATCCGCCTGGCGGGCGCGGTGCCGGTCGAGGTCTTCGCGGGCGTCGACCAGGGCTACCTCGTCACGGTCGAGCAGCTCGAGTCCGCTCGCACCCCGCAGACGAAGGCGCTGCTGTTCAACTCGCCGTCCAACCCGACCGGCGCCGTGTACTCCCCCGAGCAGACGGCCGAGATCGGCCGCTGGGCGCTCGAGCACGGCATCTGGGTCATCACCGACGAGATCTACGAGCACCTGACCTACGACCACGCGGTGTTCACGCCGATCGTCCGCGTCGTGCCCGAGCTCGCGGACACCACCATCGTGCTCAACGGCGTCGCCAAGACGTACGCGATGACGGGCTGGCGCGTGGGCTGGATGATCGGCCCGTCGGACGTCATCAAGGCCGCGACCAACCTGCAGAGCCACCTCACGTCGAACGTCGCCAACGTCTCGCAGCGCGCCGCGATCACGGCGCTGAGCGGCGACCTGGCGGCCGTCGAGGAGATGCGCACGGCGTTCGACCGCCGACGCCGCACGATGGTCGAGATGCTCGGCGCGATCGACGGCGTCGAGATCCCCGCGCCGCAGGGCGCCTTCTACGCCTACCCCTCGGTCGAGGGTCTGCTGGGCCGGACGATCCGCGGCACCACGGTGGCCTCGTCGGCCGACCTGGCGTCGCTGATCCTCGAGGAGGCCGAGGTGGCGGTGGTGCCCGGTGAGGCATTCGGACCCAGCGGATACCTGCGGCTGTCGTACGCGCTGTCCGACGACGACCTCGTCGAGGGCGTCGGCCGGATCCAGAAGCTGCTCGGCGAGGCTCAGTAGTCGGACGTGCTGGGCTGAGCCCACAGCACGTTGCCGTCGACATCCACGAGGTTGCCCTTCTCGTCGACCGACCACTGCTCGATGACCACACCGTTCGGGTTGAGCAGGTTGCCCTCGTCGTCGAACGTGTAGCCACCCATGTCGAAGGCGTCCGACTCGTCGCCCACCTCGCCGCGGTCGCGCTCGCCGAACTCGTTCGGGGACGGGTAGTCGCCGAACCCGCTGCCCAGGACGAGGTCCCGCAGCCAGGTGCCGTCCGCGAGCTCGCCGGAGTCCTGCAGCTCCTTGAGGTGCGAGCCGACGATGCTCGACCAGTCCGCGAACGTGGCCAGGAGCGAGACGTTCCAGCCGCGGTCGGCGTGCACGGCGACCAGGCCGAGCTCGTCGAACCCGAGCTGCTCGCCCAGGGGCGAGGAGTCAGCACACACCTTCTGGCCCGAGGTCTTGTCGGTCACGCAGACACCCTCGAAGACCGCCGGGTACTCGCCGCCGAGCGCGACGCGGCCGATCGCGAGCCGCGTGCGGTCGTCGTCGATCGGCGTGGGCACGAAGCTCGCCTCGTCGACCGTCGGGTTGCCGGTGTGGCCGTCGGTGTCGTCGAGCCACGCCTGGACGTAGACCGAGAAGAACCGGGCCTCGGCGGGCGGCAGCGCCGCGACCATGGGGCCGGTGTCGCCGCCGAACAGCGCGGCGGTGGCCGTCGCGAACTGCGTGCCGGCCGCCTCGGCGGTGGCCGCGCCGGTCTGCGACGAGCGGTCCGGCATCGCGCCGCGTTCGCCGCCGGTCTCCACGTTGACGAGCTCCCCCAAGGTCATGAGCGGGCTGACGTACCACGAGCCGCCCTCCTCGACCGCGACGAGGAACGGCCGCTGCGCGCCGCCCCTCACGTCCCACGCGAGGTCCTTCGCGTCGACCGACCAGGGCAGCGCCTTGTCGAGCTCGACCGTGGCCTGGTCCCACATCTCGGCGGTGCCACCCGGCGTCAGGCTCTCGAGCCCGCCCATCGCGGGCTCGTAGACGTCCGCGAGCGCGTCGACGATCTCCTTCGCGTCCCCGTCCACGGACAGCGTGCCCGCGACGACCGAGACCTTCGCGAGACCCTCGCCGATCGGCTCGACCTCGACGTCGAGCCCGGCGAGGTCGACGTCGAGCGCGTCGAGGACCGTGAGGAGCTTCTTGCGGGTCTCCTCGTCGTCGGGCGTGCCCGTCTGGGCGCTCAGCACGGGCGAGAGGCCCTCGATCTCCGAGGGCGAGATCGCGCCGTAGACCGCGATGCCGTCCTTGTGCGCGACGCCCTCGATGAGCTGCGTGACCGCGGCCTCGGGCGTGGGCGCGCCGTCCAGCTTGCTGAAGACCATGAGGTAGGCGGCCAGCGCCCCGCCCCCGACGAGGACCACCGCGGTGGCGACCAGCCCGATCCACAGGCCGCGTCGCGAGCGCGGCGGCTCTCCCTGGTAGGAGATGTCCTGCACCGCCGGGTCGGGCCGGGTGTAGGCCGCCTGCGCGAACGCGGTCCGGCCGGGAGCGGCCTGCGGCGCCCAACCAGAGGTCAGCGTCGTCGGCTCGGGCGCCCAGCTCACCGGCGCCGGCGGCGCCACCTGCTGCGCGGACGCGGACCGCGAGGCGAGCGCCGCGTCGACGGCCGGGTCCCGCAGCGCCGCGAGCCACTCGAGCAGCGCGGGCTGGGCCGCGGGGTTGGCGGCGACCACCGGACGCAGGTCCGGACGCTGGGACACGATCCGCGCGAGGGCGGCGGCTGGCGCCTGCGGGTGTGCGGCGATCGTCGCGTCGTCCATGGTCCAGCCTTCTGCGCGCCCCCTGCCGGTGCGGTCGCGGGCCGGCGCGGCCAGGCTATGACCCGACTGTGCGCCACCGAGTCTGCCGTCCGGGTGATCTCCCGGGTGGAACTGGCACACTGGCCGGGTGCGTGACCTGGAGAAACTCCCCAAAGCGCACCTGCACCTGCACTTCACCGGTTCCATGCGGGTCTCGACCCTCGCGGACCTGGCGACGCGGCACGGCGTGCGGCTGCCGTCCCAGCTCCTCGACGACGACCCCCTGCAC
Organism: Cellulomonas rhizosphaerae; assembly: GCF_003470205.1. Taxonomy (GTDB): domain Bacteria; phylum Actinomycetota; class Actinomycetes; order Actinomycetales; family Cellulomonadaceae; genus Cellulomonas; species Cellulomonas rhizosphaerae. Next base: position 10,226 of record NZ_QWKP01000144.1, read on the forward strand.
GTGCCCGCCGACGAGCGCGGCTGGTTCCGGTTCCAGCGCCTCTACGACGCGGCGCGGGCGTGCGTGCGCGGCGAGGCGGACATGCGTCGGATCGTGGCCGAGGCCGCGCTCGACGACGCCGCGGAGGGCTCGGGCCGGCTCGAGATCCAGGTCGACCCGACGTCCTACGCGCCGTTCGTCGGCGGCATCACGCCCGCGCTGGAGATCGTGCTGGACGCAGCGCGCGAGGCCGGAGCCGCCGCTGGCATCGAGGTTGGCGTGATCGTCGCGGCGTCGCGCATGCGCCACCCGCTCGAGGCCCGCACGCTGGCCCGGCTCGCCGCCCTGCACGCCGGGGACGGCCCAGGGCAGGTGGTCGGGTTCGGGCTCTCGAACGACGAGCGCCGCGGCGACACCGCCGAGTTCGCGGGAGCCTTCGCGATCGCGCGGCGGGCGGGCCTCGCGTCCGTGCCGCACGGCGGGGAGCTGCTGGGCCCGGCGCACGTCGAGGCCGTGGTCGACAACCTCACCCCCGACCGGCTGGGGCACGGCGTCCGGTCGGCCGAGGACCCCCGCGTGCTGGACCGGGTGGCCGCCGCGGGCATCGCGCTCGAGGTCTGCCCGGCGTCGAACGTCTCGCTCGGGGTCTACGGATCGCCCGACGAGGTCCCGCTGCGGGCTCTCGTCGACGCCGGCGCGCAGGTCGCCCTCGGGGCCGACGACCCGCTGCTGTTCCGCTCGCGACTCGTGGCGCAGTACGCGATCGCCCGGGACGTGCTGGGGTTCACCGACCCGGAGATCGCGGACCTGGCCCGCTCGTCGATCCGTGCGAGCCGCGCGTCGGACGGCTCGAAGGCGCGCCTGCTGACCGGCGTCGACGCCTGGCTGGCGAGCTAGTCGCTACAGCGAGACGCCCACCAGCACGGGCTCGGCCTCGAGCGTGATGCCGAAGACCGTGCGCACCCCGTCGCGCACCTCGCGGGCGAGAGCCACCAGGTCGGCAGCCGTCGCGCCGCCGCGGTTCGTCAGGGCGAGCGTGTGCTTGCTCGAGACGGCCGCCGGCCCGGGGGCGCCGTAGCCGCGCGCGAAGCCGGCGTGCTCGATGAGCCAGCCGGCACTCGTCTTGACCGCGCCGTCCGCGGCCGGGAAGCGCGGGGCGTCGGCGGGCAGCGTCGCGGCCTCGTCGGGCGTGAGGATCGGGTTGGTGAAGAACGAGCCCGCGCTCGTGGTGTCCGGGTCGGCGGGGTCGAGCACCATGCCCTTGCCGGCGCGCAGTGCGAGCACGGCCGCGCGGACCTCGAGCAGCGGCGCTCGCTCGCCCACCTCGACGCCGAGCGTGCGCGCGAGCTCGGGGTAGGTGATCGCGGCCGAGAGCGTGCCCTGGCGCAGCTGGAAGGTCACGTCGAGGACCACGTACCGCGGCGTCGGGTGCCACGGCGCGCGCTCGTCGTCGGCCGAGGCCCTCATCGAGCGCTTGAGCAGCGAGGTGCGGTAGCCGAACTGCAGGTCGACGTACGGCAGGGTGCGCACCTTGCCGCGCGAGCGGTCCCAGACGCGGACCGTCGCGATGGTCTGGGCGACGTCCTGGCCGTACGCGCCGACGTTCTGCACGGGCGTCGCGCCCGTCGAGCCGGGGATGCCGGAGAGCGCCTCGATCCCGTAGAGCCGGTGGCTCGTGGCCTCGTCGACGACCTCGTCCCACGGGGTGCCGGCAGGCACCTGGTAGGTGACGCCGGCGCACGCGGAGTGGTCGGGCACGTCGATCCCTGTGCGCAGGTCGCGCACGACGACGCCGTCGAAGCCCGCGTCGGCCACGAGCAGGTTCGAGCCGCCGCCGACGACGAGCAGCGGGCGGCCCTCGTCGTCCGCGGTGCGCACCGCGTCGATGAGGTCGGCCTCGGTCGTCGTCGTCACGTACTGCGCCGCAGGGCCGCCCACCTTCAGGGTGGTGAGGTCGGCCAGAGCGGGGGCGGTCGTCACGTCGGTCACCCGGCCAGGTTAGTCCGCGGCGGACGCGGGGACCTTGCGCAGCGGTGCCGCGGCACCCGTGACGAGCAGCCCGAGGATGGTTGGGATCGCGACCGCCAGCAGCGCGTGCCGGTAGCCCACGTGGTGCGCGAGCAGGCCGAGCAGCGGCGGGCCGGCGAGGAATGCGCTGTACCCGATCGTCGAGACGACGCTCACGCGCGCGGCGGCACGCGCCGGGTCGTCGGACGCGGCGCTCATGCCGACCGGGAAGCCCAGGGCAGCACCCGCACCCCACAGGACGACGCCGATCATCGCGAGCCACAGCGGCGCGGCCAGGCCGAAGATCAGGAGGCCGACGAGGGCCAGCACGCCGCACAGGCGCAGCACGAGCACGCGCCCGTAGCGGTCGAGCATCCACGTGCCGAACCAGCGCGCCGTGGTCATCGTGCCGACGAACACGGCGAACGCGACGGCACCGAGCGCGTCCTGCGCGTCCCAGCCGTCGACGACCGCGAGGCTGACCCAGTCGTTGGCCGACCCCTCGGTGAGGGCCGCGGCAAGCACGACGAGGCCGATGAGCAGCGTGCGCGGCTCGATCCAGGCGGCGAGCGCGCCACGGGCGCCGCGGGGGGCGGACGCCGCGGGCTCGGTGCCGGGCGAGGGCGCGACCGCGTGCTCGTCGGCCGACGGCAGGAACGAGCGGACGGCGACGAGCACGCAGATCGAGGTGACGACGACCGCGACCGGCAGGTGGATCCAGACGGGGATCTCCAGGCCTGCCGCGACGACGGCGACACCGGCCGCCGCGAACGTGCCGAACGAGAAGCCCGCGTGGTAGCGCGGCATGACCGTGGTGCCCAGCTTCTGCTCGACCGCGGCGCCCTCGAGGTTCATCGCCGCGTCCCACACGCCGGTGCCCACGCCGAAGACGACGAGGCCGACGACCGTCACGGGCACGACGTCCACGCCGACGCCGGTCGACGCGAGGATCAGGCCGAGGGCGTTGAGCAGCGCGAAGACGGTCACGGTGCGCGCGGCGCCGAGCCGCTCGACGACCATTCCGGCCAGCGGCAGCGCGACGAGCGAGCCGACCGCGATGACCAGCAGCAGCAGCCCCATCTGCGACTCGGAGAACTCCAGGCCGTCACGCACCGCGGGCAGGCGCGAGGCCCACGTCGCGAAGTTGAAGCCGTTGAGGAAGAACACCGCGAACACCGCGACGGACGCGGCCTGGGCGGTGCGCTGCTTGGTCATGGTCACTCCGGTGCCGGTCGTCATCGATCGTCCTTCGGGGGTGTGGTCATTGTGTCGCGGCCGCACGTGCCGCGACGGTGGGTCGGCTCGTGGTGACGAGGGCCTCGAGCTCCTCGTCGAGCGCACCGTGCGCGGGGTGGGGTGCGGGGGTCGTGCGCTGCGGCGCGACCTGCCGGGCCAGCAGCACCGAGGCGACCATCGCGATGGCGATGAGGCTGAGGGCGTGCCGGGCACCGATCGACTCGGCCGCGATCCCGAGCAGCGGCGGCGCCGCGATCGAGGCCACGGACGCGAACGAGGAGACGACGGCGACGCGGCCGGCCGCGCGCAGCGGGTCGTCCGACGCCGCGGCGATGCCGACCGGGACCGCCAGGGCGGCGCCGAAGCCCCACAGCGCGACGCCGATCCCGGCCAGCTCGAAGCTCGGGGCGAGGCCGAACAGCAGGAGGCCGACGATCGAGACGACGCCCGACGCGCGCAGCACGACGACTCGGCCGAGCCGGTCGAGGAGCCGCGTGCCGAGCAGCCGGACGACGGTCATCGACGCGACGAACAGGCCGAGCACGATGCCGCCGACGGCCTCGGTGCGGTCGAAGCCGTCGACGACGGCGAGCGAGAGCCAGTCGTTCGCGGAGCCCTCGGACAGCGCGGCGGCCATGACGACGACCCCGATGAGCAGCGTGCGGGGCTCGCGCCAGGAGTCGAGGGCCGAGGCGATGCGGCGGACGCCCTTCGGGGCGGAGCCGGGCGCCGCGGGGGCGACGCGGGCGCGGGGCATCTCGTCGGGCGCGTACGGCAGGATCACGCCGCGCAGCGACGCGAGCCGCCACACGACGGCGACGATCGCGACGACCGTGAACTGCGCCGCGACGGGCACGTCGAGGTGCGAGGCCGCCGCGCCGATCGCGGAGCCGGTGACCGCGCCGATCGAGAACGCCGCGTGGAACTGCGGGATGACCGTGCGGCCCATCGCGCGCTCGATGCGGGCGGACTCGACGTTGATCGGCACGTTGCCGAGCGCGACCGCGACGCCGTTGAGGAAGATGCCAACCGCGAGGAGGGCGACCGAGCCCGTCGTCGGGCCGAGTCCCATGAGGACGTAGCCGACGGCCAGGACCGCGGTCGAGGCGACGATCGCGCGGCGGCTGCCGAACCGCTGCACGACCATGCCCGACGCGGTGACCGTGAGCAGCGCGCCGACCGAGCCGATCAGCAGGATGCCGCCCAGCTCCGCGGTGGACAGCCCGAGGGCGTCGCGGACCGTGGGGATGCGGGCGAGCCAGCTGGAGAAGGTGATGCCGGTGAGCGCGAACAGGCCCATGAGGAGCCAGCGGGCGCGTGCGAGGTCGGGGTGCAGCGGGGTACGCCCTGTCGGGGCGGGGTGGTTCACGGAAGTGCTCCGGTTCGGAGGATGTGGAGATCGAATCGATTCGATCCGAGATCGTCAGGCTTGTCGAATCGATTTGAGGGGCGGCATCATTCTGCGGGTACGCTGACCGCTGCGTCAAACACCTTTGTCGCGCGCGACCAGCGTCTCTCAGCCCCGATGCCGCGGTCACCATCCGGAGGTGCCAGCTGTCCCCCCACCGCCCGACCCTCGCGGACGTCGCCGCCGCGGCGAACGTCTCGGTGTCCACGGCCTCGCTCGCCTTCTCGGGCGCCGGGCCGATCGCCGCAGCGACCCGCGAGCGCGTGCACGAGGCCGCCGCGCAGCTCGGCTACGCCGGCCCGAACCCGCTCGGCCGCCAGCTGCGCAGCGGGCGCTCGGGCATCGTCGGCGTGGTCATCGGCGACGCGCTGCGCCGCGCGTTCCGCGACCCCGTCTCGACGCAGGTGCTGGACGGCCTCGTCGGGACCCTCGGGCCCCTGGACCTGGGCGTCCTGCTCATCCCGTCGAGCAACGACCCCGACTCCCCCGCGGTCGACCCGCTCCTGGAGTCCGCGGCGATGGACGTCGCGGTCGTGATGTGGGGCGGCGGCGAGGACGAGCCCGTGCTGTCCGCGCTTCGTCGGCGCAACATCCCGACCGTGCTCGTCGAGGGCCAGCTCCTGCCCGGCGTCGGCGCCGTGGGCATCGACGACCGCGCCGGCATCCGGATGGTCACCGAGCACCTCCTCGAGCTCGGCCACACCCGCATCGCGTGCGTGACCCTGCCCCTGAACCGGCAGCGCCTCGAGGGCTTCGTCGGCCCCGACGAGCTCGCCGCGCAGGTGTGGGAGATCACCCGCCGCCGCCTCGCAGGCATGACCGACGCGGGCGTCACGCCGGTCGCCGTCTGGCAGACCCCCGCCTCGCTCGTCGAGCACGGCGCCACCGCGGGCCTGGCCCTGCTCTCGGGCGACGACCGGCCGACGGCCGTGGTGTGCCAGTCCGACCTGATCGCCTCGGGCGTCGTGCTCGCCGCGCGCGAGCTCGGGCTGCGCGTGCCGCAGGACGTCTCGGTCGCCGGGTTCGACGGCATCGACCTGCCGTGGCTGGGTGCCGACGTGCTGACCACCGTGGTCCAGC
>NZ_QWKP01000145.1 GCF_003470205.1 Cellulomonas rhizosphaerae
CCCGGCCGACGTGTTCTCCTGCCCGCTGACCATCGTCGACGCCGGCTCGGCCCCGCACTCGGCGGACATCGACCCGACCGTGCGCGCCGCGGAGCTGACCGCGCTCGACACCCAGGTCCGCAGCCTGCTGCGCGTGATCCCCACGGGCTCGACGGTGATGCTCGTCGAGACCGGCAACCCCGCCCCCAGCCGCCCGTCGCTGGGCGTCGGCCTGCTCGACTCCGCGGACGTGACCGGCACGCGGTTCTGGTCCACGCCGTCGACCCGCTGGGTGGGCGTGGTCCGGCTGCTCGACCTGCCCGCGACGCTGCTGACGGCGGTCGGCATCACGCCCCCGGACGTGTTCACCGGCTCGGCGATCACCGTGGCCGAGGACCGGCCCGCGGACGCCGCGACGGCCGTGCGCCAGCTCGCGGACCTGACCGTCCGGGACCAGGCGCTGCGCGGCACGGCCGGCAAGGTCACCACGACGCCGATGATCGTCGGCCTCGCGCTCATCCTGCTCTCGACGTTCGTCGCGCCCCTGCTCGCGCGCCGGCGTCCGCGCGCCGAGCTCGTCACGCGCCGGGTGGTCGACGCCGTCCAGCTGTTCCTCGCGAGCCTGCCCGCGGGCGTCTTCCTCATGACGGCCACGTCGTGGTGGCGGTTCGGGTCGCCGACGGCCGTCATGTGGTGGTCGGTGCTCGGCTGCACGCTCGTGGTCGCGGCGGCCGCCGCGCTCGTGCCGTGGCGGCCCGTGATCGGGGGACCGGGCCTCGTCGCGCTGTTCACGTTCGGGGTGCTGACCCTCGACGCGGTGCTCGGCACGCCCCTGCACCGCGGCTCGCTGCTCGGACCGGCGCCGACGTTGGGCGGCCGGTTCTACGGCTTCGGCAACCCGACCTACTCGGTCTACGTGGTCGCGGGGCTGCTCGGCGCCGCGGCGCTCGGCACCTGGCTGCGCCGCTACGGGCGGTGGGTCGCGGGGGCCGGTGCCGCGCTGGTCTGCGGCACCGCGCTCGTCGTGGACCTGTGGCCGAGCCTCGGCGCGGACGTGGGCGGCGGCCTGGTCCTGCTGCCGGCCGGGGCGATCGTCGTGCTGGCCGTCGCCGGCATCCGCGTGACGTGGCGCAAGCTGCTCGTCGCGGGGGTGGCGGGCGTGCTGCTCGTCGCGGGCATCGGCATCCTCGACTGGCTGCGGCCCGCACCCGAGCGCACGCACCTGGGGATCTTCGTGCAGTCGGTGGTCGACGGCACCGCGTGGGAGACCATCAGCCGCAAGCTCGGCTACGCCGTGCGGACCGTCAACGGCGGCTGGGTCACCTGGACCACGCTGGCCGTGCTCGTCGTCGCCGTGGTCCTGCTGTGGAAGGGCTCGCCGCTGCGCTGGACCGCGTGGGAGCGCCTCGAACGGCAGTGGCCGCTGGTCCGGCCCGCGATGTTCGCGCTGCTGCTCGCCGCGGTCGGCGGCTCGCTGGTGAACGACTACGGGATCAAGATCGCGACGGCCGTGCTGGCCGCGCTGCTGCCGCTGCTCGGGATGCTGCTGATCCGGTCGGCGCCGCTGCCTGGTGAGGACGACGGAATCCCGGCGCCCGACGACGCGGTGCAGCACTACCCTGCGGAGCAGCGCACCACCTGACGGGAGACCCCATGGCACTGCCCCGCTACGCCTACCTCGGTCCGGCGGGCACGTTCACCGAGGCCGCGCTGCGCCAGGTGGTCTCGCCCGACGACGCCGAGTACCTGCCGCAGACCGACGTGACCTCGGCGATCGCCGCGGTCCGCTCGGGCCGGGCCGACTTCGCGGTGGTCGCGATCGAGAGCACCGCCGAGGGTGGCGTGACCGCGACGCTCGACAGCCTGGCCACGGGCGAGCCGCTCGTGCTGCTGCGCGAGGTGCTCGTCCCGGTGCAGTTCACGCTCGCCGCGGCGCCCGGGGTCGCGATCGCCGACGTCCGCCGCGTCTCGGCCCACCCGCACGCGTGGGTGCAGTGCCGCCGCTGGCTCGCAGCGCACCTGCCCGACGCCGTGCACGTCCCCGCGACGTCGAACACCGCCCCGGCCGCGCTCATCGCCTCCGGGTCGACCGCCCTTCCCTTCGACGCCGCGCTCGTCCCGCCGCCCGCGGTCGAGACCTACGGCCTGACCGCGCTCGCGGAGCACGTCGCCGACAACGCCACCGCGGTCACGCGGTTCGTCGTCATCGGCCACCCCGGCGACGTCCCGCCGCCCACGGGCGCGGACAAGACGACCCTCGTCGTGCACCTGCCCGACAACGAGGCCGGCGCCCTGCTCGCGATGCTCGAGCAGTTCGCGGCCCGCGGCGTGAACCTGTCCCGCATCGAGTCCCGCCCGATCGGCGACTCGCTCGGCCGGTACTCGTTCTCGATCGACGCCGAGGGGCACATCCTCGACGAGCGGGTCGGCGAGGCGATCATGGGCCTGCACCGCCGGTGCCCGTACGTGCGGTTCCTGGGCTCCTACCCCCGGGCCGACGAGGTCGCGCCGACCGTGCACCTCGGCACGGCCGACGCCGACTTCGTGGAGGCCCGCGCGTGGCTGCGCGCGGTCCGCGACGGCGCGGCGACCTAACCCTCGAGCACCACCAGCTGCTGGGTCGCGCGGGTCATCGCGACGTAGCGGTCGACCGCCCCCTCGATCCCCTCGCCGAACGAGTCCGGGTCGACGAGGACCACGAGGTCGAACTCGAGCCCCTTGGCCAGCGTGGGCGTGAGCGAGCGGACCCGGTCCGTCCCGACGAACGACGGGTCGCCGATCACGCACGCGATCCCGTCGCCGTGCTCGGCGAGCCAGCCGTCCACGACGGTGCGCAGGTCCGCGACCGCGCCGCGAACCACGGGGATCCCGCTGCTGCGGATCGAGAGCGGCACGTTCGCGTCCGGCAGCGCGGCCCGGATCACCGGCTCGGCCTCGGCCATCACCTCGGCCGGCGTCCGGTAGTTCACGCCCAGCGGCGCCAGGATGACCCGGTCGAGGCCCACCCGCTCCAGCCGCGACTGCCACGACTCGGTGAACCCGTGGCGGGCCTGGGCGCGGTCGCCGACGATCGTGAAGCTCCGCGACGGGCAGCGCGCCAGGAGCATCTGCCACTCGGCGTCGGTCAGCTCCTGGGCCTCGTCGACCACGACGTGCGCGAACGGGCCGGCGAGCAGGTCGGGGTCCGCGGTCGGCACGGCGGCCTGGTCGACGAGCGCGCGCTGCAGGTCGGCGCCGCGCAGCATCGACATGAGGTGCATCTCGGAGTCGTCGGTCTGGATGAGGTGGTCGACGACGTCCGCCATCTCCGCCTGCTGCGCGGCGACGGCCCGCGCCTGGCGCGCCGCCCGGCGGGACGCCTCCGGGTCGCCGAGCCGCTGGCGCGCGGCGTCGAGGAGCGGCAGGTCGGCCATGGTCCAGGCCTGCGCGTCGGCCCGCTGCAGGGCGCGGATCTCGTCGGGCTCGAGCCACGGTGCGCACAGCCGTAGGTAGGCCGGGACGGTCCAGAGGTCGCCCACGAGGTCGGTCGGCTCGAGCAGCGGCCAGGCGCGGTGGAGGATCTCGCGCAGCTCGCGGTTGGCCTCCAGGGACCGGCGCAGCTGGTCGGGCGTGACCTCGTCGTCCTCGTTCTTGTCCAGCAGGATCGCGAGCACGGCCTCCCAGATCTCGTCGCGCGCCTCGTTGTGCGGCGTGCCGGCCCCCGGGGCGTCGAAGGCCTCGGCCCAGTCGTCGGCGCTCAGCCACAGGTCGGCCCACGGGGTCTCGACGAGTACTCCCGCGGTCGGCGGGTGCTCGGAGAACCGCACGGCGGGCTCGATCGCCGCGACCATCGCGGCCGACGACTTGAGGGCCGCCACGCGCGGGTCGCCCTCCGGGACGGCCGCGGCGCCCTCGGGCAGCAGGTCGCGCAGCGTGCAGGTCTGCACGCCCTCCTCGCCGAGGCTCGGCAGCACGTCGGACACGTAGTCCAGGTACGGCTCGTGCGGGCCGACGAACAGCACGCCGCCGCGGCGGTGGCCCAGGCGCGGGTCGGAGTAGAGCAGGTAGGCGGTGCGGTGCAGCGCGACGACCGTCTTGCCCGTGCCGGGGCCGCCGTCGACGACGAGCGCGCCGGCCGAGCCTGCGCGGATGATCGCGTCCTGGTCCGCGGCGATGGTGCCGAGCACGTCGCGCATCCGGGCCGAGCGGTTCGCGCCCAGGCTCGCGATGAACGCAGACTCGTCGTCGAGCGCGGCGCTGGACTCGACGTCCCCGAACGCCTCGTCCCAGTAGTCGCTGATCTGCCCGCCGACCCACCGGTAGCGCCGGCGGCTCACCAGGCCCATCGGGTTGGCCAGCGTCGCCCCGAAGAACGGCTCGGCCGCGGGCGAGCGCCAGTCGAGCAGCAGTCGGCGGCCGTCGGTGTCGGTGAGGCCCATCCGGCCGACGTAGGTCGCCTCGCCGTTCGCATCGACCATCCGGCCCAGGCACAGGTCGAGCCCGAACCGGCGCAGCGTGCGCAGCCGGGCCGTGAGGCGGTGCACCTCCTGGTCGCGCTCGAGCGCGGCCGTGCCGTGCCCGCCGGGCGCGCGGCGGGCCGCGTCGAGCCGGCCGGTGAGCTCGGCTGTCGTGGCCTCGAGGCTGGTGGCGATGGCCGCGAAGTGCTCCTCGTCGCGCTCGATGAGTGCGGGGTCCGCCTTGGCGGCGCGCCGCTCGGGCAGGTGGAAGGCGGTCAGGGGGAACTGCTGGGGCATCGGGTCTCCGCTCGCCGGTCGGGCTACGGCGGGCGATTCTTCGCCAGGAGGGGGGCCTTGCCGCAAGCCCCCCTGTGCTCTATATCTTGAAAGTGGAAGGTCAGGCGGCCGCGACCCGGACCACCAGGGCGCCGGGGTCCACGCGGGCCGCGACCTCCACCACGCGGCCCACCAGGTCGCCGTCGACCTGCGCGTGCTCGCCGCCGGGGACCACGATCCGCACCTCGCGCGCGCGGCGGTGGTCGATGCGGCCGATCTTCGGCGCGCGGCTGCTGGGTACGCCCCAGCCCTGCAGCACCACCTCGCCGAACAGCTGCGCCCAGCCGGCGATCCCGCCGCGCGCGTCGATCGCGGCCAGGTCGAGCCAGCCGTCGTCGAGCTGCGCGTCGGGCAGCAGCACCAGGCCGCCGGGGAGCTTGCCGCAGTTGCCGACGAGCAGGCTGCGCAGCCGGGTCGTCGTCGCCTTCTCGTCGTCCACCCGCACGTGCACGCGCGTCCGGTCGCCGCGCAGGTGCCGGATCCCCGCGACGAAGTAGGCGATCCAGCCGACCTTGGCCTTGAGGGTCGGGTCCGCGTCGGCGACCATCGCGGCGTCGAAGCCGAGCCCGGCGATCACCAGGAAGATGTGGTCGCGCGGCTGGTTCGTGTCGGCGGGGCGGTCGTCGGCCGCCTCCGCGACCTTGTCCTTGACCTCGGACTCGAACCGCAGGACGCGCAGCCAGCCGACGTCGATCGTGCGGTCGTTGCCGGTCAGCGCGATCCGCAGCGCGGCCAGCGGGTTGCCGAGCGGCAGGTCGAGGTTGCGGGCGAGCAGGTTGCCCGTGCCGATGGGGACCAGGCCCATCGGGACGCTGGTGCCGACCAGGCCCTCGGCCACGGCCCGGACGGTCCCGTCGCCGCCGACAGCCACGACGACGTCCGCGCCCGCGGCCACGGCCTCGCGGGTCTGGCCCACGCCCGGGTCCTCGATGGTCGTCTCGAGCCACAGGGGCTCGGCCAGGCCCAGCTCCGCGGCGGTCCGGCGGACGGCCTCGTGCAGGTCGGCCGCGTCGGGCTTGGAGGGGTTCGCGACGAACGCGACGAGCGCGCCGCCCTCGTCGACCTCCCGTGCCAGGCCTCGCGCACCCGCGCTCACCCCGCCCGACTCGAGCCGTCGGTGCAGCGAGCCCTGCTGGCGGTAGACGACCACGGCGATGCAGATGGCGGCGACTGCCAGCACTCCGGCGGCGATCGCTACCCATCCGACCCAGGTCACAGGCGCAATCTACGGGGCGGACCCCGTTCGGGCGAGGGCCGTGGTCGTCGGTAGGGTGACGCAGGTGATCGATCTCCGTCTGCTCCGTGATGATCCCGACGTCGTGCGCGCCAGCCAGGTCGCGCGAGGCGACGACCCCGGCCTCGTCGACCAGGTGCTCGACGCCGACGCGCTGCGCCGGTCGTCCCTCACCGAGTACGAGACCCTGCGCGCCGAGCAGAAGTCCCACGGCAAGCTCGTCGCCGCCGCCAAGGGCGACGAGAAGCAGGCGCTGCTGACGCACGGCCGCGCGCTCGCCGAGCGCGTCAAGGCGCTGCAGGCCGACGCCGACGCCGCCGAGACGCGCGCGACCGAGCTGGCGCGCCGCATCGGCAACGTCATCGAGGACGGCGTCCCGGCGGGCGGCGAGGACGACTTCGTCGTGCTCGAGCACGTGGGCACGCCGCGCGACTTCGCGGCCGAGTACGGCGCGGACTTCGTCGTGCGCGACCACCTGGACCTCGGCGAGAGCCTCAAGGCGATCGACACCGAGCGCGGCGCCAAGGTCTCCGGCGCGCGGTTCTACTACCTGACCGGCATCGGTGCGCGGCTCGAGCTCGCGCTGCTGAACGCAGCGGTCGACCGCGCGCTCGCGGCCGGCTTCACGCCCGTCATCACGCCCACGCTCGTCAAGCCCGAGGTCATGGCCGGCACCGGCTTCCTCGGCGCGCACGCCGACGAGATCTACCGCCTCGAGGCCGACGACCTGTACCTGGTCGGCACCTCGGAGGTGGCCCTCGCGGGCTACCACAGCGGGGAGATCCTCGACCTGACCGGCGGACCGCTGCGGTACGCGGGCTGGTCGGCCTGCTACCGCCGCGAGGCCGGCTCGTACGGCAAGGACACCCGCGGCATCATCCGCGTGCACCAGTTCCACAAGGTCGAGGCGTTCGTCTACACGAGCGTCGAGCACGCGGCCGACGAGCACCGCCGTCTCCTGGGCTGGGAGCAGGAGATGCTCGCGCTCGCGGAGCTGCCCTATCGCGTCATCGACACCGCCGCGGGCGACCTCGGCTCGAGCGCGGCCCGCAAGTTCGACTGCGAGGCGTGGCTGCCGAGCCAGCAGCGCTACCTCGAGCTGACCTCCACCTCGAACTGCACCACCTACCAGGCCCGCCGCCTGGGCGTGCGCGAGCGCACGGCCGACGGCACGGTCCGCGCGGTCGCGACGCTCAACGGCACGCTGGCCACCACGCGCTGGCTCGTCGCGCTGCTGGAGAACCACCAGCAGGAGGACGGCTCGGTCTACGTGCCGGTGGGGCTGCGGCCCTACCTCGGCGGCCTCGAGGTGCTGGAGCCCGTGAAGTGAGCCGCGCTCGGATGATCGCCCTGGACATCGACGGCACGCTGATGTCGTACGACGGGGTGATCACCGAGGCGGTGCGTTCGGCCGTCGGGGCGCTGCGCGACGCGGGGCTGCACGTGGTGCTGGCCACGGGCCGGGGTCTGCACTCGACGATCCCGGTCGCGCGCGAGCTCGGCCTGTCCGACGGGTGGGCGGTCAGCTCCAACGGCGCGGTCACCACCCGGCTCGACCCGGCGCTGCCCGACGGGTTCGAGATCACCGACGCGATCACGTTCGACCCCGCGCCCGCCCTGCGCGCGATCGTGCTCGAGCTGCCCGACGCGCTGTACGCGGTCGAGGACCTCGGCGTGGGCTTCCGCCTCACGGGCGACTTCCCCGACGGGGAGCTGTCCGGGACCAAGCAGGTCGTCTCGTTCGACGAGCTGCTCGCCACGCCCGCCACCCGCGTGGTGATCCGCGCGCCCGGGGCGAGCCCGGAGGAGTTCCACGAGCTCGTCGAGCGCGTCGGCCTGCAGGAGGTCGAGTACGCGGTCGGCTACTCCGCCTGGTTGGACCTGACGCCCGGCGGGGTGTCCAAGGCGAGCGCGCTCGAGGCGATCCGGCGGACGCTCGAGGTCGAGCCGTTCGAGACCGCGGCGATCGGCGACGGCGGCAACGACGTGCAGATGCTGCGCTGGGCGGCCCGCGGCGTGGCCATGGGGCACGCGTCGGAGGCGGTCCGGGCCGCGGCCGACGAGGTCACCGGGACGATCGACGACGACGGCGCGCTCGAGATCCTGCGGAGCTTCCTGGTCTGACCCGTTCGCGTTGCCGCCCCCCGGGGGCGATGGCAGACTCCGCCAGATCCCCCAGGGGGCCGAGCGACGAAGGAGTCGACATGTGGGGTTCGAGCTGGACGAAGCGCGCGACGGCGGGGGTCACGGTCGTGGCCCTGGGGGCGACGATGAGCGTGGCGGCCGCGACAGGAGCGTCAGCTGCCTCGTGCTCGGCGACGAAGAGCACGAGCATCACCGTGCACGCGACGGCGACCGAGTACGACTTCCAGACGAAGATCGACCATTCGGGCAAGGTCGAGGTCACCAAGCGCCGCTACTACTCGAAGAACACGCCGATCGCGAACCACACGATCACCGTGCTGGCGTGCAAGGACACGAAGTCGAAGAAGTGGAAGCCCCTGCACTTCAGCGTCAAGGCCCGCAACGGCGAGCTCGCCTACCGCGTCCTGAACGGCAAGGCGAAGGTCGACTCGAAGGGCATGGCGGTCACCGTCAACAAGATCAGCGCGAGCAAGGTGTACCTGACGACGATCGCGTGCAACACCAAACCGCAGAAGCTGACTCCGCTGACCGTGACCCGCGCGCTGACGCAGATCCCGGTGCCCGGGCCGTTCGTCATCGGCGTCGGCCAGGCGACCGTCGGGCTCCTGCTGCCGAAGGCGCCCGCGAAGAAGTATTACTGCGGCACGGTGGGCACGCAGTTCACCGCGAGCTGGAAGCTGAACGCGGTCGGCAAGGCCAGCATCAGCTTCGGCTCCACCAAGCACGCCATCCGCGCGACGAACGCGATGTGGAACGAGGCGCCGGGCCCGTACTACCGCTCGGTCCAGACGACGCACCAGCGCAGCGTGGTCATCACGAAGTAAGGGGATCAGGGGGCATCAGAAGAAATCAGGGGGCACTGAACCCGATCGCCTTGTGGGTGCCGTCGCAGTACGGCTTGATCGCCGACGCCCCGCACCGGCACAGCGCGACCGTGGCCCGGCGGCGCTCGACCGGCTTGCCGTCCTCGTCGACGATCTGCGCGTCGCCGCGCACCAGGATCGGGCCGTCCGGGCACGCGACGATCGTCGTCGGGCGCGTGCCGGTCACGCGATCGCCCGTAGCGCGGAGCCGCCCGCGGTCCAGGCGGACAGCGTGTGCTCGCCCGCGAGGTCGTCGAGGTAGAGGCACGCGGCGGCGCCGAACAGGATGTCGTGACACAGCTCGGGCTCCTGCTGGGCGAGGGCGCCAGCGAGGTCGCGTCCGGCGATCTGCTCGTGGACCGCGTCGGCCTCGACGTGCTCGTCGAAGTACAGCGTCGTGCCCTCGTCGAACCCGTGCCGCCGGAAGCCGTCGCCGTAGAGCCGGTTCGGCAGGGAGGACGTCATCTCGAACGCGGCCAGGTGCCCGGCGGTCGCGCCCCGCAGGCGGCGGTGCAGGCCGAACAGGGACATGAGGTTGAGCGCGGCGAGCGTGATCGCGGGGATCCGCTCGACGT
Organism: Cellulomonas rhizosphaerae; assembly: GCF_003470205.1. Taxonomy (GTDB): domain Bacteria; phylum Actinomycetota; class Actinomycetes; order Actinomycetales; family Cellulomonadaceae; genus Cellulomonas; species Cellulomonas rhizosphaerae. The sequence goes on from NZ_QWKP01000145.1 coordinate 9,569, forward strand.
AGGCGCCGTAGTCCGCGTCGAGGCCCGCGCCGCGCATGGTCCGCGCGAACAGCTCGCAGTGCATGCGCTCGGGGTCGCCGCCGCCGTACTCGTCGGCCTGGATCTCGACGAGCGCGGCCTTGGGCCCGCCGGTGAGGCGGGGGATCGCCCAGGTGTGCGGGTCCGCCTCCTTCAGCTGGTAGATCGAGCGCAGGACGAGGAACTCGTCGAGCTGCTCGCGGGTCGCGCGCTTGGCGACGTACCGGGCGACGCTCGGGCCGGGTGCCGGCGCCGTCATCGCGAACAGCGCCGCCGCGACCTCGGACCGCTCCGGGGGGACGTCGGACGGGACCTGGACGACCCGGCGCAGGGCGTCCTCGAAGGCGGTCTCGACGATGCGGCGTGCCCGCAGGAGCTCGGGGTCCCACTCCCAGTCGTCGTCCACGCCGTCGAACCCGCGGTAGGCGAGCTCGTTCATGACGTACAGGGCGAGCTGGACGTCGTCGTCGGTCGCCAGGTCGGTCGACGCGTCGACCGCGTCGCGCGCAACCTCGTCGATCCTCGTCTGCGCGTCGGGCGACGAGCTCACGAGGGTGATCACCGCGTCGCTGAGGGGACCGCGCGGGTGGGGCAGCTTCATCGTCGACTCCGGGGGCATGCGTAGCTGCCCGTGTCCTGAGCGCGCTTCCCGCTCACCATTGCACGCGAGCGGCGGGCCGCAACCGGGGGGAACCGGAGGCCCTCAGCCGGTTCTCAGCCGACGTCGGGGCCGGTCAGGCGGGACCACCACCGGCGCCACGGCGGGGTGCGCTGCCAGTTGAGCCGCAGCGTCCGCCAGGCCCGGTCCATCCGGCGCCGGCGCTGGGCGGCACCCCGCAGGGAGCGCGCGGAGACGCCGACGCTCAGAGCGCCGTCGAAGCGGATCCGGCGGTGCGGCCCGAGCGCGAACGCGAGGTCCAGGTCGTCGTGGACGTCGGCACGGCTGACCTCCTCGCGCACCGCGCGCCAGGACTCGCGCCGCATCGCCATGCTCGAGCCCCACAGCGGCGCGTGGCCGAGGGCGAGGTAGGCCAGCAGGTAGTAGCTGCCGAGGTACGCGGTCGAGACGACGGCCCGCGACCAGGCCGGCACGTCGACGAACCGCCCGGTGCCGGTGAGCGCCACGAGCCCGGGTTCCGCGCCCATCCGCGCGGCGATCCGCTCCACCCACCGCTCGTCGGGGCGGGAGTCGGCGTCGAGGCGGGCGATCACGTCGCCCTTGGCCGCGTCGTAGCCGGCGGCCGCGGCGGCCGGGATGCCGACGCGCAGCTCGGTGACGACGCGCGCGCCCCACGCGGTCGCGACGGCTGCGGACCGGTCGGTCGATCCGTTGTCGACGACGACGACCTCCCACGGCTGCACCGTCTGGCGGCCCAGCGCGGCGAGGCAGACCGCGAGCTCAACGGCGTCGTCCCGCGTGGGGATGACGACGGAGACGGTCGGGGTCATCGTGCCCACCGGCGGGCGACGAGGACGCCCGCGACGATGCTGCCGGCGAGGCCAGCCGCGAGGTCGCCGACCGTGTCCGTGTAGCCCACGTGGATGGTGTTGTCGAGGTAGGCGTTCCCGAACCACTCGCCGATCTCCCAGAGCACGGCGAGGGCCGCTCCGGCTCCCGCGACGAGCACGGCACCGACCCAGGCGCCGCGCGCCCCGAGCCCGGCCGGGTCGATCCCGCTCCACCGGGCCAGCGCCAGGCAGACCATGACGGCGACCAGGGCGGTGGTCAGCGTGTGGACCGCGAGGTCGAGCCAGCCGACGGCGTCGTACCAGCCCAGCTGGGCGGCATAGGCGGCGAGCAGGAGGCTCGCGCTGTAGGCGACGTCGAGCGCCGGCGGTGCCGCGATCGCGCGAGGCAGCAGCGTGCCGCCGAGGACCAGGAGGAACAGCGCGGCGCCCACGAGCCCCCACTGCCAGGCGGCGATCACCACGCTGAGCACCGCGAACGCGCGCAGGACGTCGCCCGCGACGCTCGCCCGGACGCGGCGGTGGGTGTCGGTGCTCGACGTGGTGCGGCCCATGGGTCCCTCTCGCGGCCACGGGTGGCCGTTCGCACCGCAGGGTGCGGCCGGGTCCTGACCGCGTGCGCGGGGCGCACCCCATCGTGCGTGCTGCGGGCGGCGGCCGCAGTGTGAACGGGTGCGCGGGCCTAGCCTGGGCCGGTGCCCGCGCCGCTGCTGTTCGTCCTGTCGGGGCTGACGCAGTACGCCGGTGCCGCGCTCGCGGTCGGGCTGTTCGCGACGGTCGCCGCGCCGACCGTCGCGTGGTTGCGCATCCTCGTGGCCGCGGTGGTCCTGGTGGCCTGGCGCCGTCCGTGGCGCACGCGGTGGACGCGGCGCGACCTGGGCACGGTGCTGCTGTTCGGCGTGGTGCTCGCCGCGATGAACGTGACCTTCTACGTCGCGATCGACCACCTGCCGCTCGGCACGGCGGTGGCGATCGAGTTCGCCGGGCCCGTGGCCGTCGCGGCGCTGACCGGGCGCGGGTGGCGCGAGCGCGTGGCGATCGGGGTCGCGGCCCTGGGCGTCGTGCTGCTCGCGGGGGTCAGCCTCGACGCGGGGCCGGACGCGCGGACCGGGCTCGTGGCGGCGCTGCTGGCCGCGGCGTTCTGGGCCGCGTACATCCTGCTCGGGCGACGGGTCGCGACCGGCGCGAGCGGCGGGGTCACCGGCCTGGCGGTCGCGATGACCGTGGGCGCGCTCGTCTTCGCCCCGTTCCTCGCGGCCGGCGCGGCGCCCGTGCTCGACGATCCCGCACTCGCCGCGGCCGTCGTCGGGGTCGGGGTCCTGTCCTCCGTGATCCCGTACGCGATCGAGCAGGTGGTGCTGCGGCGCGTGCGGGCCGCCACGTTCGCGGTGCTGCTCGCGCTGCTGCCCGCGACCGCGGCGGTCGTCGGCGCCGTCGCGCTGCACCAGGTGCCGCACGGTCTGGAGGTCATGGGTCTGCTGCTGGTCTCGGGCGCGATCGCGCTGACCGCCCGTGCCGTCGACGACCCGGACGAGGCGCCCCCGCCCGCCTGAGCGTGATCAGGGCTCGAGGAGGAGCTTGCCGAAGACCTCGCCCGAGTCGAGCAGCCGGTGCGCGGCGGGCGCCTGCTCCAGCGGGAGGCTCGCGTGCACGACGGGCCGGATGCGGCCGTCGGCCACGAGCGGCCACAGGTGCGCACGCACGCCGGCCATGATCGCGGCCTTGTCGGGGAGCGGGCGCGAACGCAGCGTCGTCCCGATGACCGACAGTCGCCGCGTGAGCAGGAGGCCGAGGTCGATCTCCGCGCGCCGCCCGCGCTGCATGCCGATGACCACGAGCCTGCCGCCGTCGGCGAGCATCGCGAGGTTGTCCGCGAGCCCGCCCGCGCCGAGCACGTCGAGGACGACGTCGACCCCGCGGCCGTCGGTCGCGGCGAGGACCTGGTCGACGAGGTCCTCGGAACGGTGGTCGAGCGGCACGTCGACGCCGAGCTGAGCCAGCCGAGCCACACGGTCCGGCCCTCCCGCCGTCGCGACCACCCGGGCGCCGTAGGCCTCGCGGGCCACCTGGACGGCCACCGAGCCCACCCCGCCCGATCCGCCCCGCACCAGGACGGTCTGGCCGGAGGTCAGCCGGGCCGCCTCGAAGTTGGACCACACGGTGGCGAGCGCCTCGGGCAGGGCCGCCGCGTCGCTCGTCGTGAGGCCGTCGGGAACCACCAGGGCGAGGGAAGCCGGGACGACGACGCGCGACGCGTAGCCCCCGCCGGCAAGCAGAGCCGCGGCACGGGATCCCACCGGCCACCCGGGCGGGCCGGCGAGCACGTCGCCCGCGACCTCCATCCCCGGCCAGTCGGGCGCACCCGGCGGCGGCGGATAGTTCCCACTTCTTTGCAGCAGGTCGGCGCGGTTGACGCCCGCGGCGACTACCTGGATGAGAAGATCCGCTGGCCCGGGGACCGGGTCGTCGACCTCGGCGACCACCATGACGTCCGGATCGCCCGGTTCGGAGATGACGACTGCGCGCACGAGGTCGACCGTATCGTCCGTGACGAACCGCCACAGACCCGTGGAAATGCGCCGTTCCCGCCGGGGTGAGGTCCATGGCAAACTCTGCCGCGGGCTAATGGTCCTCCGTCCAGGAGCCGATGAGTTGCGAACGGGGACTCCACGGATCGGTCAGATCGCTGATCGAACGTGGGCGACACCCAGAGTCGGGTGAAGGAAGGGATCGACATGCTGCGACGGCTTGGCATTCGCGCCAAGGTGATGGCGGTTCTCGCTGTCCCCATGATCGTGCTGCTCGTCGCCGGTGCGTACATCTCGTACGGTTCGGTGAAGACCTACCAGTCGGCGTCCGCCGCCGCTGAGGTCATCAAGACCCTCGAGGCGTACAAGCCGCTGTCGAGCGCGATCGAGGCGGAGCGTGTCGCCACCCTGACGGGGGCGCCGAAGAAGGACCTCGCGGCCGCGCAGGCGCAGACGGATGCCGCTCTCGCCGACGTCCGCGAGGTCACCGCCGACCTCGACCTGAGCCTGTTCCCGAAGCGCATCATCGACAGCTTCCAAGACGTCCAGATGAGCTACAACACGAACCTGGTTGCCGCGCGCAACGGCTCGTCGTTGGCCGCTGGAACCGGAACCGCCGCCTTCAACTACGCAGAGATCACCAACGGTGAGCTCGAGCTCGTCGCGCAGATCGCCACCTACCTCGACAACCGCGACGTCGGCGCCTCGCTGAACGCCTTCGGGTCGATCCAGGGCCTGTCCAACAAGCTCGTCACCGAGATGATCCAGGGTCTCGTGATGTCCGGCGGTGGGTCGGTCAACACGATCACGGCGGCCGCGTACGACGAGGCCGCGCGTAACACCGAGACCGCGCGCTCGCAGTCCGCCGCCTTCGTCAACCGCCTCGACACCGACATCGCGATGCCGGCCGGCCAGCCGACCTCACGCTTCTCGCAGGAGCGGCTCCGCCTGACCTCGGGCAGCGAGACGCTGGTCAACCAGCTCGTCGTCCCCGAGTACGTCGAGGACGTCAACTCCCAGCTCGCCGGCATCGTCGAGACGAGTGACGCGGTCCTCAAGCGCGCCGACACCCTCGCGTCGAACGACGTGTCCAGCGCCCGCCAGACCGCCATCCTGACGATCGGCATCACGATCGCGGCCGTCGTCCTGTCGCTGCTGTTCGCGCTGTTCATCGCCCGTGGCATCGTGAACCCGCTGCGTCGCCTGACCTCCGCCGCCTCGAACGTCCGCGAGCAGCTGCCGCGACTGGTCGAGCAGGTGGCCACCCCCGGTGAGGGCCCCGAGATCACGCTCGCGCCGATCCCCGTGACGTCGATGGACGAGGTCGGCCGACTGGCCGCAGCGTTCAACTCGGTGAACGCGACGACCGTCGCGGTCGCCCAGGAGCAGGCAGCCCTGCGTGGCTCCATCGCTGAGATGTTCGTCAACGTCGCCCGCCGCGACCAGGTCCTGCTCAACCGCCAGCTGTCGTTCATCGACTCGCTCGAGCGCGCTGAGGAAGACCCGAGCACGCTGGCCAACCTCTTCCGCCTCGACCACCTCGCCACGCGAATGCGTCGTAACGCGGAGTCCCTCCTGGTGCTCGCCGGCATCGACTCCGGTCGCCGCCTGCGCGACGCCATGCCGCTGTCCGACGTGATCCGCACGGCCTCCTCGGAGATCGAGCAGTACGACCGCATCGAGCTGGACCTGCAGGTCGACCCGCACATGCTGGGCTTCAACGCCCTGGGGGCCGCCCACCTGCTCGCCGAGCTGCTCGAGAACGCCACGGTGTTCTCCGAGCCCGAGACGGCCGTCACGGTCTCCACGGGCGTCATCGGCCAGTTCGTCGCCGTCAAGGTGATCGACAGCGGCCTGGGCATGTCCGACGCCGAGATCGAGGCCGCCAACGCCAAGATCGCGTCGACCGGTGCCGGCGAGATGCTCGGCGCGCAGCGCCTCGGCCTCTTCGTCGTCGGCCGCATCGCCCACCGCCTCGGCGCGGCCGTGCAGCTCGCGAAGTCGCCCACCGGCACGGGCACGGAGACCACGGTCCTGTTCCCGGCGCACCTGTTCGCCGCGACCGAGACCGCGCTGTACGGCACGGCCCCTGACTCGCCCGCCGAGCTCGCGGCCCTCGTCGAGAGCGAGGCCCCCGCGGCCGAGGCTGTCGACCTGGCCGCGCTCACCGACGGTGAGACCTCGCTCGGCCTGCCGCGTCGCCGCCGTGGCGACGGCGACGAGCCGTCCGCCGAGTCCGCCGCGATCCCGGTCGCCGCACCGGCGGCGGGCCTGCC
>NZ_QWKP01000146.1 GCF_003470205.1 Cellulomonas rhizosphaerae
ACTCGGAGCGGGCCGCGCCCGCCGCGGCGGAGGCGTCCGAGTCCGCCGCGACCCGGGAGCGCCGCGTGCGCCGGGAGGAGCGCGAGCAGCGCGCGCGGGACGAGGCGCGCGCGGCCTGGGAGGCCGCGGACGGTGCCGCCAGGGCCGCCCGCGAGAGGTACGACGCCGCGCTCGCCTCCCACGACGAGAGCACGGCCGAGGCGGAGCGCGCGGCCGACGTCGCGGACCGGGCGCACGCCGAGGAGGACGACCTGGTGCGCGAGCTGGCCGACGTCCGCACGCGCCTCGCGGCGGCTGGCAAGGCGGCCACCGCGGCCGACAAGGCGCTCGCGACGGCGCAGCAGACCCACCGGGTCGACGAGAAGGCGGTGGCCACCGCCGAGCGCGAGCTCCACCGCAGCGAGAAGGCTCGGGACGCCGCGGCCGAGCAGGCCGGGATCGACTCGGACTGACGCCCTCGCGGCTCGTGGTGCGACGGCGATGGGTCCTTGGTCCGAGGTCGTCGGCCGGCCCCCGTCCTAGCGTCGAGGTGTGCTGACGATGACGCGAACGATGTTCTGCCCCCGCTGCGGCGGCCCGAGCGCCTGGACCCGGCCGCTCGCCGAGCCGGCGGGCCACGGAGATGCGGTTCACACCGCCGAGGCGGCGATCTCCCGGACCGTGTGCGCGCGCTGCGCGACGGCCTGGGACGTGTGGCTCGCGGATCGGCGCCGACCGGAGGCCTTCGTCGACGTCGCCCTCGCCGCGCCGTGGCGCGACGCCCTGGCCCGGTTCGACCACCTGGGCGCGACCGCGAACCGCACCGCCGACGTCACCGGGCTGCGGTTGCGCGACACGTTCGTCGCACTCCCCGGCACCGCTGCCCTGCGAGCCTGAGCCGCTACGGCGTCGTCGCCTCGATGCTCGTGACCTTGCCGAGCCAGATCCGAGGCATCTCCTGCTCGGCGACGCCAGGGTCGAAGAGCACGAGGCGCAGGTAGAGGCCGACCTCGATCCGTCGGCCGACGTAGCTCTCCTCGTCGTCCTCCGCCGTGAAGCTCGACGAGTAGAGCGCGGGAGACCAGTCCTCGTCGACCAGCCGAACCTCCGCGCGACGAGCGGCGACCGCGCGCAGGTCGAACACCGTCGTCGTGGTCGTGACGCGCCACTGCCCGTCCGGACTTCCGGGTCGCAGGCTCTGGACGGGTGCGCCGCTCATGAGCCGAGTCTCCACCGTCGAGCGGAACCGCGCCCGTCCCGGCCCGTGCCTCGCCTCAGGGCGCGTTCATCGCGCGCCGAATCTCGATCGTGTAGTCGGGCAGCAGGCGCGCGTGCGCGACGACGCTGTCCTCGTCGGGCGCATCGACCAGGTAGAAGCCGCTGAGCTGCTCGACCGACTCGGCGTAGGGACCCTCGCTCACGGTGCCCTCGCCGTTGCGCACGACCTTCGCGGTCGCGGCGGGCCGCAGTGCCTCGCTCGCGACGAACCGCACACCGAACTCCGCGGCCCGCGCCGCGTACTCGTCGTGCCGGTCGATCACGACCTGCTGCTGCTCCGAGCTCATGTGCACCCAGCCGCCCTCCTCGTCGTGGAGGAGGACGATCCAGCGCAGCGGGTCGTCGTGCGGCTCGGCTGTCGTCGCGGCATGCCCTGCGGGTTCGGTGCTCATGCTCGATCCTCTCGTCCGGGCCTCGGCTGTGCCCGTCACCGCGATGACGCGCGGACAGGACCCGGATCGACAGGCGGACGAGCGCGAGCCTGCCCGTCGCGGGGACGGGCAGGCTCGCGTCGGTCAGCTCGTCGCCGCGACGGCCAGGTCGGGGTTGTCGCTGAACACCCCGTCGAGGCCGATCGCCACGAACGCCCGGATCTCCCCGGCCAGGTCGCCGACCGCGTTCGGGTCGGTGCCGATCCGGTACTCCGCGGGCAGGAACTGGTTCTCCCGGCGGAACGTCCAGCCGTGCACCTCGAGGCCGACCCGGTGCGCGTCGCGCACCACCGTGGTCGGCGTGCCGAGCGTGCCCGACGAGGTCCGCGGGATCATCACGTCCTTGCACAGGCCCACGCCGTCCGCGTACCGGGCGATCTGCGCCAGCCCAGAGGCTGTCACCAGGTCCTTGTAGGTCCGCGTGTCGCCGGCTGCCACGAGGTCGTAGGGCGCTCCCGAGCAGTCGACGAGCTGGACGAGCGGCGCCTTGGTCAGGCGGGCGAGCTCGCGCAGGTTGCCGGTCTCGAAGCTCTGCACGAACACGGGCGCGTTGCGGCGGTCCAGGCCGTTGGCCTTGAGCTGCGCGACGAGCGGCTCCTCGAGCGAGAGACCGACGGAGTCGAAGTACGTCGGGTGCTTCGTCTCGGGGTAGACCCCGACCTGCTTGCCGTCGCACGAGACCGAGTGGCGCGCCAGGTCGATGACCTCGTCGAGCGTCGGGATCTCGTAGAGCCCGTCGAACGCCGTGTTGGCGGGGCGGACCTGCGGCAGCCGCTCCTTCGCGCGCAGGGTCTTGAGCTGGGCGAACGTGAAGTCCTCGGTGAACCAGCCCGTGACGCTGCGGCCATCGATCACCTTCGTGGTCTTCAGCGAGGCGAACTCCGGGTGGTCGGCGACGTTCGTCGTGCCGCCGATCTCGTTCTCGTGCCGCGCGACGAGCACGCCGTCCTTCGTCGAGACCACGTCCGGCTCGATGTAGTCCGCGCACTGGCGGATCGCGGTCTCGTACGACGCGAGGGTGTGCTCGGGGCGGTAGCCGCTCGCGCCGCGGTGGCCGATGGCCGTCGTCGGGCTCGCCTTCGGGGCGCGGACCTTGCGCAGGTCGATGATGTCGATCTCGGTGTCGTCGGGCTTGCCCGCGATCCGCGCGGCGTTGCCCGGGTAGTTGTTGTCGTTGGCGATGAGCAGGCGGCCGTCGGCGAGCTGGACCACGGTCTCGAACGACTGCACCGGAAGCGAGAAGGGATCGCCCGTGCCGTACCCGTCGCCCGCACCGAGGTGGTCGGGGTTGGCGATCTTCAGCGCGTCGAGCACGAGGGTCTTGCGGACGAAGCCGTCGACGTCCCGCTTGTCGAGGTCGAGCGCGTAGACGCGCTTGATCACCGACGCCTCGCCCTGGAAGTCGTCGCGCTCGATCACCAGGAGCTGGTGCCGGCCCGTGGTGAAGGCGTCGCCGACCACGTTCGCGTCCTGGTCCGTCTGGTACGCCCAGGTCACGCCGGTGTACCGGTTCGTGCGCGTGTCGAACTCGGAGATCGTCCGGCGCCGCTGCAACGGGTCGTCGACGAACGCACCCTCGGTGATCGGGTACAGGTAGCGACCGTTCTTCGAGGCCGCCATCGCCTCGAAGCCGCGGCTCGCCTTGATCCGCGGGGTCTCGCCGGCGCCGAGGTACGGGTTCTGCGGCGACTTGCCCAGCGGGAACGGGACGGGTGCGGACAGCAGCTTGCCCGTCCGGTCCACGTGCAGCAGGAACGGCCCGAACTCCTCGCCGATCCAGAAGCTGCCGTCCTTCTGGCGCACGATCGACTCGATGTCGAAGTCCGCGCCGGTGAGCAGTCGCTGCTTGGTGTCGGCGTGCACGATCGGGAAGTCGATGCGGTGGTCGGGGTCGCGCAGCGACACGAAGCCCTGGACCTTGATCTCGCCCGCGCCGCCCTTGGCCGTCTCCCACCGCGGCTTGACGTGGTAGATCCGCAGCAGGAAGTCGGCCGAGTTGGCCTTGCTGCCGAACCCGTTGTCCGGCATCGCCCACAGCGTGCCGTCACCGGCATCGACGATGCCGCTGAAGCCGGGGATGACCTGGCCGGGGAACGGGCCGCTGCGACCGTTCGCGGGGGTGGCCAGGGCGCCGGACTGCGGCCCCGCGGCGAGGTAGTCGGCGGACAGCGTCGCCCGGGCTTCGAGGGTGGGGACCGTGATCGTCGGTCCCGGCTTGTCCGCGGCGACGGCGGCGGACGGCAGGAGGCTGGCGGCCACGGCGGCGGCCAGGATGGAGATCGTTACTCGTCTTCTCATGTGTCGACCGAAGCGCGCGGAGGCGACCCCCAGGGATCGCGGCGTCGACACCGGGATGAAAGCGACAGATCCGTCACCCGTCCGGGGGATGTCCTGCGCGGGCCGCGACCCACAGCGGGCGCTCAGGGCAACCACAGACCGCCGACGGTCCGACTCGTCCCGTTTCCTCCTGGATCATCCTATCGTCACCTTCACCCGGTCGACTGCACGAGGCGACGGACGTCGCCGGCAGACCCCCGGAAGGATCACGATGAAGACACGTGCATTCCGCCCGTTCGCCGCGGCAGTCGTCGCCGGCGGGCTCGTCATGGGCGCGGCCACCAGCTGGGCCGTCACGACCGACCTGTCGGGTCACGGCGACGCGCGCCGGCTCGACGGTGACCAGACCTCGAAGGTCCGCGCCCAGATCAAGGGCGGCGCCGCGAAGAACGTCATCCTGCTCATCGGTGACGGCATGGGCGACTCCGAGATCACCGTCGCCCGCAACTACGCCCAGGGTGCCGCGGGGCACTTCGCGGGCATCGACGCCCTGCCGCTGACCGGCCAGTACACGACCTACGCGCTCGACAAGAAGGACGGCCTGCCCGACTACGTGACCGACTCGGCCGCGTCCGGCTCGGGCTGGGCGACGGGTACCAAGACGTACAACGGCGCGATCTCGGTCGACATCAACGGCGCTCCGCAGCGTTCGCTGCTGGAGATCGCCCGCGCGAACGGCCTGCGCACGGGCGACGTCAGCACCGCGGAGCTGCAGGACGCCACGCCCGCGGTCCAGGTCGCACACGTCACCGACCGCGGCTGCTACGCCCCCTCGTCGACCCTGGCGAAGTGCCCGGCCAACGCCCTGCAGAACGGCGGCCTCGGCTCGATCACCGAGCAGCTGATCGACGCGCGCGCAGACGTCACCCTCGGCGGCGGCGCCACCTCGTTCAACGAGTCCGCCGCGGCCGGGCAGTGGTCGGGCAAGACGCTCCTGCAGCAGGCGAGCGCCCGCGGCTACCAGGTCGTGACCGACGCCGCCGGCCTCGCCGGGGTGCAGAAGGCCGACCAGAAGTCGCCCGTCCTCGGCCTGTTCGCGCCGGGCAACCTGCCCGTGCGCTGGATCGGCCCGGCCGCGACCCACACGGGCGGCACCGAGCCGGCCGTGACGTGCTCGCCCAACCCGAAGTACCTGGCGACGACGCCCACCCTCAAGGCGATGACGACCAAGGCGATCGACCTGCTCGACCGCACGTCCGGCAAGGGCTTCTTCCTGCAGGTCGAGGGCGCGAGCATCGACAAGCAGGACCACGCGGCCGACCCCTGCGGCCAGATCGGCGAGACCGTCGACCTCGACGAGGCCGTGCAGGTCGCGCTCGACTTCGCCAAGAAGGACGGCCACACGCTCGTCGTGCTGACCGCCGACCACGGCCACTCGAGCCAGATCGTCTACCCGAACACGCTGACCCCCGGCCTGACGCGCACGCTGCTGACGGCCGACAACAAGCCCATGACCGTCGCCTACGGCACCGCCGAGACCGGCGGCTCGCAGGACCACACGGGCACCCAGGTCCGGATCGCCGCCTACGGGCCGCGCGCCGCGAACGTCGTCGGGCTCACCGACCAGACGGACCTGTTCTTCACGATCCGCGACGCGCTGCGCCTCGACGCCGACAAGCCCTCCCCCGCGGCGCCGGTGGTCGAGAACGTCAACGTGATGGAGGGCGCGACCCTCAAGGGCAAGCAGACCGTGCGGGTCACGCTCGACACCGAGCCGGCGTACACGTACATCGAGCTCAACCGCGGCGGCACGTGGCTGACCGACAACACGAAGGCGCCGGGCAGCAGCAACGCGGGCAAGAAGCCGACGCTGGTGCTCGACACGCGCTCGTACCCGAACGGGAGCTACCAGCTCAAGATCGACGCGGTCGGGATCGACGGGCGCACGACCGAGAAGCTGATCGGGTTCACGATCGCCAACCGCTGACGGCTGCAGACATGGCACGAGGCCACGTCCGGATCCTGCATCCAGGATCCGGACGTGGCCTCTCACCTGCTGCTTCGGTGGAGCTGAGGCGCGCACCCTGAACCCACGGCGTCAGTCACGCAGGCGAGGCCCACAGCTCGCGGTTGTCGTGGACGTACTGGGCAAGGGTGCGGCCGGGTCGTCCGAGCAGCCGTTCGAGGGTGGGGTCCACGTTCTCGGCCTGGCCGCGCCGTAGCCCCGTGTGCAGCACGGTCTGCACGATGGCCTGCACCCAGGGGCGTCCTTGGGCGTGCACGTGTCGGAGATAGGGCAGAGCCGACGTGGGCTCGTAGCGGATCGGTCTGCCGAGCTCGCTCGTGAGCAGGGCGGCTACGTCATCGAAGTTGAGCGCCTGCGGGCCAGTGAGGACGTACCCCGCGCTCCGGTGTGCGTCCGGCGCGGCGAAGACCAGGGCGGCGACGTCGCCGATGTCGCGGGTGTCGATGAAGGCGGCCCGACCCTCGCCTGAGGGCAGCAGGATCCGGTCGTCGTTGACGATGTCGCTGCGGTAGGCGTCGGCGAGGTTCTGGGAGAAGAACCCGGGCCGCAAGATCGTCCACGACAGGGCGGACTCTCGCAGGCGTTCCTCGACACGGTGGTGGGGCACGACGCGGTTGGTGTCGGCGCCGGTGACCGAGGAGAAGACGACGTGTCCGACCTGCAGCCGTTCGGCGACGCCGAGCAGCGCGTTCAACGTCGGGCCGACCTTGGCGATCGCGGGCGGCCGTACCAGGAACATGCCCGCGGCACCGTCCAGAGCCGGGGCGAACGTCGTGGGGTCGAGCAGATCCAGCCGAGCGACCTCGACCCCTGGGTACCGATTCTCCAGAGCCGTCGGATGCGTTCCTGCAGCGCGAGCGGCGAGGCCGGCTCGCGTCAGGGCGGAGACGACAGCCCCACCGATGTTGCCGCTGGCACCGACCACGAGCACGGGACCGTCTGATCTCATGGGGCGAGCATCCTCCTTGCGTGGCGAGGTGGCTCGTCGGTCGAGGTTCGGAGGGTGCGCACCGTGCCTGCGCGAAGGGATCCGAGCACGCAGAACGCGCGTTGAAAGACGACTCGCGCGCAGCCAGACGTGAGATCCGGAGGCGCGTCCTGACCTACGATCGCGTCCCAGCCCCCTCCCGAGGAGTACGACATCAGCGACACGACCGGCGACATCGTCGTCCGCCACCTTTCCGGCCCGCACGAGCTCGACCTCTTCCTGCAGCTCCCCTACGTCCTGGACGACGAGCTCGCCGACGACCTCGCTGAGGGCAGGCGTCGGCCCGAGTGGATGTGGGTGGCGACCGACGACGACCGGGTCCTGGCCCGCGCCTCCTGGTGGGGCCGTCCCGGCGCAGCGGAGCCGGTGGTGCTCGACTTCTTCGACCTCGACGACACGCTCGAGCTGGACGTCGCCGTCGAGATCGGCGAACGGGTGCTGCGAGCCGGGCTGGCCGCCGTCGTCCCTGCCGGGTCGACGCCACCGGAGTACGGCCGGTACATCCCTCCGAACTGGCGCGAGGACGGGACGGCCCGACGGGTTGTCGAGTCGCGGATGTCCGTCCTCGAGCGGCTCGGAGCGCGGCCCCTCGTCGAGCGCCTCCGGCTCGAGTGGACGCCCGACGCGGCCGTCCCGGCTTCGTCGGGGAAACTGCGGTTCCGGCCCGCGAAGGGCCGCGACGAGCTGGTCGCGCTGATGGAACCGGTGCTGGAGGGCACGCTGGACGCGCACAGCCAGGCCGACCTCCAGACCATGTCGCCTGCCGCGGTCGCGGCCAAGCACTTCGACGAGGAGTTCGCCGGCTTCACCAGCCCGCACACCTGGTGGCAGGTCGCCGAGCTGTGCGACGGCGAGCCGGTCGGGTTCGTCGTTCCGGCCCGCAACACCTATCACGCGATCATCGCCTACGTCGGCGTCCTGCCAGCCCATCGCGGCAACGGCTACATCGACGACCTGCTGGCCGAGGGCACGCGGATCCTCGCGGCCGAGAACGTCCCCAGGATCCGCGCCTCGACCGACCTCGGCAACGTCCCCATGGCGCAGGCGTTCGCGCGGGCGGGCTACATCAACTTCGAGCGAGCCATCAACATGACCTGGTAGGGCCTCACGAGGTCCCCGGCTGGCACGCTTCGAAGAGAGGACTCCATGCGCAAGCTCGTGTACTACGTCGCCACGACGCTGGACGGATACATCGCCGGTCCGGACGGTGGTGACCCCACCGGACAGGACTACTTCCCGCTGACGCCCGACCTGATCCAGTTCATCGTCGAGCACTACCCCGAGACCCTGCCGGGTCCCGCACGTGCGGCCATGGGCATCTCCGGTCCCGGCCGGGCCTTCGACACCGTCCTCGAGGGGCGAGCCTCGTACGAGCTCGGGCTGGCCGCAGGGATGACCGATGCCTATCCCCACCTGCGGCATCTCGTCTTCTCCACGACTCTGGCCCCGAGCCCCGATCCCGCCGTCGAGATCGTCGCGACCGACGCCCTGGAGCGGGTCCGTGCGCTGAAGGCCGAGCCCGGCCTGGACCTGTGGCTCGTCGGTGGAGGCACGCTCGCGCACGCCTTGCTGCCCGAGATCGACCGCCTTGTCCTCAAGCAGAACCGGTCCGTCATCGGATCAGGCATCCCGCTGTTTCGCGGGCCGTTCCGACCCCATCTCTTCCGCCCGGTCGACGAGCTGCTGCTGGATTCGGGGCTGCGGGTCCTGACCTACGACCGCGCCTGACCGCCGTCGGACCGACGCTCAGTCGGTCGCCGGGACGGGCCGAAGGCCCGACAGGGTGTAGTCGAGCAGGAGCGCGATGTCCCGAGGTCGAGCGGGGTCGGTCTTGAACAAGAGCCGGTAGTACAGCGGCGCATAGATCAGCTCGACCATCATCCGGGTGGCCACGTCGGGCCGGAGCTGTCCGTCGTCGACCGCCTTGGCGAGCCGTGCTTCGCAGGCCCTGGTCCTAGGCTCGATGATCGTGTCCAGCAGCGCGGCGCCGACGGTGGGTGTGCTCTGCGCCTCGGCGACGATGCCGCGGAACAGGACTCCGATCTCCCCGTCGAGCAGCCTGGCTACTTCCAGCAGCTGACGGCGAAGATCCGCTGAGATGTCCCCGGTGTCGGGGAAGTCGATGGCCTCACCGACGCGGTCGTTGATCGCCTCCAGTGCCAGGTCACCCTTGGACGACCACCACCGGTAGATGGTCGTCTTCCCCACGCCCGCCGACGCCGCGATGGCCTCGATCGTCACGTTGGCGTACCCGCGCTCGCTGATGAGGGTGATGGCGGCGTCCAGGATGGCGCGCCGCGCTTCCATGCTTCGGCGGTGCGCGTTGGGAGCAGACTTCGTGGCGGCCACGACGCCAGTCTACGTCGCGACACGAAACGTATCGCGTTGACACGAGCGAGCGTTGCGCTCTACCGTGCACCAGACGCTACGTATCGTATCGTCTAACGATCAGCGAGGCGCTTGGGAGATGGCGAGATGAACGACCCAGGAGAAGCAGAAGCCCTGCGGGACGGGGGCTCGACTGTCCCGCGAGTGGTGCACGTGTCCGAGCTCCGCCGGCCGGACTCGCGTACCGCGAGGTTCGAGGGCCGCGCGCACGGTTCGGGGATCTCGTTCTTCCTCGTCGACGCCGACCCAGGACACGGGCCGGGTCTGCACCGCCACCCCTACTCCGAGACGTGGGTCGTGCTCGAAGGCCAGGCAACCATCACGATCGACGGGCACGATCTCGTCGCGGAGGCCGACGACTGCGCTGTCGTCCCGGCAGGTCTGTGGCACAGCTTCGTCAACTCCGGCAGCGGCGCCCTGCGGATGATCTGCATCCACGCGTCGGACGTCATGGTGCAGGAGGGATTCCCCCCGCCCTGATCTTCGATGCCGCGCCGTCGAACTGCCCCGCCCGGTCGCCACACGTGCACCTCGCACGAGGACGTGACCCGTCGGGCCCGTACAAACCCATGAAGGGACGTTCTCATGACCCACTTCCTCTCCTCCGCAGACGGCACTCGCATCGGGTTCGACGTTCTCGGACCAGCAGACGGCCCTGCGGTGATCTGCGTGCACGGTGCGACGGCGTATCGCGCCATCTCCTCCAGTGCCGGTGCTCTGGCCGCGACCGGACTTCGCGTGGTCGCCTACGACCGACGCGGTCGTGGTGAGAGCGGCGACGCCGAGGCGTACGCCGTCGAGCGCGAGATCGAGGACATCGCCGCGCTCGTCGACCACCTCGGCGCGAACGCGATCCTCCTCGGCGAGTCCTCCGGTGCGGTCCTCGCGCTCGAGGCAGCCCTGGCAGGTGTGCCGGCCGCCGCGGTCGCTGCCTTCGAACCGCCGTTCATCGTCGACGACGGCCGTCCACCCCTCCCTGCCGACTACGTCGCGCGGCTCGATGCCTTCGCAGCCGGCGGGGACCTGCTCGGCGCACTTCGGTACTTCTCGCTCGAAGCGGTCGGACTCCCTCCCCACGTGGTCGACCAGATGATGGCGTCACCGTTCGTGGCCGCGGTCGAGCCCTTCGCCGGCACCCTGCGCTACGACGCACGGATCATGGGCGACACCATGGATGGCAACGCCGCCGCACTCGAGCGCTACGTGGCCATCCCCGTTCCCGTCACCCTCCTGGTCGGCGAGTCGACGTTCCCCTTCATCCGTTCCGGCGCAGTCGCGTTCGCCGAGGTCGTGCCTGGAAGCACGCTGGTCGACGTCCCCGGTGGGGACCACCAGCTCCCCGTGGGCGCCGTCGCGCCCGTCCTCCGGTCGATCGCCGTGAGCGCCTGAGCTGACCCGCCTCCTCGAGGTACCGCGGTGTCCAGCTCCCCCAACGCCCGGCACCTGCCACGAGAGCTCACCGGGCGCTGCCCAGCGCTCGGCCACCACCGCAGAAAGGATGACCGCCGTGTCGTTCCAGGCATACCTCGACACCATCGAGGACAAGACCGGCAAGACACCCCGCCAGCTCGTCGACGAGGCGAGAGGGCGGGGGTTCGACAGCCCGTCCGTCAAGGCCGGGGAGATCGTCCAGTGGCTCGCCACCGACTACGGGCTTGGTCGCGGGCATGCGATGGCGCTCGTCCACGTCATCAAGAAGGGCCCGACGATCAGCAGCAAGCACGTGGGTACCGACGGCGTGCACCGTGACGAGTCCGAGACGCTGTGGCTCGACGGCAAGGCAGCACGGGCCCAGCCGCTCGACGGGCCCCTGGGCGGCGCCTAGCGAAGCACCCGGCCGCGATGTTTCGCGCACTCCACCCCGGCGGGCGCTCCGCTGCTGGCGCGCGACGCCTCAGGGAGTCACGATGGCGAAGTTCTTGTCACCGGGGTCCAGCACCGCTGCGAGTCGACCGAGGACGGACGCGTCGCCCGTCACCTCGACCCCGGCGGCGGCCAGGGCCTCGCCTCCCAGGCCGCCAGCCAGCGCCGGCAGTGCCCGCCGGGTCGTCGTGAGGACGGTGTCGGCGTCGCCTGACTGCGGCGCCGCGCTGTAGGTGAGCACCCCGTTGCCCATCCGCAGGCGGTAGCGCTCGTCCACATCCGTGAGCACGACGTCGATCGAGAACTTCTCGTCCCACGCCTGGGGGCCGTTCACCTGGATCGCGATCGCGTCGAACAGCATCGACGGTGTCAGCTGCGCGATCACGTCGGGGGCGTTCGTCTCGGTCGGGGTCCCGAACTGGCCGTCGCGCAGCTCGGTGGCGCCCGAGAGGTAGAAGTCGCGCCAGGTCCCGTTCTCCGAGCCGTAGCCGAGCTGCTCGTAGGTGTCGGCCAGGAGCTCGCGGGCTGTGGCGTGCTCCGGCTGGGCGAAGACCACGTGGTTGAGGATCTCTGCCACCCAGCGGTAGTCGCCGGCGTCGAACGACGCCTTCGCCTTCTCGACAACGGCGTCCGCGCCGCCGCCCAGCTCGACGTAGCGCTTGGCGCGCTCGACCGGCGTGTGCTCCCACAGGTGGGCGGGGTTGCCGTCGAACCACCCGAGGTAGCGCTGGTAGATCGCCTTGACGTTGTGGCTGACCGAACCGTAGTACCCGCGGGTGTGCCAGGCGTTCTCCAGTGCGGGCGGGAGCTCGATCTCCTCGGCGATCTCCGGGCCGGTCAGGCCCTTGTTCAGGAGACGCAGCGTCTGGTCGTGCAGATACCCGTACAGGTCCCGCTGGAGCGAGAGGTACTCGACCACGCGCTCGTTGCCCCACGTGGGCCAGTGGTGCGAGGCGAACACGACCTCGATCTCCGCCCCGAACAGGTCGATCGTCTCGGTCAGGTAGCGGGCCCACGCGTGCGGATCTCTGACGACGGCGCCCCGCAGGGTCAGCAGGTTGTGCAGGTTGTGCGTCGCGTCCTCGGCTGCGCACAGCGCCTTGTGGTCGGGCAGCCAGATCAGCATCTCCGACGGAGCCTCGGTGCCAGGGGCCATCTGGAACACGAGCCGTACTCCGTCGACGACCTCCTCGTGGCCGGTCGTCGTGATGAGATCGGTCGGCGCGATGAGGGAGACGAGCCCGATGGACAACGTCTGCCCGAGACCGGCACCGACGCCGCCCTGCGGTCCGCGGGCGAGCGCCGCACCGTACATGTACCCCGCGCGTCGGTTCATGGCCGTGCCGGCGTAGACGTTCTCGGAGACAGCCGCCTCGATGAAGCCCTCGGGCGCGAAGATCCGCACCGCGCCGGAGTCGACCTCCTCCTGCGTGACGAAACCCTTCACGCCGCCGAAGTGGTCGGCGTGGGAGTGGGTGTAGATCACCGCCTTGACCGGCCGCTCGCCGCGGTGCTGGCGGTAGAGCGCCAGGGCCGCAGCGCCGGTCTCCGCGGACAGGAGCGTGTCGATGACCACGACGCCTTCGTCGCCCTCGACGATCGTCGTGTTGGACAGGTCCTGCCCGCGGACCTGGTAGATCCCGGGGACCACCTCGAACAGGCCGTCCACGGCGGCGAGCTTCGAGACCCGCCACAGGCTCGGGTTGACGGTGTCGGGCGCCTCCCCCTCAAGGAAGGAGTAGGTGTCGTTGTCCCACAGGACCGTGCCGTCGTAGGCCGTCACGGCATTCGGCTCGCGTCGTGCGACGAGCCCCCGCGAGGCGTCCTCGAAGTCCTGTTCGTCCGCGAAGGGCAGGTTCTCGAGAACTGCGCGCTGCTGCTGGACGATGGCGGCCGATGCTGGCTTCGGTGTCGGTGACATGCATCTCAGCATCACACAGAGGTGCGGTGCCGCACAGGGGATGGCGCTGCCCGGATCGACCGATTCAGGGCGCGCCGATCGTCCCCGCCTCCAGGCGATCACCCAGGCTCGTCACGATGATCACAGGGGTCCCGTCAGGTACTGGATCCTCGAGGGCGTCCATGAGGGGTGCGGTGTCCGGCAGAGGGCCGGGGGTCCGGACATCGATCTCGAGGATCGCGCCGCTGTACGAGACGTCGGTGACCGTCGCGCCAGGGACGTCTTCCAGCCAGCTCGTCGTCGCTCGCTCGACCCGCTCGGTGCGCAGCGCCACGACGTACGTGAAGACGGTGTTGCTGGCCAGCGGGACAGCGACGATCGCGAGGACGATCGTCAGCGTCACGTATGTGCGTCGACGCGATCGCCCCTCGGACACCGCCGTGGGAACTCCGTAGCCGGTCGTCGCGAAGACGAGCGTGCCCGCGAGCACCAGGGCGACCATGTTCGAGAGGAAGAGGAGCAGCGCGCCGGCCGCCAGGCTCGGGGATCCGTCACCGAGGCACACGCCCGCGACCGCCAACGGTGGCACCAACGAGATCGCGATCGCGACTCCGGGCAGCACGGCCGCGACGTCGCGGCGGGCGAGCGCGATCGCGCCGGCGAAGCCCGTCGCCACCGCCGCGACGAGGTCGAGGAGCCCGGGTGAGGTGCGCGACGCGATCTGGCTGTTGGTCAGCAGGTCGAACGACGTCGGCAGGACGAGCGAGAACACCGCGCCGACCGCGACCACGAGGACCAGGCCCCGCAGGACGAACCAGGCCGACCGGAGCGCTGATCGAGCGGACCCCTTCGCCAGCCCGAGAGCGAGCCCCATGATCGGGGTGGCCAGGGGGGCGATGATCATCGCCCCGATCACCGTGGCGGTGGAGTCGGACAGGACTCCCGCCGTCGCGATCACCGCGCTGAGCGCGAGCATGATCCAGAACGCCGAGCGCTTCGCCGAGACGTCCCCGGCCCAGAGGTCGAGGTCGGCGGTCAGGTTGTCGGCCGTGCGGCGTTGGGAATCGGGAAGCACGGTGCGGATCAGGTTCAGTGCCATGCCTCGCATGGTGGCAGCACCGCCCGCACCGGGCACCTGCACGAGCATGCCGCCGGCCACCGGACCTGGGCTCGGCGCCGCAGCTCCCGCGGCCGCTCGCGCGTCGTAGCTGCGCTGGTGCACTATCCGAGGAGCCGTCGTCGTCACGGACCGTCGCGTGCGCTCCCCGCGCCAGGACAGGAGTCGCCCGATGCATCCCGCGGTCCTCGTGGCCATCCTGGTGGCCGGCATCGTCGCGCTGACGCCGGCTTCCGACCGGCTACGCATCCCGTACCCCGTCTTGCTCACCTTGTTCGGCCTGGTCGTCCCATTGCTGCCGGGAGTGCCGAGTGTGTCGGTCGATCCCGACCTCATCCTTCCGCTCGTCCTGCCCCCGCTGCTGTTCGCCGCCACCCAGCGTTCGACGGCGCGGGAGTTCAGGGAGAGCGCACGGCCGATCGCTCTGCTCGCTGTCGGCCTGACTCTGGCAAGTGCTCTCGCGGTCACGGTGCTGGCCCACGGCGCTGGGCTGGGCTGGGGCCCAGCGGCAGTCCTCGGTGGCGGCGACCGCCGTGGCTCGGCGCCTGCGCCTGCCAGGGCGCCTCGTCACGATCCTCGAGGGCGAAGGGATGTTCAACGACGCGACGGCCCTCGTGCTCTACAACGTGGCCGTCGCGGGAGTGGTAGCCGGGCACGTCACGGCGGGGCAGGTGGGGCTCAGCCTGGTACTGGCGCTGGGCGTGGGAGTCGGTCTCGGACTGGTCGTGGCGATCGCGACCAGGTGGATCCTCGGCTGGCTGCACTCGGCGACGGCCGAGACGACGGTGACGATCGCGATGCCGTTCGCCGTGTACCTCGCGGCCGACCAGCTGTACGGCTCCGGCGTCCTGGCGGTCCTCACGCTCGGGCTCTACCTGCGGACCTACGCTGCGCGGTCGCTGACCTCCGAAGGCTGGCTGCTCGGGCGAGCCGTCTGGCAGTACGCGGACGACCTAATCACCAGTCTCGTGTTCGTGTTCATCGGGTTCGAGCTCACCGAGATCCTGCGCTCCAACTCCGCCAGCAGCACCGCGCTCGCACTTGCGGGTTGGACCGTCCTCGTCCTCGTCCTGGTTCGCTTCGGGTGGGTGCTCAGCTCGACCGCGCTGTTCGGGAGGCATCGCCGCGAGGGCGTGCCCGTCGGCGCCCGGGAAGGGGTCGTGACGTCCTGGGCCGGAATGCGCGGCGTGGTCACCGTAGCCACCGCGCTCGCCTTGCCGGACGTCCTGGACTCAGGAGAGGCCTTTCCGCACCGCGACTCCATCGTCGTCGTGGCCCTCGTGACGGTGCTGGTCACGCTCGTGCCGCAAGGGCTCACCCTCGCGCCGCTGGTGCGTTGGCTGGGAGTCGGAGAAGCAGGAGATGACGAGCAACGTCGGATCCTGCGCCGCGACGCGACCTCCGCGGTCCTCGCCGCGCTGGACGGAACTCTGAGCGCCGACGTCCCCGACCGCGTCCGGTGGGCGGTGCGGCTGCAGTACCAGGGGTACCTCGCTGCACAGGACGCGATCAGCACGGCGCGCCGAGGCAGTGACCACGACGAGAACGACGCCGGCGACGACGCCGAGGTGGGCACTCTCCTGCGACGGGCGAGCGAGGTCGAGCGGGCTGTCGTCCTGACGGCTCGCGAGGAAGGACGAGTCAGCCCGGACGTCGCCGACGACGTGCTCGCCGAGGTCGAGCGGCGAGCGCTCAGGCAGCTCGAGTAGGCATTTCCGACGACGCCTTCCGG
>NZ_QWKP01000147.1 GCF_003470205.1 Cellulomonas rhizosphaerae
GAGGTCAAGCTGCCCGGCACGGGTCCCGTGGCGTTCGGGTCGTTCGCGTTCGACGAGCACTCCCCCGTCGGCGGCGTTGTCGTCGTGCCGCGCGTCGTCGTCGGACGGCGCGGCGGACGCACGTGGCTGACGACCGTCACGACCGGTGCGCAGCTCGGTTCGGCTCCCGCCCTGGCGGACGTCGTCGGCCCGCGGGTCCCGCCGCACGACCCGGGCGAGGTCGTCTACGCCGACGAGCACGCCGCCGACTGGCAGGACGTGGTGGCCCACGGCATCGCGGCGGTCCGCGCGGGCGAGGTCGACAAGGTCGTCCTGGCGCGCGACGTCGAGGCCCGCACGCAGCGGCCGCTCGACGCGCGCTGGGTGCTCGACCGGCTCGCCGCGCAGTACCCGTCGTGCTGGACGTTCAGCGTGGACGGCATGCTCGGCGCGACGCCCGAGCTGCTGGTCCGGTCCGAGAAGGGCCTGGTCACCTCGCGCGTGCTGGCCGGCACGATCCGCCGCACGGGCGACGACGCCGCCGACGTGGCCCGCGCCGCGATCCTGGCGCACTCCTCGAAGGACCTCGAGGAGCACGAGTACGCGGTCACGTCGGTCGCGCACGCGCTCGAGCCGTTCTGCTCGTCGACCAACGTGCCCGACGTGCCCTTCGTCCTGCACCTGCCGAACGTCCTGCACCTCGCGTCCGACGTGACCGGCGTACTGGCCGGGACCGACGGGGACCACCCCACCTCGCTCGCGCTCGCCGCGGCTCTGCACCCGACCGCCGCCGTGTGCGGCACGCCCACCCAGGCGGCGCGCGAGCTCATCGCGCGCGTCGAGGGCATGGACCGCGGGCGCTACGCGGGGCCAGTCGGCTGGTTCGGCGCGGACGGCGACGGCGAGTGGGGCATCGCGCTGCGCTCGGCCCAGGTCGATCCCGACGACGCGCGCCGCGTGCGGCTCTTCGCGGGCTGCGGCATCGTCGCCGCCTCGGACCCCGCCGCGGAGCTGGCCGAGTCCGAGGCCAAGCTCGTCCCGATGCGCTACGCCCTCTCCCGCGACTGACCCCGCGCCGCTCGTGCCCGGCCCGCGCGCCCGTTCGATCACCGAGCGCGGGTGATACGGACCGAGCGCGGGCGGCACGCCACGCGCGCTCGGTCCGTGCCACCCGCGGTCGGTGCACTGGAACTGGAGCCGCCGGAGATGGCGCTCGCGCCCGTGCGGTCCTGGGGAGGACGGCACGGGCGCGAGGCGTCTCGGCCGCCCCGAGGGGACGCGGGGGGGCCGGTGCGGTCCTGGGTGCGGACCGCGGGAGCGGCACGAGTGTGCGTGCCGCTGGTCTGAGGTCGGCGGCCGGCGCGTCAGGGGGGATCGCGCCGGTCGCCGACCGGTTCAGGGGTGGGCGTCAGCCCTGACCGCCCTGGTCGCTGCTGCCACCGAGGTCGCCCTGGTGCTCCTGGAACCACTTGTACAGCTGCTCCGGGGTGAGCGAACCGAGGTCCGAGCCGTCGCCGGGGGTGGCCTGGCCGGAGCCGTCGCCGGGCTGGGTGCCCTGGTCCGAGCCGTCGCCGGGCAGCTGGCCCGAGCCGTCGCCGGGGAGCGTGCCCTGGTCCGAGCCGTCGCCGGGCGTCGTCTGGTCGGGCGTGCTCTGCGACGAGGTCGTGTCCTCGCGGGTCGCGAGGGTCACGGTGACGTCGATCGCCTTGCCGTCGCGGACGATGGTCAGCTTGGCGTCGTCGCCCGACGCGAGCGAGCGGACGTACGCGGTGAGCGACTCGGCGCCGCCGACCGGCTTGTCGTTGATCGCGACGACGACGTCACCCTTGACGAGCTTGGCCGCCGCGGCCGGGGAGCCGTCGGAGACCGACTCGACGACCGCACCGGCGCGCGTGACCCCGTCCGCGGTGGCCGTGCCGTCGTTCAGCGTCACGCCGAGGAACGCGTGCTTGGCGGTGCCGCTGGAGATGAGCTGCGCGGCGACGTTCTTGACGAGGTTCGACGGGATGGCGAAGCCGAGGCCGATCGAGCCCGACTCGCTCGACAGCGTCGCGATGGACGAGTTGATGCCGATGACGCGACCCTGCGCGTCGAACAGCGGGCCGCCCGAGTTGCCGGGGTTCACCGCGGCGTCCACCTGGATCGCGTTGGTGACGGTGCCCTCGCCGCCGTTCTCGCCCTGGGTCGAGACGGGACGGTCGACGGCCGAGACGATGCCGGTCGTGACGGTGTTCGCCAGGCCGAGCGGGTTGCCGACGGCCATCACGGGCTCGCCGACGACGACGGCCGCCGAGTCACCGATCGCCGCGGGCACGAGGCCGCTGGGCGCGTCGTCGAGCTTGATGACCGCGAGGTCGGTCGTCGGGTCGGTGCCCACGACGGTGGCCTGCAGGATGCGGCCGTCGGTCAGCGTGACCGAGACCTTGCCCTGCGCGCCGGAGACCACGTGGTTGTTCGTGACGATGTGGCCGGAGTCGTCGATGATGACGCCCGAGCCCTGCGCGCTGCCGTCGGCCGTGGTGACCGTGATCGCGACGACCGAGGCCTGCACGGCCGCGGAGACCTTCTGCCAGTCCGGGTCGTCCGAGGTCGAGCCGGAGACCGGGACGGTGTCGTTCGACGACCGGCCGATGGTAGCCAGCGACGCGGCGGAGGTGCCGCCGTTGTCGCCGTCGTCCTGCGAGATGCCGTAGACGGCGATGCCGGCGACGAGCGCGCCCACGGCGGCGGCCGAGGTGATCGGGAGCCAGGCGCTGCGCTTCTTGGTGCGGGCCGGAGCGGTCGCGACGGCGGTCTGCTGCTCGCCGAACCACGGGGTGACCGGCTGCTGCGGCGCCTGCTGCGCCGCGTACGGGGTGCCGGCGTAGGCGATGGGGGCGGTGTGCGGCGCGGCCTGCGCGATCGGGGTCGTGTGCGCCTGGGCGGCGGCGGCCTGCGCGGCGGCGGCGCGGTCCGCTGCCTCGCGCTGGGCTGCCTCGCGCTGGGCTGCCTCGTAGAGCGCGCGCTGGTCGGCGGGCGCCGCGGGGTGCGGCGGCGTGAACGGGTTCGTGGGGTGCGCGACGGGCGGGATGGGCTGCGTCGGCGCTGCCTGCGGGTGCTCGTTCTCTGGCGTGGTCATGTGTGTGGCCTCCTCGGTATGACCACTACCCAACCCGGCCGCGCTGGAGGGAGCCTTCGTGGAACCTGGGAGTTCGCTGCGAGTTGTGCAGGTGCAGCCGTGCCGTCGGTCACACCCGTCGTGACCTGGGACTTCGTGCCTACTGCTCGAGTCCGGCGACGGCCGCCGCGACGTCGGCCGCGAGCCGCTCACCCAGCGTCCGCCGCCCCGCACGGTCCACCCGCACCTCGACCACCGACAGCCCGGGCCCCGGGCCCGCGAGCGCCGGGAGCAGCCCTTCGACGTCCCCGACTCGGGTGTGCCGCACCCCGTAGCCCGCGCACAGCGCCGCGACGTCGACCCCGTGCGGCGTGCCGAACACCCGCTCGAAGACGTCCGCGCGGGCGGGCTCACCCGGCTCGAGGGTCGCGAAGATCGATCCGCCGTCGTCGTTCGCGACGACGACCTGCAGGTCGACCGCGGGCTCGAGCGGACCCCGCAGCAGTCCGCCGACGTCGTGCAGGAACGTCAGGTCGCCCAGCAGCACGCGCACGCGGCGGCGCGGCAGGCCGAGCGCGACGCCGACCGCGGTCGAGACCGTGCCGTCGATGCCCGCGAGGCCGCGGTTGGCGAGCACGCCCGGCGGCTCGTCCCAGCGCGCGACGAGGTCCAGGTCCCGGACCGGGTTCGAGGATCCGACGACGAGCACGTCGTCGGGGAGCGACGCGGCCGCGACCGCCCGCGCGAGCGCCGGCCCGGTGACGCGCGCGCCGGCCCGCTTGCGATGACCCCGCTCGGGCGGGTCGAGCACCGCGTCGATCGCCTCGGCCGCGGCGAGCCCCGCCGCCTGCCACGCCTCGAGCCAGCCCGCGGGCGAGCCGAGCCGGCCGGTACGCATCCGGCTCGGCGGCTCGAGCAGCACCTGGTCGGCGCCGCGCGCGGCGTCGGGCCACGTCGCGCCCGTGGGCGCGATGACGACGACCTCGACGTCCGGCCGCGCGAGCAGCTGCTGCACCGGGCGCGAGAGCGTGGGACGGCCGAGCACCACGACGCGGCGCACGCGCCCGCCGAGGCGCTCGTCGGCCAGCAGCAGCCGGTAGGCGGGGATGGCGTTCGGACCGCCGCGGGCGCCCGACGACGGTTCGGCGAGCAGCGGCCACGCGTTGGCCTCGGCGAGCCGGCGCGCGCTGACGCCCGCGCCGTCGCCCGCCACGAGGACCGTCGGCGTGCCACCCAGCCGCCCACCCCGGACGGGGGCGCGCGACGGATCTGGGGCGGGCACGGCCGCGACGGGCCGAGCGTCCACGTGCGCCAGGCCCGCGGTCGCGGGCTCGGGCCACGGCCCGGAGCCCGGCACGAGCGGCTCGCGGTAGCAGAGGTTGAGGTGGACAGGGCCGGGCGCGCCCGTGCGCGCACCGGTCGCGGCGGCGACGGCGCGCACGGCCAGCGCGCGGGTGTCCCGCGGCTCGTCGGGCAGGCCAGACGGAGCGGGGACGTCGACCGCGAGGCGGACGGCGCCGGCGAAGAGGCCGACCTGCTCGGTGGTCTGGCTGGCGCCGGTGCCGCGCAGCTCGTGCGGGCGGTCCGCCGTCAGCACGAGCAGCGGGACACCGCTGTGGTGTGCCTCGAGGACGGCGGGGTGCAGGTTGGCGACCGCCGTGCCGGACGTCGTGACGACCGCGACGGGTCGCGGCGACTCGGCCAGCGCGTGCGCGCGGGCCAGGCCGACCGCGAGGAACCCGGCCGAGCGCTCGTCGACCCGCACGTGCAGGTTCAGCGCGGGGGCGCCGTCCGGTCGCTCGGCGTCGGTGCGCGCGGCGTCCGCGAGCGCGTAGGCCAGCGGCGCGCTGCGCGAGCCCGGGGCGAGGACGACGTCATGCACGCCGAGCGCGGCGAGCGCCTGGAGCAGCACCCGCGCCGCCGTCGTCGCGGGATGCGTGGTCACGCCCGCCATCATGCCTGGTCGGCGCCGTGCCGCTCGACCTCGCGCAGGCGCGCGGCCCACCGCTGCGCCAGCTCCGGGTCGGCGGCCGCACGCTCGAGCAGGGTCTCGTCAGGCACGGGCCGGCGCACCTCGAGCGCGCCGTCGACGGGCAGCAGGGGGTCGACGACCACGTCGGACGTCAGCAGCTGTGCAGTGGCCAGCCCGCACGCGTAGGGCAGCTCGGGCAGCGCGGCCGCGAGCGCGACCCCGGCGGCCAGCCCCACGGAGGTCTCCAGCGCCGACGAGACGACCACGGGCAGCCCGATCCGCTCGGCGAGCTCGAGGCACGCCCGCACCCCACCGAGCGGCTGCACCTTGAGCACCACGACGTCGGCCGCCTCGGCGCGCGCCACGGCGAGAGGGTCGGACGCCCGGCGGATGGACTCGTCGGCTGCGATCGGGACGTGCGTGCGCCGGCGCAGGCGGGCCAGGTCGTCGACGGTCGGCACGGGCTGCTCGGCGTACTCGAGCCCCCCGGCCGCGCGGTCGAGCGCGGCGAGGCGAGCGACCGCGGTGTCCAGGTCCCAGGCCGCGTTGGCGTCGACCCGGATGGCCCCGTCGGGCCCGATCGCGTCCCGCACGGCCTCGAGCCGCGCGACCTCGTCGGCCAGGGACTGCCCGGGCTCGGCGACCTTGACCTTGGCCGTCCGGCACCCGCCGGACCGGGTGACGATCGCGTGCGCCTGCTCGGGCCCGACCGCCGGCACGGTCACGTTCACCGGGATCCGGTCGCGCACCGCCGCAGGCCAGCCGAGGTCGGCGGCCTCGCGCGCCGCGCGCCACCAGGCGAAGGACTCCGCCGCGTCGTAGTCCCAGAACGGGCTGAACTCGGCCCAGCCGGCGTCGCCCCGGACCAGGAGGCCGTCCCGCCGGAGCAGGCCTCGGAAGCGGGTCCGCAGGGCGATGTCGTACACGAGCACGGGGACCACCGTAGTCAGAGCGCCCGGGACACGACCGCGCGCACGTGCTCGGCCACCGGCCGGCCCTCGCTCAGGGCCGCCACCGCGGCGCCGTCGACGAGCGCAACGAGGACCTCGGGCGGCCAGGCCAGCCCCAGGCCGGCAACCACGGCGTCGAGATCCGCACGCCCGGCGGCGTAGGCGCGAGCGAGAGCGGGGACGGCCCCGGCGCCGACGAGGTGCGCGTAGTGCCCGCGCACGTGCTGCGCGTCGCCCGCGGGCAGGACCGCCCGGACCAGCAGCTCCGCGGGCGGAGCGTCCGCGGACTCGACGGTCGCCCGCGCGTGCGCGGCCCACGCCGCGGCGAGGTCGGCACCGGCCGCGGCCAGCAGCTCGTCGAGGTCGGCGAAGTAGTACGTGGTCGCCGAGAGCGACGCACCCGCCCGCGCCGCGACCGCCCGGTGGCTCACGCCCGCCGGCCCGGCCTCGAGGACGAGCGCGGCGGCCGCGGCCACGAGGTCGGCCCGGCGCTGCTCGCCGCGCGCCCGTCGCCCGTCGGTCATGCGTGCGCACCACCCGAGGCGTTGAGCCCGACGACGCCCGCGAGGATGAGCAGGATCGAGACGACCTTGACCAGCGTCACGGGCTCGTCGAGGAACGTCATCGCGAGCACCGCCGTGGTCACGGCGCCGATGCCGACCCACACCGAGTACGCACCGCCGACCGGCAGGGTCCGCAGCGCGAACGCGAGGCCAGCCATGCTCGCCGCGAGCAGCACCCCGAACCCGATCGTCGGCCACAGCCGCGTGAACCCGTGGGACTCCTTGAGACACAGAGCCCAGCCGGCCTCGAGCAGACCCGACACCACCAGCACGATCCACGCCATGACAACCACCTCGGTACGGACGAAGCACGGGCCGGGTGACAGATCCGCCGTCGCACGTGTTTCTAGTACGAGCGTACCAGAAGATGCACGCCAGTAGGCTGGCGCCCGTGAACGCACCGCTGCCCGACCGCGTGTCCGAGACGTTCGACCCGACGCGCTGGCGCACGGTCGACGGGTTCGAGGACCTCACCGACCTCACCTACCACCGCGGCTACGACCGCGGTCAAGGAGGTCGCGACCTGCCCGTCGTGCGCGTGGCCTTCGACCGGCCCGAGGTGCGCAACGCGTTCCGCCCGCACACGGTCGACGAGCTCTATCGCGTGCTCGACCACGCGCGCATGACCTCGAGCGTCGGCACCGTGCTCCTCACCGGCAACGGCCCGAGCCCGCGCGACGGCGGCTGGGCGTTCTGCAGCGGCGGCGACCAGCGCATCCGCGGCCGCGACGGCTACCGCTACGCGGACGGCGAGACGGCCGAGGCGGTCGATCCCGCGCGCGCCGGCCGGCTGCACATCCTCGAGGTGCAGCGCCTCATCCGGACCATGCCCAAGGTCGTCGTCGCGCTCGTCGGCGGCTGGGCGGCCGGCGGCGGCCACTCCCTGCACGTCGTCGCGGACCTGACGATCGCCTCGCGCGAGCACGCGCGGTTCATGCAGACCGACGCGAACGTCGGCTCGTTCGACGGCGGCTACGGCTCGGCGCTGCTGGCCCGGCAGGTCGGTCAGAAGCGGGCCCGCGAGATCTTCTTCCTGGCCCGCGAGTACTCGGCCGACGACGCCCTGGCCTGGGGCGCGGTCAACGACGTCGTCCCGCACGCCGAGCTCGAGGACGCGGGGCTGGAGTACGCGCGGATCATCGCGAGCAAGTCGCCGCAGGCCGTGCGGATGCTCAAGTTCGCGTTCAACCTGGCCGACGACGGCCTCGCGGGCCAGCAGGTGTTCGCCGGCGAGGCGACCCGCCTGGCGTACATGACGGACGAGGCGGTCGAGGGCCGGGACGCGTTCCTGCAGCGCCGCGAGCCGGACTGGTCGGGCTTCCCGTACGCGTACTGATCGGGCGCGTACTGATGTGGCGCGTACTGATCAGGCGCTCGTGAACGACCAGACGACGACGTCGACCACCTGAGCCACCAGCACGGCGGCACCCACCAGGAGGCCGACGAGGATCACGCCGGCGGTGACGACCGCCCCGAGGGATGCGGTGTCGTGCTCGCGGAGGTGCTGGTGCGGGTGCGTCGTGGCCATGCGACCAGCGTCGCCCGCGGGCACGTGCGCCCACATCGGCCCCCGGTCGCGAGGCCCGACGGCGCGCGTCAGCCCCCCGGTGCGGGGATCTCCTCCCTCAGGAGGAGATCTTCACCGAGCCGTCCTCCTTGGGGACGAGCTCGACCCACGTGTTGCCGGGCGCGAGGAGCGCGGGTTCGCCGTCGGCCGTGAACAGCCGCAGCGGCTTGTCCTTGGCCTCCTTCTTCCACGTCACCGCGATCGACTTGCCGCCGGTCGCGACGAACCCCTTGCCGGAACCGACGAGGTCGTAGGTCGGCACGGGCGCGCCGCCCTGGGCGTTGAAGCCCGAGTCCGGGTGGCGGGCGATGACGGTGACGACGTTCACGGCCGAGAGCTGCTTGCCGCTGCGGGCCATCGCCTTGGCCGAGCCCTCGTAGCGCTTCCAGGTACCCGACTTGCCGTCCCAGTCCCAGGACGGGTTGGCGGCGGCCGAGAGGCGGTAGGTGAGCTTGGAGGCGGACTTGCCGTCGGCGACCGCGGCCGCGGCCTCGGCGTCGCGCGCGAACAGGAACTGCTCGCCGGGCGCGTCCTGGTGGGTCTTGTTGGCGGACGCCCAGAACGTCTTGGGGGTGCCGTACACGTTGTGCGGCGCGGCCCGGTCCTGCGTGCGGTACATCCCCGCGGCGCCCGCGTCGTGGCTCAGCGGCTGGATGCCGTTCTTGGCGATGAGCGGCAGGATGCCGCGCTGACCGCCGGAGAACGCCAGCAGGCCGTGCATGGGCGACAGGATGATCGGGTCCATCGGGCGCACCGAACGGATCGGGCCGACCTCGTCCGGCACCTTGGACTGGAACACCGCGATGAACCGCGAGACCTGGAACTCGACCACGGTCTCCCAGACGATGTCCGCCTGGTCGAGCCCGGTCTGCGGACGGGCCTGCGAGGTGTTCTCGATCTTGACCGCGAGCGCGGGCCGGTTCTTCGGCTCGCCCGCGACGCCGGTGAGCGGCCACACGGGCTCGGTCGAGGGCGTGGGGGCGGGCGTCTTGTCGGCGGTGATCGTCGGGCCCACGGTGACGGGCGCGGGCGTCGTCGGCGCCGGGTCGGGCGACCCGCTGCACGCTGCGAGCACGAGGGCGAGGCTGCTCACCGTCGCGGTGGCCAGCCAGCCGGACTTCGTCGTCATCTGCACTCCCCTGGGCTTCCGCACGGGGACAAGGCTGACATACGCCGAGCGGTGCGTGCGCACGCCCACGCCGCAGCGACGGTCGGCCGACGGCAGCCCGCCGCCCCGGGACCTAGTCTGGTCGCGTGAACCGGCCGCTGCGTGACGTCCCCGCGCGGCCCGACGCCCTCCTCGACGCGCTCGCCGCAGCGCTCGACGGCAGCGGCCCGGCGGTCGCGCCCGGCGATCCAGGAGCAGCTGCGACCGTTCCCGACGACGTGGCGCTCGTCGTCCGCACGTCCGGCTCGACGGGCGAACCCCGCGGCGTCATGCTCGGCGGGCCGGCGCTCCGCGCCTCGGCCGGAGCGACCGCTGCGCGCCTGTCCGGCCCGGGCCGCTGGCTCCTCGCGCTGCCGCCCCAGCACGTCGCGGGCGTCCAGGTGCTGGTCCGCTCGGTCCTGGCGGGCACGACGCCCGTCGTGATGGACCCGGGCCCGTTCCGGCCCGACGGCTTCGTCGCTGCGACCGCACGCCTCGGCGCGGGCACCCGCTACACCTCCCTCGTCCCCACCCAGCTCGTCCGGCTGCTCGACGACCCCGCCGCCGCGGACGCCCTGGCCACGTACGACGCCGTGCTGCTCGGGGGCGCCGCGACGGCGACCGGCGTGCTCGACGACGCCCGCGCGCGCGGCATCCGCGTCGTGACCACGTACGGCATGTCCGAGACGTGCGGCGGCTGCGTCTACGACGGGGTCCCGCTCGACGGCGTGCAGGTCGCGATCGACGACGGTCGCGTCGCCCTTGCCGGCCCGGTGCTGGCCACCGGCTACCTCGGCCGCCCGGACCTCGACGCGGAGACGTTCGTCGTCGCCGAGGGCGTGCGCCGGCTGCGCACCGCGGATCTCGGGCGGCTCGACGACGGGGTCCTGACCCTGCTCGGCCGCGCGGACGACGTCATCATCACGGGCGGCACCAACGTCGCGCCCGCGGCCGTCGAGGACGTCGTGGCCGGACTGGCCGGGGTCGCGGAGGTCTGCGTCATCGGTGTGCCCGACGAGCAGTGGGGCCAGCTCGTGGTCGCCGCGGTCGTGGCCGCCGGCGAGCCGCCCACTCTCGACGAGGTCCGCGCCGCGGTCACGGCTCGCCTGGGCGTCCCGGCCGCCCCGCGCCGCCTCGTCGTCCTCGACTCCCTGCCCCAGCGCGGCCCGGGCAAGCACGACCGCCGCGCCCTGACAGCCGCACTCACCTAGCACTCACCTAGCACTCACCGACCGGAGGATCACCACGTGACGTCAACCCAGGACTGGGTCGCCGGCGCGCGCCTGCGCACCCTGCCCGCAGCCGCCGCCCCGGTGCTCGTCGGCACGGGCGCGGCCGCGGAGCTCGGCTCCGCCCACCTCGGCCGGGCCGCGCTCGCGCTCGGCGTCGCGCTCGCGCTGCAGGTCGGCGTCAACTACGCCAACGACTACTCCGACGGCATCCGCGGCACCGACCTCGAGCGCGTGGGCCCGATGCGCCTGACCGCCTCGGGTGCCGCCGAGCCGAAGGCGGTCCGCAACGCGGCGTTCGCGGCGTTCGGCGTCGCGGCCCTGCTCGGCCTCTGGCTCGTGGCCCTGTCCGGCGCGTGGTGGCTGCTCGCGGTCGGCGTGCTGGCCATCGTCGCGGCCTGGACGTACACGGGCGGCAAGACGCCCTACGGCTACCTCGGCCTCGGCGAGGTCGGCGTCTTCGTCTTCTTCGGCCTCGTCGCGGTGCTCGGCACCACCTACACGCAGGCGGGCGAGCTCTCCTGGGCGGCGTGGGTCGGCGCGGTCGCCGTCGGGCTGCTCGCGTGCGCGCTGCTCATGGTCAACAACCTGCGCGACGTGCCGACGGACGCGCTCGTCGGCAAGCGGACGGTCGCGGTCCGCCTGGGCGAGCACCGCGCCCGTCGCGCCTACGCGGCGCTCGTGATCGTGCCGGTGCTGCTCGGCACGGTGTGCGCGTTCGCGAACCCGTGGGCGATCATCGTGCTCGTGCTGCTGGCGCCGGCGATCGTGCTGGCCGTGGCGGTGCTGGTCGGCGCGCGCGGCCGGGCCCTGATCCCCATCCTTGCCGGGACCGGGATGCTTGAGCTCGCGTTCGGCGTGCTGCTGGGGATGGGCCTGGCGCTGTAGGCGTCAGCTCGGGTCGACGTCCCGCCGCGCGGCCTCGTCGATCGCGTCCTCGAGCTCGGCGTCCTGCTCGGTGTGCGTGAGCGCGCGGTCGGGGTGCTTCTCGGAGCGTGCCTGCACGTATGCGGCGGCCTTCTCGCGCTGCTTGCCGAGCAGCACGTAGCTGAGCAGCCAGCCGATCACGAGGCCCGCGACGGGGGCCAGCCACGAGTGCATCCCGGCCCACCAGATCCCCGCCGTCGCGACGGCGAACAGGGCGAGGCGCAGCAGGGTGTAGGTCACGACGGGCACGTCTCCAGGGTAGGTCAGGAGGGGGCGTGGCCCGAACCGCACTAACCTGGGGCGATGCGCTACCTCGGCACCCTGCTGCTCATCGGACTCGTCGTCTACTGCGTGATCGACATCGTGCGCAGCGAGCCCGCCGAGCGGCTCAACGTCCCCCGCGCGCTGTGGGTGCTGCTCGTGGTGCTCATCCCGGTGCTGGGCTCGATCGTGTGGATCGCCGTGAGCTGGACGCACCGCAGCACGCACGGCCCGGCGACGCGTCGCGTGAGCCGCGGCCCGTCGGCGCCCGACGACGACCCCGAGTTCCTCTGGAAGCTCGACGAGGAGCGCCGGCGCAAGAACCCGCCGAAGGACGAGCCGGCGCCGTAGCGCCTCAGAGCCCCGAGTACGAGTGCTTGCCCGTCACCACGAGGTTCACCACGGTGAAGTTGGCGAGCACCACGGCGTAGCCGACGAAGACGAAGTACGCCGCCCGACGACCGCTCCAGCCGCGCGTCGTGCGCGCGTGCAGGTACGCCGCATAGACGACCCAGGCGATGAACGTGCCGATCTCCTTGGGGTCCCAGCCCCAGTAGCGGCCCCACGCGTGCTCGGCCCAGATCGCGCCGCCGATGAGCGTGAACGTCCACAGCACGAAGCCGACCGCGTTGAGGCGGAACGCCATCGCCTCGAGGCGGCGCGCGTCCGGCACCTGCTCGAGCCACGCGAACCGCGGACCGGTCACGGCCCAGCCGGACAGCGACGCGCGCAGACCGCCGGCCTTCACGCCCGGGCCGACGAGGTGCGAGTGGTCGTTCTCGCGCCCGTCGCGCAGCACCTGCAGCACCGAGGCGGCGAACGCCACGGTGAAGATGCCGGTCGCGGTGATCGCGACGCCCACGTGGATGATCAGCCAGTAGCTCTGCAGCGCGGGCTGCACGGCCTCGGCCTGGATGTAGAACTTGAGCAGCGCCAGGGCCAGCGACAGCACGGACATGCCGAGCACGATCACGCTGATGAACGGGATGATCCGGCGGCGCTGCATGATCGCGAGCACGAGGGTCGCGACGAAGACGCCGACGAGCGTGAACTCGTACATGTTGGCGGTGGGCCAGCGGCCGGCCGCGATGCCGCGCGTGACGATGCCGGCGAACAGCAGCGCGACGCCCAGGTAGTGCGTGGCGCGGGCGATGCCCTCGGCGCGCAGCGAACGGCTCGGTGCGGCCTCGTCGGCCGATCCGGCGACGGCGCTGACGGGGCCGCCGACGGACGCCCCGACGGGGACGGCGGCCGGGGCGCGGCGCGTGGCCTGCTCGGCGATGCGCGCCATGTCCACGGTGTAGGCGATGAGCGCGACCGTGAAGGCCGTCGCTGCCGCCCAGACCAGGAGGGTGCTCAGGTCACCGGTGTTCATGGCGTCTCCTGCGTCGAAGCGGGCTTGTTCTGCAGATCGGGCAGCGTCGCCGCCAGGATCCTGTCGAGCTCCGGTTGGAGCCCCACGTCGTCGCCGCGCGCCAGTCCGGCGGCGGTGACCACTGTACGACCGCCGTCGCTCGCGGCGCGTACCCAGATGCGGCGGCGGGGGGCGAACAGCGAGGTCGCGAGGCCGAGGAAGGCCAGCACCGCGAACACGAGCACGAACGTCAGCGAGGGGTCGTAGCGCAGGTCGAGCGCGACGAACCGCGGCAGCGCCTTGAACGTCAGCGATCCCAGCCCGTCCGGCAGGTCGATTGTCTCGCCGAGCTTGACGTACAACGTCACGGGGTCGCCGTTCGCGTCGACCGACTGCGTCATGCGGGACTCGTCGAGCTCGTACACGTTCTGCGGGACGCCGGTGTCGAGCCCGAGGTTGCCGTGCCAGACCGTCAGCACCAGCAGCGGGTTGCCGGGCTGCGGGTAGATCGACTGCCACGTCGTGTCGTCCACCTGCCGCGCGGTGGGCAGGAGGTAGCCGACGATGCCGATCTGGTCCTGGTCGCCGGAGACGCTCGGCACCTTGACGACGCCGCGCGAGGTGTACTGCGGGTTCTGCGGCAGGAACGGGGTCTCACCGCCGCCGGCGACCTTGCCCGAGGCGTCACGCACCTCGATGTCCGGCGCGTAGCCGTTGCCCTGCAAATAGACCTTCGCGCCGTCGACGTCGAGCGGGTGGTTGACCTTGATCGTCTTCTTGACCGGGTCCTTGCCGGGCTCCGCGAGCGTGACGTGCGCCGTGAAGTCGCGCGGGTTGAGCGTCACGGGGTCGAACCGGGACTCGAAGTCGTCGAGCTGCATGGTGAACGGCTCGAGCGTCGAGGGGTCGAACGCGGTGCCCTGCTCGAAGGTGTCGTACTTGACCACCGAGTTCGCGAAGCCGTTGCCCTGCACGACGATCGCCTGCCCGCGGTAGTGCAGCAGCTGGCCCGTCGCGACCGAGATGAGCAGGCCGACGAGCGCCAGGTGGAACAGCAGGTTGCCGCTCTCGCGCAGGTAGCCGCGCTCGGCCGAGACCGACCAGGCGCCGTTGCCCTCGTCGCGCACGTCGACGCGGTACCGGGGCCACAGCGGCAGCCACGGCCGGCGCAGGACCGCGGCCGCGGCGCGGACCACCGTCTCCGGCTCGTCGGCCGAGACGCCCTCGCCCTGCGCCGGGAAGCGCGTGAAGCGGCGCGGGGTGCGGGGCGGACGGCCGCGCATCGCGGTGAAGTGGACCTTGGTGCGCGGCAGGATGCAGCCGACGAGCGAGACGAACAGCAGGATGTAGATCGCCGAGAACCACACCGAGGCGTAGACGTCGAAGAAACCGAGCCGGTCGAGCCAGGGACCGGTGCTCGCGTGGTCGGCGAGATAGGTCGCGACCTTGGTCTCGTCCTGCGCGCGCTGCGGGAACATCGTCCCGGGCACCGCGGCGACGGCGAGCAGCATGAGCAGCAGGAGTGCGACGCGCATGCTCGTCAGCTGGCGCCACATCCAGCGCAGCCAGCCGACGACGCCGATCGAGGGGACGGCGACCGGAGCGTCCGGGGCGTCCGACTCGGCGCTGAACGTGTCCTCGAGCCCCTCGGGGCGGTAGCGCACCACGTCACACCACCGTCGTGAAGCCGTCGTCGCCCGTCAGCAGCCCCTGCAACCAGGACGCCCACTCGCCCCACACGCCCGTGACGAGCGCGAGGCCGATGACGACGAGCATGCCGCCGCCGATCCGCATGATGGCCAGCCGGTGGCGACGCAGGAAGCCGAGCGCGCGCGTCGAGGACTCGAACCCGAACGCGACCAGCAGGAACGGCAGCCCGAGCCCGAGGCAGAACATGACCGAGAGCAGCGCGCCCCGCCACGGCGTCCCGCCGTCGAGCGAGAGCGCGAAGATCGCGGTGAGCGTCGGGCCGATGCACGGCACCCAGCCCAGGCCGAACGTCAGGCCGAGCAGCGGCGCGCCCCACAGCCCGGCCCGCGGCGCGAGGTGCACGCGGCGCTCGTTCTGCAGGAAGGGGATCAGGCCGATGAAGGCCAGCCCCATGATGATCACGACGACGCCCATGATCCGCGTGATGGGGTCCTGGTAGCGCGAGAGCCACCCGCCGAGCGACCCGGCGAGCACCCCGAAGGCGACGAACACGACCGTGAAGCCGGCGACGAACAGCGAGACCCCGAGCAGCACCCGCGAGCGCGCCGGAGCGACGCGAGTCGTCGTCGTCCCCCGCTCCGCAAGATTCTCCGCCGAGCCGGACATGCCCCCGAGGTACCCGAGGTAGCCGGGGACGAGCGGCAGGACGCACGGCGAGGCGAAGGACACCAGCCCCGCGATCACCGCGACGGGGATCGCGAGCAGCAGCGTGCCGGAGGCGGCGGTCTGCCCGAACCAGTCGCCGGCGCCGGCGATCACGAACCCTCCGCGAGCGCGTCGTCGACGACCCCGCGCAGGGTGGACGCGTCGGCGATGCCGAGGATGCGCGCGGCGACCTTGCCCTCACGGTCGAGCACGACGGTCGTGGGGACGGCGTTGATGGGGATGACGCCCTGCAGCGCGGCCACGCCGGCGCCGGTGCTGTCGTCGATGCTCGGGTAGGGAACCTCGAACTTGCGCTGGAACGCCTCGGCGTCGCCCGCTCCATCGGTGCCGTTCAGGCCGATGACGCGCACACCCTTGGCCTCGTAGTCGTTGGCGAGGTCGACCAGGTCGGGCGCCTCGGCGCGGCACGGCGGGCAGTTCGCGTACCAGGTGTTGATGACGACGACGTCGCCGAGCCAGCCCGCGACGTCCTGCTTCTCACCGGCGTAGTCCGTGCCCGCGAGCGCGACCGGACCCTTGCGGTCACCGGCCGGCCACGTGGCGATCGCACCGTCGCTGGAGACGTAGCCCTGGTTGCTCACGTCGTTCGAGCCCTGACCGTCACCGCTGCTGCAGGCGCC